>DATCPG010000226.1:0-7031 GCA_036570225.1 Gemmatimonadaceae bacterium | reverse complement strand
GAGCTGATGCGCCTCGCCGGAATCTCGGCGGGCGGCAAGGTCAGACTCCGCGACGGACGCACCGGCGAGACGTTCGCGAACCCGGTGACGGTCGGCGAGATCTACATGCTGAAGCTGTCGCACCTGGTCGACGACAAGATTCACGCGCGAAGCATCGGACCCTACTCCCTCGTCACGCAGCAGCCGCTCGCCGGTAAGGCGCAGTTCGGCGGCCAGCGCTTCGGAGAGATGGAAGTGTGGGCACTCGAGGCTTACGGCGCTGCGCATACGCTGCAGGAGATTCTCACCGTCAAGTCGGACGATGTGAACGGACGCAGCAGAGTTTACGAGGCGATCGTGAAGGGGCAGAACCTTCCCGAGCCCGGAATTCCGGAGTCCTTCAACGTGCTCGTTCAGGAGCTGAAGGCGCTGGGAATCCACGTCAGCATGGGAGCGAACGCGACCAGCGGCTACGGCCTCGGCAACATGGGCTCCAGAAACGGCAACGGGAGCGAGGTATAACTGATGATTGATTTTCGCAGCACGCGCGAGACGCGCGCGTCTTCATTCGATTACATCCAGGTCCGCATCGCATCTCCCGAAGAGATGCGCGGCCCGAAGGATTCCAAGGAGCGCGAGCGGCTGGAGATGGCCGGTCTCCGCACCTGGTGGTCGTGGGGCGAGGTACTGAAGCCCGAGACGATCAACTACCGCTCGTTCAAGCCGGAGAAGGATGGCTTGTTCTGCGAGCGCATCTTCGGCCCGGTGAAGGACTGGGAATGCCACTGCGGCAAGTACAAGCGCATCCGTTATCGCGGTGTGATCTGCGATCGTTGCGGCGTCGAAGTCACCCTGAGCCGCGTCCGTCGCGAGCGCATGGGGCACATCGAGCTCGCCGTGCCCGTCGCCCACATCTGGTTCTTCAAGACTCTGCCGAGTCCGATGGGGAACCTCGTGGACCTCACGCTCCGCGATCTCGAGAAGGTCATCTACTACTCGAACTACGTCGTCGTCGACGCGGGCAAGCAGGAGTCGGTGCCCGAGAACATGGCGATACCGGACAGCCCGGGCCGTCCGATCGAGAACAATTCTCTACTCACGGAAGACGAGTATTTCTATCTCCGCCAGAAGGCCAAGGACGAAGGCGATAACGCGTTCTTCGCCGACATCGGAGCGCCCGCTGTTCGTGAGCTGCTCAAGAGAATCGATGTGGACAAGGTCGCGGAGGAGCTTCGCGCCGGTCTCGTCGATGAAGGCTCGCAGCATCGCAAGAAGCAGATGCTCAAGCGACTCAAGGTCGTCGATGCGTTCCGCAACTCCGGCGATTCAGGCCAGGAGCGCAACAAGGCCGAATGGCTGATCATGGACGTCATACCGGTGATTCCGCCGGATCTGCGTCCGCTCGTTCCGCTCGACGGCGGCCGTTTCGCCACGTCGGATCTGAACGATCTCTATCGTCGCGTCATCAACCGCAACAACCGGTTGATGAAGCTGATCTCGCACCGCGCGCCTGAAGTCATTCTCCGCAACGAGAAGAGAATGCTCCAGGAAGCGGTCGATGCATTGTTCGACAACGGTCGCCGCTCCAAGGCGATTCGTGGTCGCGGCAAGCGTCCGCTCAAGTCGCTGTCCGACATGCTCAAGGGCAAGCAGGGGCGCTTCCGCCAGAACCTACTCGGCAAGCGCGTCGACTACTCTGGCCGTTCGGTCATCGTCGTCGGTCCTGAGCTCAAGCTGCACCAGTGCGGTCTGCCGAAGGCGATGGCGCTGGAGCTGTTCAAGCCGTTCATCATCCATAAGCTGGTCGAGAAGGGAATCGCCGAGACGGTGAAGCGCGCCAAGAAAATCGTGGAGAAGGAATCGCCCGAGGTGTATGAAATCCTCGAGGAGATCATTCGCGATCACCCGGTGCTGCTCAACCGCGCTCCGACCCTTCACAGACTCGGCATCCAGGCTTTCGAGCCGGTGCTCGTCGAAGGAAAGGCCATTCGTATTCACCCGCTCGTCTGCGCGGCGTTCAACGCCGACTTCGATGGTGACCAGATGGCCGTGCACGTTCCGCTTTCGTTCGAGGCCCAGCTCGAGTGCCGTCTGCTCATGCTGTCGTCGAACAACATCCTCAAGCCGTCGGACGGACGTCCGGTCGCCGAGCCCAGTCAGGACATCGTGCTTGGCTGCTACTTCGCGACCAAGGCTCCTCCGGGCTTCGACAAGTTCGACAAGAACGCCAAGTCGTACACCAACGTCGCCGAGGTTGAGCTCGCGCTGTCACAGGACCGCGTGACATTCCACACGCCCATCCGCTACTACGTCCAGGATGTCGAAGGAGCGCGGTGGCTCGAGACAACCGTCGGTCGAGTGCTCTTCAACGCCATCATCCCGGCGGAGATCGCGTTCCAGAACCGGGAGATGAAGAAGAAGGCGCTAGGCGAATTGGTGTTTGAGTCCTATCGGAGGAGCGGGCTGCAGGGAACTGTGCCGTTCCTCGATCGGCTGAAGGAGTTCGGGTTCCGCTACGCCACGCGCGGTGGAATCTCGATCGGAATCGAAGACCTCCACATCCCCGCTGAGAAGGAGACACTGCTCGGCGAGGCCGAGGAGCGCGTCAACAGATTCCAGAAGGCCTATCAGACCGGCAACATCACGAACGGCGAGCGCTACAACAAGGTGATCGACACCTGGACGCACGCCAACAACGACGTTGCCGATGCAATGGTTCGCGCGATGCGCGAGTCGAACGACGGGTTCAACCCCGTGTTCATGATGTTCGATTCCGGATCGCGTGGATCGCGCGATCAGATCCGTCAGCTCGCCGGTATGCGCGGACTGATGGCCAAGCCGCAGAATAAGCTCACCGGAGGCATCGGCGAGATCATCGAAAGCCCGATCAAGTCGAACTTCCGCGAAGGATTGTCCGTGCTCGAGTACTTCATCTCGACCCACGGCGCACGTAAGGGTCTGGCCGACACCGCTCTGAAGACAGCGGACGCCGGCTACCTCACCCGCCGCCTCGTGGACGTCGCGCAGGATGTGACGATCACCGAAGAGGATTGCGGAACCATCCTCGGCCTCGAGGTCGGAGCGCTGAAGGAAGGCGAGGACATCATCGAGCCGCTGGCCGAGCGTATCGTCGGCACCGTGGCAGCTGAAGACATCTATGATGTGCACGAGATCGACGAGTCCGGCCAGAGATCGCTGCTGGTCGAGGCTGGTCAGCTCATCGACGAGGACATGGCTCGGGGCATTGAGGAGTCGGGACTCGAGACGGTGAAGATCCGCAGCGTTCTCACCTGTGAGGCGAAGCGTGGTCTCTGCCAGATGTGCTACGGCCGCAACCTCGCGACCATGGGAATGGTCGACAAGGGTGAAGCGGTTGGAATCATCGCCGCGCAGTCGATCGGCGAGCCGGGTACTCAGCTCACGCTCCGCACATTCCACATCGGTGGAACCGCGGCTCGTATCGCCGAGCAGACGGCCCGCAAGTCGAAGGTCGCTGGCACGATCGAGTACGGAGACAGGCTCGTTGTCGTGACGAACGCCGAGAAGCAGCAGATCGTCACGTCTTACGAGGGCGAGCTCACGATCAAGAGCTCGGGCGAGCGCAATGCTTCAGTAGGCGCGCGCCTCCAGGTTCCGCTCGGCGCCACCCTGATGGTGAAGGATGGCGACGACGTGAAGAAGGATCAGATCATCTTCACCTGGGATCCTTACACGAACCCGATCATCGCGGACGTGGAAGGAACTCTCCGCTTCGTCGACCTGATTCCGGGCGAGTCGGTTTCCGAGGAGCTCGACGAGCTCACCGGTCTCCGTCAAACCGTGGTCATCGAAGACAAGGAGAAGAAGCTGCACCCGCACATCGAGATCATCGAGACGAAGGGCGGCAAGGAAAAGCGCCTGAGAGACTTCGTGATTCCGGTGGGTGCGCAGCTGACGGTCGAGGACGGCAAGAAGATCAGTGCCGGTACGATCATCGCCAAGATCTCGAGAGAAGCGTACAAGACTCGCGACATCACCGGCGGTCTGCCGCGGGTGGCCGAGCTGTTCGAGGCAAGGCGTCCCAAGGATCCAGCCACGATCTCCGAGATCGATGGCGAAGTTCGGTTCGGCGACATCAAGCGCGGCAAGCGCGAGATCAGAGTCGTGCCGAAGGACACGCCGGTGGATACGGAGGAGCCGGGTCAGCTGTACGAGATCGCGGCCGGCAAGCACCTTCGCGTGCACGCTGGTGACTGGGTGAGGGCGGGAGACCGTCTCTCCGAAGGTCCGGTGAATCCGCACGACATTCTCCGCATCAAGGGACCGCGCGCGGTTCAGGAGTATCTGCTCAACGAAGTGCAGGAGGTTTACCGCCTGCAGGGCGTGAAGATCAACGACAAGCACATTGGCGTGATCGTCCGGCAGATGCTGCAGAAGGTGCGCGTGCTCGAAAGCGGCGACACCGAGTTCCTCGAGGGCGAGCACGTCGACAAGCAGACATTCAGGGAAGCGAACGACAAGGCCAAGAAGAAGAAGGAGGCGCCGTCAGTCTCGGAGCCGCTCCTTCTCGGAATCACGAAGGCCAGTCTTACGACACAGTCGTTCATCTCCGCCGCGAGCTTCCAGGAGACCACGAGAGTTCTCACCGACGCCGCCATTCGCGGAGCACGGGACGAGCTGCTCGGCCTCAAGGAGAACATCATCATCGGTCACCTCATCCCGGCCGGAACAGGCATGTACCGGTACCAGGAAGTGGAGATCGAGGGAGCACCGGTGCCACCCGCGCCGGAGCTTCCGCCCGAGCCGACGATCGCCGAGATACTGGCGAGCGATTCGGACGCCGACTTCGTCCTGCCGGAAACGGTGGCGGTGCCCGAAGAGATTTAAGGCCGGCCGTAGCTGAGTTCGGCCGGGACTCGTAGCTGAGTTCCGCCCGGTAGAGAGGGGATCCAAGTTCTGACTGATAGCTGATTTCGGCCCGGTAGAGAGAGGATCCAAGTTCTGAGTGGACAGTATTGAGTTGTGAGTTGATCAGTGGTTTTCAGTGTAGTGCAAATCACTGGGAACCACTGACCAACTGATCAACTAACAACTGTCTACTCAAAACTTGGATCCCCTTTGTCTTAGGCCAGGACTCTCCAAGCCGTTCAAGCAACTAGCGAAATCGTGCCATCGCTTTGACGGGGCTTGAGGGCTGATCTACAGCCCCAAGTCTCCAATGGATTGCGCAGCAGGTGCAACTCTGACAACATCCTCGTAACGGTCGGAGCGCTTCACCTACTATATAGATGGACCTCTACATTTTTTGTGTCGTTCTCGGAGCCGCCGGTATGGCGGCGATGGCGTTCCTCGGCTTTACGAGCAGCCACTCAACTGGACATCAAGCGCACGATACGGCCGGGCACGAGATACACGGCATCGGCGGCCATCCCCACCTGACCGCGCACACACATCTACCCGCACACACGCACCTGCCCGCACACACACACGCCACGCCGCACACACATCCGATTGCCCGGAGCTCACATCTCTGGTCGTGGTTATCACCACGCGTGCTTTTCAACTTTCTGGTCGGGTTCGGCGCCACCGGCCTTCTAACCGAAAAGCTGGTTGGGCCCGTGCTGGCGCTTCCGATAGCGTTCGTCGGCGGGGTCGCGTTCGAGTCGCTCGTCGTCCGGCCCATCTTCAACTCCCTCTTTCGCTTTGAGTCCCGGCCGGCGCAGACTCTGGAATCGGCGCTCATGTCGGAGGGCCGAGCCGTGACGGGGTTCGATGCCAACGGAAATGGACTGGTTTCGGTGGAGCTGGGGGGAGAAGTCGTACAGGTGCTCGGAACCCAGTTGAAGGAAGACCGCGCGGCGGGCGCCCGAATTCGCGCCGGTGATATCGTCAGGATCGAAGACGTGGACGGCTCGCGCAATCGTTGTACGGTGTCGCGGATCGGTCTCGGTGGGGCCGAGTCACGCGACGCCGACCGCTACTAAAGGACAGACTTCCATGACACAGATGATAGTGATCGTCGCCGCCGTTCTGGTTGGCGTGCTCGGAGTAATCCCGCTCATCGTTTCTTCGTTTCTTCGCAATGTCGACGCAGGAACGATCAGGATGGTGAGCTGGCTGCAGGGCAGCACGGTCATTTATCGCGGCCCGGGGAAGTCGAAGGAAGTACCGCTGCTCACCACCGGCACGACGCTATCCAGCAAGGCGATCAACGTGGATCTCGACATCACTGATCAAACCGCGGATCTCGATCGCAACGGCACACCACAACCGATCAAGGTGCGAATTCTCGCGAGCGCGATCGTCTCCGTCGGCGACACAGATACGCTGATCAAGACCGCGGCGAACCGTTTCTTTTCCAAGGATTCGGCGGACCAGGCGAACATTCTCATCGATCTACTTTCCAGCTCGGCCCGCAGAGCAATCAACCTCCTCACGCACGACCAGCTATTCTCTGCCAAGACCGCTCCTGCGCTCTACCCAGGCGGTCAGGCGCCCGCGCTGAACGCCGGGTCCAGTCAGAGCACCGGAGTGGCGACCGCGCCGAACCGGCCAGTGGCGATGACGCACGCTGCCGAGGCGGCGCTACAGGGAATGGAAGACGACGACGATCCGCTCGCCGTGATCATCAGAAAGGCGTGCTCGAGAGAGCTCACCGATCTTGGTCTCACGTTCAACTCACTCAACATCAAGGTGGTGCAGTCGGAAGTAGCGGAGTCGCGTCGCCGGCAGTCCGCCGCAGAAGCGCAGGCGAACGCGGACATCGTGACCGCGCAGCAGGCGCGTCGCGCGAAGGAGGCGCAGCTCGAAGCGGAGCGTGTGATCTCCGACAAGCAACGCGAGCTGGAACAAACCAAGGCGTCGAACGCCGCCCTGATCGCTGAGGCGGAAGCGAAGAAGCAGACCGCGCTCGGCACTCAGCGCGTAGCGGAGCTCGAGGCTACACAGATCGCGCAAGCGCGCGCGGACGCAGAGAAGATGCGCATTGGGGCGGAGGCGAGCGCACGAGCGGAAGCAATCCGCATCACCACAGTCGCTCAGGCAAACGCAGAGAGCACCCAGAAGGTGAACGA
>DATCPG010000225.1:0-6261 GCA_036570225.1 Gemmatimonadaceae bacterium | reverse complement strand
AATCACCATGAAAGTTTTTCCGTCGCGCGTCTCCAGCGTGAATGGCGTCTGAATGCTATCCGTTACGCTCACCGGCGACGACGAGTAGAGAAACTCTGAGCGGTCGAGCCGCGGACGGTTGGATGGAATCCACCAGGACTTTGCGTTGTCCGCGAAATTGAACTGGGTGAGCTCGTCGGAGATCACGAAGTCGCCAAGCGCTGGCTGCGCGGGAACCTCGTAGCGGAAGCCGATCCCGTCGTTGAAAGCGCGGACGACGAAATCAAATTTGCGGCCCGGAGCAGCCGTCTCCGCGACGGAGACACGCAGCTCGTTGTGGTGGTCGCGGACGTGCGAGACCTCACCCCACGGCTGCGTCCACGTCTGGTCGAATGTCGAATGTGAGCTGCCGGTTATCCGGAGACCATCGCGCAGGGTGGGCGCGCCCCTGAACTCGAAGCCAAGCATGGAAGGAAGCAGGAGCGGGCGGCCGTCCCTGCTCAGGATGTAATAGAGCTTCCCGTCGTTGACCGTGACGCCCACCTTGTTCCTCCCATCGGGCGATGAGACGCTGAGCGTGTCCTGAGCGATCGCGGCCGCAGCGGTGAGCGTCATCAGGAGTGCGGCGAACGTCATTCCGCGGGTCCAGCTCTTCGCGTACATCTTCATCAGAATCTCCGTTTGGGGGTATCGGGCATGCGTAATGCAGCTATCTTATTCCCAGTCCTACCGGCCTTGAGCCACCGTCATATGGTGTCACTTACACCGCGCGTATCTCTGTTCGGAGTGCTGCTCGTCGGGCTTAGCGTTGGCTGCATTGGTAACGTGAAGCCGCCTGTGAATGACATGCCCGATCCCTCCCCGACTCGTGCATTGGCAGGCACCACGGTCACAAGCGACGATCTCGACCAGAACCCCAGCCAGCCGCTTGAAAAAGTGCTGCAGGCTCACGTTGCTGGTGTAATGATCACCCAAAATGCAGAAGGTGGAATCTCCGTCCGGATTCGCGGACAGACAACCATCAATGGCAATACCGAGCCTCTCTTCATCATCGACGGCCTTCCAATCGAGGCCGGACCGGGCGGCAGTCTCGTGGGAATCAATCCTCACGATATCGCCTCGATCGAGGTGCTGAAGGACGCCGCGAGCCTGGCATTCTACGGGGTCCGCGCCGCGAACGGTGTGATCATCATCAAGACAAAGCACGCTAATTAGCGCCGCCGGCGCGGAAGACCAGAGGCCGATCGTTATTGCGTGAGACGACATAGATCCTGCCTTTGCGCGTACGAACAGCCTGTATGTCGCGGGCCTGCCCGGGAACGAAGAACCCACTCTCGAGCGTCCTGACCGGAGTGAATCGTCCTTTGCCGTCACCGCGCAGATAAACTCCGTAACCCGCGCTCATTTTTCCGATCTCCGGCTTCACGCCATCGAAGTTTCCGGCCATCAACAGATCGGGCTTTCCGTCACCGTCGATATCGGCAGCCAGGATCCCGTAGATGGGCGCGATCTGCGCCTCGGCGGGTAGCGGCACCATGGTAAATGTGCCGTCGCCATTGTTCCGCGCCAGGCTGGTCGCAAACGTGTAAGCGTTCTTCACGACTGCCCCGCTCAGCTCGCTTTGAGGAAAGACGTCGGTGATCGTCTGCTTCGCGTACTGCTTGTAGTCGGTGTAGCGGTCCTTGAGATAACCGAGTGATCGGATCAGATCGTCGCGCAAGGTGAGCGGGTACGGCTTTCCGTTGTTGTAGTACGAGATTATTTGCTGCATGAAGCCGCTGTGCGCGAAATCCTTCACGTACATCGTCACCGGCTCATCTGGCTTGGCCTGCAGGCGGGTGTTGAGCCCAAGGTTGCCAACGATGAAGTCGACCCGGCCATTTCCGGTGAAGTCGCCGGCGATGATGCGGTTCCACCAGCCGTTGCTTTTCTCGAGACCCGCCACGTTCTCCTTCACCAGCCTGCCGTGACCGGCGTTGTGAAAGACCGTGATCGGCATCCATTCACCGACAACGACGAGATCCGGTCTCCCATCTCCGTCAATGTCCTTCCAGACCGCGTCGGTGACCATGCCGATGTGCGAGAGGCCGGGCGCTGCCTGGTCGGTGACGTCCGTGAACCTGCCGTGACCATCGTTTTTAAGCAGTACACTCTGCGGATCGATGCCGTAGCGTCCGGGTACGCCGCGACCGCCGACGAACAGATCGATCGCACCATCGCCGTCAAAATCAGCGGCAGCAACCCGTGAGTTGCTCAGCAGGAGCGGCGGTAGTGCGCCGACCGCCTTTCGGAAATTTCCCTTCCCATCGTTCAGGTACAGTCTGTCCTCGAGCGCCGGAGCACCTTCAGAGTACTCGCTGCCGCCGGTAGCGACGTACAGGTCCGGATGGCCGTCTCCGTTCGCGTCAAAAAAGACGGCGCCTATGTCCTCCGAGACCGTGTCTTGCGCGAGCCGCTTCTCGTTGCTCTTCAGGAACGTTCCGTCGGATTGCTGGATCAGAATTGCGCTGGCCTGACCTCTCGCTCCACCGATGAAAATGTCGTCCAGGCCGTCGCCGTTCACGTCCGCCACCGCCATCAGCGGGCCCTCGGTCGACAGCATTTTCGGCATCAGCGGCTCGCGCTCGAAATCCACATAGTCGTTTTCGTGGTGCACGAACGGAAGTTTCGTCTTATCTGTGACATCGGCGAAGATCTGCTTCACCGGCGCCGGCGGAGCGGTCGTCGGCCTCGTCGATTCGGATTGCTTTACCGTGATCCGTCGGTTTGTGGCGACGCGCATCTGAGTGCTCACGCGACCGTCTGGCCATTCTACGCTGACCGAGCTGACCGTGTCGACTTTTCCGAGCCCGAAGGTCAGAGTGTAGTCGACGCTCGACTGAAATCCGCGCGTCGGCTCCAGCTCCTGATAAAGTGTCTGCCCCGCACTTTGAAGAGTAACCTTCGATCCGACACCGAAGCGGTTTGGTCCTTCGCCTTGGAGCGCTACCTGAAGGTAGTGATTCGCCGGTGACAGTGTCCGCGCGTTGTTGCGATAGACGAACGCTGTATCGTTGGTGTTGTTCACGACGAGATCGAGCGCCCCATCGCCATCGAGGTCGGCGTAGGTTGCCCCACTCGCAAAGCTCGGCGTGTTCAGGCCCCAGTTCACCGTCTCGTTCGCAAAGGTGAGATCGCCTCGATTGCGGAAGGCGTAGTGCTGGAGTTTCGTCGAGCTCATCGCTCCGGTGAGGGCTTTGAAGTCTACGTGCCCTCCCTTCGTAGCGGATTTCATCGTCTGCGCGTTGGCCAGAAACGCGATGTAATCCTGCGAGGTCACATCCTTGGCGATTCCGTTCGTGATGTAGATGTCCTTGTAGCCATCGAGATCCAGGTCCGCGATGAGGGCGCCCCAGCTCCAGTCGGTGCGCGCCACGCCGGCCATCTGGCCTATGTCGCTGAACGTCCCGTTGCCGTTGTTCAGCTGGAGCATGTTGCGCATCAACTGATAATGAAACCCGTTGTGCACCTTGGCCTGATACGCATCCCACCCCTCGAAAGACGACGTCGTTCGCAGGCGATACTCGTCCTCCGGCAGCATGTCGGTCGTGTATATGTCCGGCAAGCCGTCGTTGTTGATGTCGGCGATGTCCAGGCCCATCGAGAAGTAGGAGAGATAGGGCATCTCCTTATCCAGCTGTTCGGTGAACGTGCCATCGTGGTTGTTGATGTATAGGTAGTCGCGCTCGAAGAAATCGTTCGACACGTAGATGTCGGGCCAGCCGTCGCCATTCACGTCGCTCACCACCAGCCCCAGGCCGAACGCGATCTCGCTCCCGAAAATGCCGGCTTTGGCGCTCACGTCGGTGAAGTGGCCATTCCCATCGTTGTGGAACAACTTGTGGCCGCCGAGCGGGTCGCGAACGTTCCGGATGTTGCGAAGGCCAAAGCTGTTGACGGGACGGAACGAGTTGTTGATGAGGAACATGTCCAGACGCCCATCGTGGTCGTAGTCGAAGAACGCGGCCTGCGTCGAGTAGCCTTCGTCCGCGAGCCCGTACTCCGCCGCCATCTCCTTGAAAGTCGGGATGCCGTTCTTGTCGAGCCCCTGGTTGATGTACAGCTCGTTCGCGCGGCGCTTGCCCGGGATATTGCCGGCGTAGCAGACGTAGATGTCGAGCAGGCCGTCGCCGTTCACGTCGGCCATGGTTACGCCCGTGGCCCACGACCCTTTGCCACCGACTCCGGCTTCCACGGTGATGTCCTGAAAGCGGAAGTGCCCCTTGTTGAGATAGAGCTCGTTGCCGTGCAGGTTGGAGGTGAGCATCACCTCCGGGAGGCCATCGCCATTGAGATCGCCGGCAGCCACACCCCCGCCGTTGTAGAAATTGCGGTAGGTGAAGACGTTCATCTCCGGCGTGTCCTCGACGCGATTGATGAAGCGCACCCCCGTGTAGCTCGGAGGCATCATCGTGAAGAGATGATTGTCGACGGGCGGAGCTTTAGCTGTAGAGACTTCCGGTTGAGAGTCGCGGGAACCAGAGCAGCCGACAACAAGAACCGCGCAAAGCAGGAAGCGAAGCCATGGCCTCGAGGCTCGCTTCATACCGATCGAGAGTGTCAACAGAGAGATGACTCACCAGGGCACGACGGCCCGAGAACAGACTATGAAATTGCAAGAGGCTACTGCGTCATGGCCTGCCCCCACGTGAGTGAGAGCAGGCCATGTGAGACAGTTGGAACTACTGCGGAATCTAGTACCCCGGGTTCTGTACGAGCTTCGGGTTGGTTCCCAGCTGAATGTCAGGAATCGCCATCAGCACGCGGTACGGCTGACTAGTGGCCGACGCGCTCTTGAACGCCCATTGCCTGGGGATGTACTGGTCCATGCGGATCAGATCCTGGCGCCGCTTGGCTTCGTCCGTGAGCTCGAAAAGACGTTCCTGGAGAATCGCGTCGCGGACCTGCTGCTGCGTGAGCGTCGTCGCCAGCGGCTTGGGTGGCGAGAACACACGTGCACGAACGGTATTGATGTACCCTACCGCCTCTGCCGAGCGACCGAGCTCGTTTACCGCCTCGGCCTTGATCAAATAGATCTCGGCGAGCCGGAACAATGCGTAGTCGTTGCCGTTCTCCTGATCGAGGTGAGCCGGATCGACCGGCCACTTGACGATTCGGACGCCAATGTTTTCTGCGGCCTTGGTGTCGTCGACGATAGTCGAATCAAATATGAGTGGGTTTCCGGCGCGATCGGTGACTGGCAGTCCGGTTACCTGATTGACTTGCGGGCCAGCGAGGAAAATCTGCCTGCGCTGGTCTGCCGGATCGAATGCGCGGTAGGTCTCAGCCAGCGTTGAGAAGCCGTTCCAAGGTGTCGAGCCGCCCGAATACTGGTTGTAGTGCAGCGACTCCATCACGAAGTGCAGCCCCAGCCCGGGCTGGTTCAGAAATTTGACGACCAGGATGTTTTCCTTGGAGTTGCCGTTGTCGGCTCTGAAGTTCGATCTCCAGCCGCATCCCGGCGTCGAGCAGCCGACAGTCGCGTCGGTCGACAGCTGATAATTTGGCGAATTCAGAAGACGGTCAGAGGCGGTGACGGCGTCCTGCCACCGCGCCGGACCCTTTGCCAATCCGGCGGTCGTCACGGTACCCGTGTACACCTGAGCGTTCAGATAAAGGCTCGCGAGCATTGCATCCACACCGCCCTTGGTGATGCGTCCGTTCATGTTGGCGGCCCACGTGTCCGGCAGATCAGGGCGCGCCGCGATCAGCTCAGCTTCGATGAAGTTGAACACTTCGGCGCGAGTGTTTCGCTCTCTCGCCTCGATTGCGATGCCGCTACAGATCGGGTTGGCAGTCTCCGGGCAAACGATTGGAACTCCACCAAATAGGTCCATCAGCCCGGTGTAATAGAGCGCACGCAATACTCTGAGCTCCGCCACAATTCCGGGCTTGGTTGCGAAAGTCACGTTCTGCATCGCGTCGATGGCCACATTGGCTCGGGCGACACCGTTGACGAGCTGGTTCCAGGCATCGTTGATGTTGCCGAGCGTGGCCGGGCTATTACCCGTCCACGTCATGTGGTGCAGGTCAAGCCATTTACCATTGTCGTACCAGTCGGTGCCTCGCGTTGGCACGATGATCTCGTCTGTCGAGACCTCGCTGGCTTCGTAATAACCTTCATTGAAGTTGCGGAGCCCGGCGTACACCGACGCGAGACCGCCCACTGCTTCGGTTTCGTTGCGATAGAAATGGTCCGGAGTGATCGAGCTCTGTGGCACCTCAGTGAGATCGGTACACGCA
>DATCPG010000224.1:0-3455 GCA_036570225.1 Gemmatimonadaceae bacterium | reverse complement strand
GATCCCCTTGTTATGGGTCTGCCGGTACAGGTGCTTGTGCTCCAGGAAGAGCACGGGATCGTCACACCTTATCGCGGTCCGCAGAAGCCCGTTGGCGTCGAGCGCCGTCGAAGGACACACCACGCGAAGGCCGGGACAATGCGCGAAAATCGACGCTCCGGTTTGCGAATGGTAGATCGCGCCGCGGATGTATCCGCCGTAGGTCGTCCTCACGACCAAAGGCGCCGCGAAACTGTTGTTCGAGCGCCAGCGCATCGTCGACAGCTCATCCCGGATCTGCATGTACGCGGGCCAGATGTAGTCGAAGAACTGAACTTCGACGACGGGCTTGAATCCGCGAACCGCGAGTCCGATCGCGCGACCAACAATGTTTGCCTCGGCCAGCGGCGAATTGTAAACCCGCGCGCCGCCGAATTCCTTCTGCAGTCCCCACGTCACCTTGAAGACACCGCCCTTGCCCTTGACCTTGCCCAGGTATTCTTCGCGTGACACGTCGGCTACATCCTCTCCGAAGACAAGGATCTTCTGATCCCGCCGCATCTCGTCCTTCATGCACGCGTTGAGGAGATCGACCATGGTCGTCGGATCGCCGGAGAACTGCGGATCGTCTTCGGTATCGAACTGCTCTCCGGTCGGATCGACATCGGGTGAGTACACCCCGAAGTAGACTGTCTCGGGTCCCGGCTGCGGCTGCGCCAGCGCATCGTCGGTTGCCGCGAGCACGATGGCGTCGACTTCTTCCTGTATCTGCTTCAGCTCGGCTTCCGTCGCGTGTCCTTCGGCGACGAGCCACTTCGGGAATTGCGTCACCGGATCCCGCGCAGCATCCGCTTCGCGCTCCGCGGGCGGACGGTACATCGTCTCGTCGTCGGAGAGCGAATGCGAGTACGGCCGGATCACGCGCGCGTGCACGAGAGCCGGGCCCTTTCGCTGCCTCGCATAATCGACAGCCCGTTGCATGACGTCATAGCTGGCGAGGAGGTCGCAGCCGTCCACTTCCTCGATGTAGAAATTGGGGAACGACCGAACGAGCTTCGAGATGCTGCCTCCGGCCGTGTTCACTTCGACCGGAACCGAGATGGCGTACCCGTTGTCCTCGACCAGGTAAACGACGGGCAGCTTGAGATTGGCGGCGCTATTCAGGGACTCCCAGAATTCTCCCTCGCTGGTCGTGCCCTCTCCGGTGCAAACGAGCACCACTTCGTCTTTCTGGAATCCTTCCGAGATGTTCAACAACTTCGCGCGCAAAGATGCTTCGGCGCAGCCTACTGCCTGAAGAAACTGCGTTCCCGTCGGTGAAGAGGCCGACACAATGTTGTAGGCCTTGTGCCCCCAGTGGCTGGGCATCTGCCGGCCGCCCGATGCCGGGTCGATCGCGGCGCCAACTGCTTCGTACAGCATCTCCGCCGCTGTGACCCCCAGCTCGAGACAGAGGGCGCGATCCCGATAGTACGTGTAGAACCAGTCGTAGGTGGGCTTCAGAACCATCCCGGCTGCCGTGAGAATCGCTTCGTGTCCGGCCCCCGAGATCTGGAAAAAGATTTTGTTCTGCCGCTGGAGCTGCACTTCCTTGTCGTCCAGGCGCCGAGACAGGAACATGTTCCGGTAGGCGGCGACGAGCTCCTCGGCTGAGAGCCTGGAGCTGGAACCTGTGGACGATTTCCGTTCGGGAAGTGTTCTGGTAGCCATTGGTCTCCAGCGGGCGGGTCAAACTGGACTTCCAAAAATAGCAGATAGCGCGCCGGTCAGTCTACGCAGGCAATGCCTTGTATCGGTGGCCGGGTTCCGCTCAGTAGTCGACCGGCCTCAGGTACGCCTCTCCGATCCCGGTAGCGCTCACCATTGCGACCGTCGGAAGCCTTCTCTTCCAGTGCGTGCCCGCCAGGCGTTTCCGAACGAGCTCGACTTTCTCCGTGTTGAATCCACGCGCGACAAGCGTGGCTGGACTGTATCCGCTCACCAGCCAGTTGAGAATCTCGTCGGCTTCGGCGTACCGGATTCCGAAATCCCGTTCGTCGGTCTGACCTTCTATCAGATCGGCGGACGCGGGCTTGCTGACGATCACGTCGGGTACGCCAAGAAACGTCGCGAGCTGCCACACCTGTGTCTTGAACAGATCACCAAGAGGGTTGATCGGAGGCGAATCGTCAGCGTGCCAGGTGAAGTACCCGAGCAGTCGCTCTGTCTTGTTGCCGGTGCCAACTGGCAGCGCTTTGTACTTCGCCGACAGATCGAAAAGCACGATCATTCTCTCACGGGCCATGACGTTGCCTCTGCGTCCGGGGTCGGCGTCAGGCTCGTTGGCGAGATAGCCGTCTACAGCGGGCGAGATGTCGACTGTGCGCGCCTGGATTCCGAGCTTGTCGATCACCAGCTGCGCGTGAGCGAGAGAGTCGGGACTCGACGTGCGATAAGGCATTCGCACGCCGATGACGTTCTCCGGACCAAGCGCCTGCGCCGAGAGAAATGCGGTGACCGCCGAGTCGACGCCGCCGGATAGTCCGACGACGGCTTTCTCGAATCCGCGGCGCTCGAACTCTTCCCGGAGAAAGGACACCAGCCATCCCGCTGCGAGCTGAGCATCTATCGCGACTGGGGGTGGACCGCCAGGAGAGTCGGGCGTCCGAATTACAGGGATTGGCTCGCTTCCGTTCAGGGCCGGGTTGGCGGATTTGGCGCCGCCTTTCGCTTTCGATGATCTGCGTGCTGGAGCAGCTCCGCGGTCGGCAGGGGTGAGAGGCCCGCCGTCGGTGGCTCCTTCGTCGTAACTGAGAACCAATCGCTCCCCGGCCTGGATGCGATCGACGGTCCGCATCAGGTGTGGCATCATGGTTTGCAGATCGGTAAGGAGCGGCGCATCGGACCGCGCACGAGTCAGGTCCTGCGGATCGAGGGTGATCGTCATAATAGTCTCGTCCCACAACGGCGCTTTAGCGCGGACATCGCCGTAGGGCCCAGCGATGATCGAACCGCCCGAAAATGTCTTGCCGCCTTCCGTTCCAACGAGATTCACCAGCGCCACGAATACGCCCTGTTCCTCCGCGATATCGCGCGCAAGTCGCTCCCACCGCTTGAGGTTCGCCGGTACCTGGCCTTCGTCTTCGCGTGGCCAGACCCCGCGCGCGGGCGACGCGGATAGGATGAATATCATCGTCGCACCATCGAGCGCGGCGACAGTTCCGGTGAGACTGTGCCACGCGTCTTCGCAGATGAGCATGGCGGCGCGGCCCCAGGCGGTGTCGAATGCGCGGACCTCGAAACCCCTGTCGACGAACCTTTCCTCGTCGAACATTCCGTAGGTCGGAAGGAAGAGCTTGCGGTGCACGTGCCGGATAACCGGCTCGCCGGTCCCCCCGCCCAAAGTCACATAGAGCGCGCTATTATAGAAAGCGTTGTTCCACACCTCGTAAAACCCAATGCACACATCGAGTGGCCGCGGTGTAGTAACAGCTCTC
>DATCPG010000223.1:0-3246 GCA_036570225.1 Gemmatimonadaceae bacterium | reverse complement strand
GGTCTTCGCATCGTTCAGGGCCATGTCGGTGAAGTGCAGATCGCGAAGCGTGATGCCACCGCCGACCTTTGCCCCTGCGATCTCCGCCTTGTCCATCTTGTATGCCTCGGCGCACTTGGAGCAGACACGACGGACGAGCCGCTGCGCGAGAATCAGGTTCAGTGCCGATGCGACGTTGAAGGGCTCGATTCCCATGTCCATGAGACGAGTGACGGTCTCCGGGGCCGAGTTCGTGTGCAGGGTCGAGAGCACAAGGTGACCGGTGAGTGCAGCCTTGATGGCGATGCCGCCGGTCTCCAGGTCTCGAATTTCTCCCAACATGATGATGTTCGGATCCTGACGAAGGAACGCCTTGAGTGCCGCGGCGAACGTCATTCCGATTTCCGTACGGACGAGCACCTGATTGATTCCAAACAGGTTGTACTCGACCGGGTCCTCGGCGGTCATGATGTTGACGTCGATGTTGTTGATCTTGGACAGAGCGGAGTAGAGGGTGGTCGTCTTTCCGGACCCTGTGGGACCGGTGACGAGCACCATGCCATACGGGTTCGATATCGCCTCCATCAACTCGCGCTCGGCGCGGGGCTCGATTCCGAACGTTCCGAGGTCCAGCGACAGGTTGCCCTTGTCGAGAATACGGAGCACGACCTTCTCACCGAACAGTGTCGGAAGAGTGGAGACACGGAAGTCGATGACCTTGGTGCCGATCTTCAGCTTGATGCGCCCGTCCTGGGGCACGCGGCGTTCGGCGATGTTCAGGCTCGCCATGATCTTGAACCGGGAGATTAGCGCCGGCCGCATCTTGATGGGCGGCTTCATGATCTCCTGCAGCGCTCCATCGATGCGGTAGCGGACGCGCAGCTCTTTCTCGAAGCACTCGAAGTGAATATCCGACGCGCCCTTCTTGAGCGCGTCGGTCATGATGGCGTTGATGAGCTTGACGACTGGCGCTTCGTCGATGAGCGCAGCGCCATTATCCGCCGTGTTTTCGTTCTCGCTCTCGAGGATCTCGATGTCGTCGTCGGGAATCTCGGAGAGTAGGCTCTGCATCTGGGCTTCACCCGACTCGTAGAACTTCTCGATCGCGTTGCGCAGAGTAAACTCGCCAGCGATGACCGGGAAGATGTCCAAACGGGTGATGAACTTGATGTCGTCGAGCACTGACATCGTCGCTGGATCCGACATGGCGACGGTGAGCGTACGGCCATCCCGCTTGAGGGGCAGAACGTTGTGCTTCAGCGCAAGCTCGCCGGGAATGAGCTTGGCGATGCGCGGATCGACCTGGAATTTCGTCAGGTCGACGGCGGGCATCTTGTGCTGCCGCGCGAGCATCCTGGTGAGGTCGGTTTCCTTCACGAAACCGAGCTTGACCAGGTTGTAGCCCACGCGTGTGCCGTTGTGTCTCTGCTCGGCGAGAGCCTTATTGAGCTGGTCCTGGGTGACCAGCCCTTCTCTCAAAAGCAGATCGCCGATTCTCGGCGTTTTTGCGGCAGGAGCTGTCAACGAAGCGTGTCCTTTAAGTGAGGCTTCCTGCGTGCTTTTGGCAGTTCGGATGGCCTGGATATGACTCTGTTTGTAGGACGCGGAACGAGCGAGAAGGTTACCGTTGAGTCGAGCTTTGCTACCATAGAAGGACCGACCCCTTTCACTCGCCTCAGACCATCCATAGAGCCAAATGGGCCGAGAGAGTCGCGGTCGGCCACGATACGTTTGGCGAGGGTAGGACCGATGTGCCTCAACGCCTCGATTTCCTTCTCTGTTGCGACATCCAGGTCGACCGGACCGGCGGGCTTGGGTGGGGTTTTCTGCTTCTTTTCCCGTTTCGGCTTGCGGAGACCAGACCGGCGAGCGGAATCCGCGGCCTTGATCTGTCTTTCCAGCGCTGATCGCGCTTGCTGATCTGAAGGGGAGTGGCTGTGAAGCGTCCGGTAGGCTCGGGTGGAAGCGCCGAGGACGAGAACAGTTGAAAAGAAGAGCAGCGCTTTGCGCTCAGCGGGGGTGGGCATACCCGACCCTAGCGCCGAGGCGTCGATTTACGTCATCGAAGGGGCGCGGGTCGCGGCGTAGTCTTCCATCGAATTTGTCAGGAGCAATGTGCTGAGAACGAGCACTCCCGCGATCACGAACGGGAATCCAAGCCCGAGGTGGTCCATGGCAACGCCCGCCGCCAATGGAAACAAGACTCGCGAGACCCCTCCAAAGGTGTGCTGGACCCCCATGTCCAGCCCCCGATTCCTCGAAGGGACAACGCGTGAGAGCGTGGCCGTCACGCAGGGGAAGACGAAGGCTGTTCCCAGCGGCATCAGGGTAAGTGCGACCAGCAAGGTGAGGTAGGAGTGAACCGCCGCGATGAGGGCGAGTCCCGCCGCGAGTAGAACCAACCCGAGCCGGGTCAGCCGCGCTTCACCAAGCCATTCGATCATCCGGCCCAGGAGACCGGCTCTCACGAATACTCCCATCCCGCCGAGATACATGACGAAAAAGCCTACGTTGGCCTCGGTGATCGGAAGACGGCGCGCGAGGATCAGCGGCAGCGTCGGCACGGTCCCGTAGAAAGCGCCGATGGCGATGGCGTATATCCAGATCAATCGCTGCGCCGGCTCTTTGGGACGTGAGATTACGCTCCACACTGCCCCGCTACTCGTTTCCGCGAGCACTCCGTGCTCACCAGAAGCGAGTGATTCCTCCCGCGACTCGCGCAGGTAGATGCGTAGAACGGCAGAAGAGGGATGACCATCGCCAGTCCGAGCGTGTCCACGAAAGCCGTGATCATGAGGACTGTGAGCTTCCCTTTCATCTTCTATTGTCGCGTTACCAGCGCCGTGGCAACGTCTCCAACGATCTTGAGCGACTTCGCAGAGATCTTGTCCATCGTATCCTGCGGGGTGTGGTGCGGCGGAAAGGTGAGGTCGATGACATCGATTACATGAATGCCAGCGTTCAGCAGCGGTACATGATCGTCGGTCACATCGCCGCCGCTCTCCTGAACGAAGATGCCGGCGTAGCCGAGGTCGGCGGCGGTTTGCCAGACACGAGAGACGACTTCCGGGGCCTGCTGAAAGGAGAGCATCTCATAGGGAATGCGAAGATCCTTGTCTCCGATCATATCCCAAAGGACCCCAAACAGCGGCTTGTAATCGGCGGACGGCAGGTGCGTCGCGAAATACTTGGCGCCCATCAGGACATCCACCTCGGGCGGACCAAACTGCCCGTAATCCTCACCGTCGGTGAAAAGGAGATCCACAC
>DATCPG010000222.1:0-1606 GCA_036570225.1 Gemmatimonadaceae bacterium | reverse complement strand
ATACCAACGCTACCGCCATCGGAAACATCGTTCGGCTGGTGCGAGCATATCTCGCTAATCCCGATTCCTCGGCCAGAAGTCGCGGGCTCTGGAGTACGGCGACTGACTTCGATCGGCGAGCTGGCGACCTGACTATGGAAGCCTATCAGGGCTTTCCGGCTACAGTAATATCAGTAGCGTCCGATGGACCTGGAGACAGCGTCTTCGTGGTCAGGATGCTCTATGCGAAGGCTGATGCTGGCGGCGCGAATATCTCACCTCTCGCGATGCAGCGACTCTATGCTGTTCGCGAGTCAGGCGCGCCATTTGGATTCAAACTGTCGGGCGCGCTACCACGGCTGACCGGCTGGTGGAAGCACCAAACACAGGGCCGGGTGACATTCTGGTATGCCCCGGGACAGCATCCCAATGCCGCGAGGATCACACACACGTCGAGCTTCGTCGACTCCGTCGCAACCCTCTTCCACGTTCCCCCACCGAAGCATCTCGATATGTACGTCACCGGTTCTATCGAAGACGCGCAGCGCGCCACAGGCCTCGACTTCTTTCCCGTGGCATCGGCCGACCGAGGGCGCGGGGGACGAGCTATTGGCGCGGGAATCGTGCTGGCCGGCAATCCGGACCTGGGTGAGGACTACGTACATGAGGTTGTGCACGCGATACTTGGTCCGACGTTCCCGAGCAGGAACCGCCTCTTCAGTGAAGGCGCGGCGACATGGCTGGGTGGGTCACGCGGTCGCACACCCCGCGAGACGTACTCACGCCTTCGTCAGATTCAGCTCGCGCATCCCGCACTTACGCTCGCGGCAGTTCTCAGTAACGATATTCCCGACGCCGACGCCGAGGAGTTAACCGATGCATTCTACGCAACGGGGGCACTTATTGTCGACACGGTGTTCAGGCGGGCAGGACTCTCGGGCCTTCGCTCCCTCGCGCTGTTGAACAACCAACCGAACGCTCTGTTAGCGGCATTGCCTGCACAACTCGGACTCGCTCCGTCTGATCAGAGTGGACTTGATCGCTGGTGGCGCGGCGACGCCGCACGAAAGTCGCTGAGTGACAGTCATCGATAGACCATGCCCGAGCTCCCCGACATCACGGTCTATATCGAAGCGCTCGAATCACGAATCGTTGGCGAGACGCTCGAGCGGACGCGCATCCCGAAACCATTTCTGCTGCGCTCCGTCGACCCACCAATAAGCGCAGCCGAGGGAAGGCGAGTACTCGGAGTGCGGCGAATGGGAAAACGAATCGTCGTCGAGCTGGAGGACGATTTGTTTCTTGTCATCCACTTGATGATTGCCGGCCGGCTGCGCTGGGTGCCCGCGGGCGGAAAAGTCCCGGGCAAGATCGGCCTAGCCGCGTTCGATTTCACGAACGGCACGCTGATCCTCACGGAAGCGGGCTCGAAGCGTCGGGCTTCACTGTGGCTCGTGCGGGGGGAGCAGTCGCTGCAGCAGTTCGAGCGCGGCGGGCTGGAAGTTCTGGAGTCCGATCTCCCGGAATTTACGGAACGACTGATTCGTGAGAATCACACCTTGAAGAGATCTCTGACTGATCCAAGGTTATTCAGCGGAATCGGAAACGCATACTCGGACGAGATTCT
>DATCPG010000221.1:0-3694 GCA_036570225.1 Gemmatimonadaceae bacterium | reverse complement strand
CAAATCGATCCATTCCCCGCGCAATTGTCTTCCTGGCGCGGGCTGGGAGGTGCTCTCGGGGGGAACCGAGACAATCAACACCGGGTCGGGTCGATATCTCGTCAACCGCTACATGCTGAAGCACGGGGCATCGACAGCGGTCGTCTACTATTGGTATCAGGGCCGCGGGCGAGTCGTAGCGAGCGAGTACGCCGTCAAGTGGAACCTTCTCAAGGACGCGGCACTGCGCGGACACACCGAAGAGGCGCTCGTGCGCGTGGTCGTTCCCGTCAAACCATCAATGGTAGCAGCGACGTCGCGTTCGGATGCCGGCGTCGATGAGGCCAAGGCTCTTGGAAAAACAATCGCGGCGCGCCTGATTGGCGATGTCGATCGGATCCTTCCCCGCAGTGACAAGCGGAGCTGACCGTCTGATGCGGAGAACGTTGACCTCGACTGTCGTGGCGCTGGCGGCGCTGATCCCGGTCGCATCTGCCGTCGGGCAGAGCTGCAATGACGGAATGCAGCTGAATTTCTGCGGCTCGACGCAGGTGTCCACCTCGACGTCGACCATTTCCGGCCGGACGGTTGTGATCGTGACCGCGCTTAGCGCCGCGACATTCACTGTAATTCGCGCGAGCCGCGGCCACCGGTCCTCGGCGGCTCCCTCAGGGCGGTACACGGTCGCATTCGTGAGTGACGAGCAGGTCCAAAGGACGCGGACGACTGAGCGCTCTCACCAGATCGACGTAGATCCCGGGCTGCAGCCCCCGACCCACGGGAATGGACAGTCGACGGGCATCTATCACGTCAGTAGCATCAACCAAGGGAACAGCGGCAACACTGGAAACAGTGGCAACACTGGAAACAGTGGCAACACTGGGAACAGTGGCAACAGTGGCAACAGTGGCAACAGTGGCAACAGTGGCAACAGTGGCAACAGTGGCAACAGCGGCAACCAGGGCAACAGCGGCGATCAAGGAAATAGCGGCCAAGGAAATAGCGGCGACCAAGGCAATGGCAATAGCGGTGATCAAGGAAACAGTGGAAATCAGGGAAACAGCGGCAACCAGGGCAGCGCTGGCGATCAGGGCAACGCGGGCGATCAGGGCAACGCTGGCGATCAGGGCAACGGCGGCAATCAGGGAAATGGCGGTGATCAGGGTGACGTAGGAGGAGGCGATCAAGGCTCCAATGGCGGAGACAATGGCGACGCCGAAGGCGGTCACGGCGACGACGGCGATCATGGTGATGTAGAGGGCGGTCACGAGCATCACGGCGACGACGAGGATGACGACGATGGGTGCAAGCTCGAGTCGGCCTCGAGCTTCGTGACTTCGTTTTCGCACGCGCACCACGGGCACCATGGCCACGGCGAGCACGGGGACGATGATGATGACGACTGCTCCCCGCCGCCCCCGCCCACGACCGCGACGCCCGAGCCCGCCAGCCTGGCGTTGTTCGGCACCGGGATGCTTGTCATGGCTGGTGCGGGATACCTGCGCCGGCGGCGTAACGACTGACCGGGTCCTAAGGACTTAACAAAGGACCTAACTACGCTGCTGCCCGCTGCCCGCGTTCCGCCTCCCGCAGATCGCTAACAACGACGGGACAGTTTGGGGAAGCGGGTCTGCGATCCGGCCGTCGCAGAGAAGGACTGTCCCGTCCCTTTTAGCGAACACTCTGGAAGCGACGAGCGGGCAGCGGGCAGCAGCGTAGTTTTTTCCAACCCCCACCCGATCGATTGGCCCCCCTCCGAAAAAGTGTGGACGCCGTGCAGGAAAGTGTCGATTCCGTGCAACACACTGGCACGCACCTGCGACCCGACTCGCCAATCGTGTTTCCTGTAACCCATTATTCCACAATGATTTAGCGAATAGCCGCCGGCGACGGTGCGCGAGCACGGGGACTGCGTTGTGCTGGCATGCGAAGATCTGATCCCGGCGTGACTGCGGGGTCAGCTCAGAACGGGAAAACCTTCACTCAGCCCCACGCATGGCGACGACTGCAGCTGAAGTCACTGTTCTC
Organism: Gemmatimonadaceae bacterium; assembly: GCA_036570225.1. GTDB lineage: Bacteria > Gemmatimonadota > Gemmatimonadetes > Gemmatimonadales > Gemmatimonadaceae > UBA4720. The sequence goes on along the minus strand of DATCPG010000221.1, from coordinate 1,687 downwards.
GAAGGCAAACACGCGCGCCTGCGGACGCTCTCCACCAAGGTGCGCGTGCTGGCGTTCCCCTGGACCGTCTCGGTCCCCAAGAGCACCGACCAGTCAACGCGGATCGTAAACGTCTTCGTGGCAGCTCTCGGGCTGGTGCTTGCCTCGCCGCTCTTTCTTCTCATCGCCATCGCGATCAAGCTCACCAGCCGGGGCCCGATGTTCTACAAGCAGACCCGCGTTGGTCTCGATCGTCGCTGGAACCGTCAGTCCTCCCACGAGAACCTCAGGGTGCGGGACCTCGGCGGGCGTCCGTTCACCATGTACAAGTTCCGCACGATGGTCGCGAGGGCGGAGCCCGACAACAGACCGGTCTGGGCAACTCCGTGCGACGCGCGCGTGACGGCCCTCGGCCGCTACCTCCGCATCACCAGGCTCGATGAGCTGCCGCAGCTGATGAACGTGGTGAAGGGCGACATGAACATCGTCGGACCCCGCCCCGAGCGGCCAACGATTTTCGCGGAGCTCAGGGAAGCGATCCCGGACTATCATCTGCGCCAGCGCGTGATGCCCGGCATCACCGGGTGGGCGCAGGTGAATCAGTCGTACGACACCTGCGTCGACGACGTCCGACGCAAAGTCCAGTTCGACCTCGATTACCTCAGGACGCGGAGCGTCGCGCGGGATCTCATGATAATGGCGCGCACCATTCCCATCATGCTGCTCTGCAGACTGGGCTGGTAGCTCCGCAGATGGGCGCGACGACAGTAGAAATCAGCGGTCTGACGGGTGCTTTCTTCGAGGCACCCCCTCGAGTTTCCAGGCGCTTCGGCACGGAATGGATCCGCGACGCGCGCCATCTTCCGGATTCCGTTCTGCACGCGCGCCGGCGAAACGCGGCGCAGCTCGAGGTCCGGAGGCTCAGACCCAGATCGATCCTCTTCGTCTGCCACGCCAATATCTGCCGCAGCCCGTTTGCCGCCGCAGCTTTCTCGCGCGCCTGTCCCCTTCAGCTCTCAGGGCACATCACCGTCGCCTCGGCAGGATTCATCGGACCGGACCGCAGCGCGCCGTCACGGGCGCTCGCTGCGGGTGAGCGGTTCGGCGTCGACATCTCCGGGCATCGGTCCACGCGGATCACGAGCGAGAGTCTGCGGAGCGCCGATCTAATAGTAGTGATGTCCGCGGAGCAGGCGCGCGGGATTCGCGCACGTCTCCGCTCGACCCCAGCTCGCGTCCTGGTGCTCGGCGACCTGGATCCTTTGCCGATCACGCGCAGAACCGTCTCCGACCCCTGGGGCGGATCTGATTCCGCCTTCGATGCGAGCTACTCTCGAATCGATCGATGCGTGCGGGAGCTCGTCGGTCTCATTCTCTCAACAATCTAGTAACGCTCAGCGATTACCTCTTCAAGGAAGGGTCGGATGCAGATGAAGCGTGCAGGACTTTACGCCGTCGCGACGATGCTGCTTGCATCCGGATCTGCGGGAGCGCAGACGGGCAAATACTATCTCTCGGCTGGCGACCAGCGGAACATGACGGTGGAGCAGGGCGGGGCGGTAATCAACCAGTGGACGCAGGCGAACAACGCGTGCTGCCTGGGCGAGTACGCGCTGGCGGTATCCGGCGACATCCGTACGCTGGCCAACGGCAACAACAGCTCAGGGCTGGGATCCCAGTATACGCTGGGCGGCACCTACACTGGAAC
>DATCPG010000220.1:0-19105 GCA_036570225.1 Gemmatimonadaceae bacterium | reverse complement strand
CTCATTCCGTCCGGGTGATGATTCCAGAGTCGCTTTGGGAACTCCCGCGTCACAAACGCCGCCCACCATTTCTGTCGCTCCCGTCGCGACGACAGCGGGAACGGAATCCGGCGGCGCCGAAGTTCAGCGCAACGTGCCGGATAAATCCGGTGGCAATGGGCTCGCGAAGAGGTCCACAGAAACTTCGCTTCCTGTCGCGTCCGCGACTCTGGTAAGCCAGACTCAACCAACTGAAGCGGTATACGGCAAAGAGATCGAGATGCTCCAGGCCATCGTGAAGCAGAGGAAGACTCAGCTCGACTCCTCGACTGTCGCGATCATCCAGCGGAATCTCGACATCATCGATGCCGCGATCGCGCAGAGCAGGGCGGCGCTTTCTGCCGATCCGGCCAGCCGGATGCTCGGCCAACAGCTGACACACGCGCTCGACAAGAAAGTCGAGCTTCTACGGACGGCGGCAATGCTGCCGGCAAGCACATAATATGAAAAATCGAATCATGCCTTCGAGGCTCCCCTTGGCGGGGATCGATCGAATCCAGCTTTCGCGGTTCGTCGTCACAGCGGTCGTGGTCATGACCCTTCCGATTTCCGCACGGGCGCAGGACGAACCCGGCGTGCAGATACGGGGCGTGACGCGAGTAGACACTACGGTCAGGCTGGATCGAGGCGGTGCCGTCGATCTTTCTCTCATCTCCGGGAAAATTCGAGTGACCGGGTGGGATCGCTCTGACGTGAAGATCGCGGCATCGATCGAGAGCGGCCGGTTGCGCTTCGACGCGAACTCCTCGCGGGTCAGTCTGAGCGTAGAAGACACCGACGACAATGGACGCAGGGGTCACGGACACAACAACGTCGGTGACGCCCAGTACGACGTCTCGGTTCCCCGCGGATCACGGCTGATTCTGGAAGCGGTATCGGGCGACATCATCGCCAGAGGCTCTCGGGGCGAGATCGAGGCCACCAGCGTAAGCGGCGACGTGGATGTGTCCGATGGCGTGCGCGCTGTCAGCGCTGAAGCCGTATCGGGATCCGTTCATGCGTCTCAGGTGAACGGGAATCTGCGAACCGAAACGGTGAGCGGCGATCTTCGCGCGGAGAACGTGTCCGGCAACGTGGAGGCGAGCTCGGTAAGTGGCGTTATCCAGCTCGCGGGGATCCAATCGAAAGACGTGCGCACGGAAACCGTCAGCGGTGACATCACGTACACGGGCAGCATCGAGCCGTCCGGCCGCTACAGCTTCGAGGCACACTCTGGAACGATCAGGCTCAACATCCCGCGTGGGTCCGGCGCTCAATTCAGCGTCGAGACGTTCAGCGGAGATGTCAGCGCAGATGTCCCCATTACCATCCCGCCCGGCAGAGGGAGAAAAGAGGGCCGCATGGAGTTCACGATCGGCGATGGCAGAGCAAGAGTCACCGCCAACACCTTCAGCGGAGAAATTGTGATCAACACCGGTTCAGGCTCAACCACCCGGAGAGAAGATGAACAGAACTAGATTTTTCGCGGCGCTCGCCGTTCTACTTGCGGCACCAGCGCTCGGCGCGCAGCAGCAGTACGGTCGTGACTCCAACACCTGGCGCTGGGACGGGCGGGTGGATGCGGGCCGATGGATGAATGTCTTCAATGTCAATGGCTCCGTCGATTTCGCGCCGAGCCCGGACAACATGGTTCACCTGCTTGCCGAGAAAAGATCGAACGGCCGCGAGATGGACGACATCCACTTCGAGGTTGTCCAGTCGGGTGGCAATGTCACCATCTGCGCCATCTGGAACAACAGCGCTCGCTGCGAGGATGGCGGCGTACAATCATTGCACAGAGACGGGAACAACGAAAACCACTCCAACGTCAGGATGACCGTTCAGGTGCCTCGGGCCGTCAGGGTCGGCGCGCATTCCGTGAACGGAGCTGTCTCGGTGCGCGACGTCGGCGCTGAGGTCAGAGCCAATACGGTGAACGGCGGCGTGAGAGTTACCAACGCCACAGGTCCGGTAAAGGCGACGACGGTCAATGGCGGCGTCGACGTGACCACGACGGCTGGTCCCGTCACCGCTGAAACGGTGAATGGGAACGTCGATGCGCGGATGGCGTCGCTGCAGGGTGACGACGACATGACGTTCAAGACGGTGAACGGGTCGGTGACGATCTACGTCCCGGCACGATTCGACGGCACGTTCAAGTTCGACACGGTGCATGGGGGGATCGATAGTGATTTCCCGATGACGCTCTCCGGCCGCTGGGGCCCCCGACATGCCGCCGGCACCATCGGAAACGGTGGGCGGGATATCAGGGCGAGCAGCGTCAACGGCAGCATCGAGTTGAGAAAGCAGTAGACCGATATCTGATAGAAAAAAAGGGAGCCGATCGGCTCCCTTTTTTTTATGGCGATACTGCCACGCCCCACGGTTGTCTGCCGACCTTAACGGTTCCCGTGACTCGTCGCGACTGAGCATCGATCACACTTATTGCGTCCGAAAGTCCGTCAGCGCTGTAAATCGTGCGTCCGTCGGGTGAAACGGCGATACCCCACGGCCGCTTGCGTACCGGTATTCGACCCACCACCGCGTTTCGCCCCGCGTCGACGATCGAGACTGCGTTCGCAGTTCCGTTCGCGACGTAGATCCATTTGCCATCCGGAGATACGGCGAGGCCCACGGGCTTGCCCTGTCGCCCTTCCAGCGGAATGGTGTGGGTTACGGATCGTGTCTTCGTATCGATCACCGACAACGTACCGCCAATCTCCGCCGTGACGTATGCGCGTTTCCCGTCGGGCGAGAAAGCAACAGCTCGTGGCCTGACGTCGACGAGGAAGTTCGCCACTACCTTGTTCGCTTTGGCGTCGATGACGGACACGCTGTTGCTCGTCTCGGCCGTGACGTAGACCCAGCGTCCGTCTGGCGAGACCGCGACTCCTTCCGGCTCTATGCCGACGATGAGTGTAGCCACGATCTTGCGCGTCGCGATGTCGGTGGCGGATGTCCAGCTGCCGTCCTCGTTCGCTGCGTAGAGCCGCTTGCCATCGGGAGTAATTGCGAATCTTTCCGGATCGCTGCCGGCTGGGAAGACACCATCGATGCGCCCGGAGTTGAAGTCGATGGAAACGATCGCATCTCCCCTCGTTTGAACGTTTTTCTGGGGATCGCTCAGCGCTACGAAAATCCGCGTTCCGTCCGGGCTGAACTCGATTCCCCTCGGTCGCTGTGGCACGGCGATAGTCCTGAGAACCGTGAGGGATCTGGCGTCGATCAGACTTATCGTGTGACCGAGCTCGTTGCTGACGGCGATGAAGGATCCATGCTGCGCGTCAGCGGCTCGAGCGTTGAGAAGAACGAGAATCAGCGCCAGGATCGCGGCGCGCACGATCCGCGAAAGCGAGACACAAAAGCGATCGATCACTTGCTGCGCCACTTGCATGCCCGAGCGCCGGGCGATGCCACCAGCGAGTCCAGACTCATGTAAGGCGTCCGCGCGCTGGGCGTGCTCGCTGCGCCCAGGGACGAATCGTCCCTCAGCTCGGGCACATCGGTGTACCGATATCCGCCCGCTCCTGACACCATCGCGATGTAGAGAGGTTGGCGAAGCTGGTGGTCTGCGAGCCTGAAGGTGAGCGACCACCCTTTATGGCCGTCGAATTGGGTCGATGGCGATTCGAGGTAGGCTGCAAGCTTCGCGGGCGAGGTCGACCCCGTCCGAAGCGCTGCTTCCGACGGGATTTTGACGGCGGCCCAGCCGGCCCAGGCGAAGCCGTCCATGCCTGAATGGTATTTGTCACGATAACGGTCGTTCAGCTGGCTCGCTCCGAATCGCTGGAGACTTGGTCCCCACAACGTTACCGAGTCGCGTTCCGGGCGATCGGTCGGTACCGACGCATTGGCGCTGACGGTCCGCGACCACTTTCGGGCTGTCTGGGCGGCGTTTGCGTACATGGCGTCCGTAGCCTCGACGTGGAAGGTGTAGCGACGGCACGCCGCGCGAAGCGCCTGCGAACGCGATGCGGCGTTTACGAAGACCATGTGGTGAGACTCCGCAAACATGGAGAGAACGTCCGCGTCGGCAGCTGACGCGCCGATCAGTACTTGAACCTGTCGTGCAGATAACAATCTTTCGGCCGCGGCCAGCGCCCCGGCACCAGCGCCCTCCTCCTCGTAAAGTTCGACGTCGTCTCCAAAGAGCGCGGCCGTCTGCTTTGATTCGGCTGCACCGAGGCGCACACCACGCGCAATAGAGGCGGCGGCCGGCACGCTTGTGCCGTCAGTGGTGACCAGCCCAATTCGGAGCGACGTGTGACGGCCGGCGCTCTGCGCAAAGATCGCCGGAGCCAGCGCGGTGCTACAGAGGAGGGAGAATGTCAGCAGACGAACAATCATAGTGCGTCGTTTTCGTACACTACTCGAGCGATCCGTGATTTCCGAAACGCGCGCGCGACATTGCTAGTTACGACTTTAATGAAGACGCACTGCGAAAGGCAGTGAGGAACACTTTGTGCATTTTCGCGCCGTGCACTCGCCAAAACAAATCCTGTGGATAGAACACTGATCATCGTCTCTTTCCTGAGTGGTGTGCTGGCGTGCTCCGGAAAGAAACCCGCGGACGAAGGTGCGCAGAAGCCTGCGCCGCCGGCTATCACACCCATAGCCGGCCGCAGCAATGGCGGAGCGATCGCGGCCGAGCAGGAAGATGGTCAGTGGGTGCGGCCCGCCAAGAATTACGCGAGCACACGGTTCAGTGGGCTGAGCGAGATCACCGCTGACAACGTCCGGAACCTGAAGCTTGCGTGGACCTTCGAGACTGGAGTTCTGCGCGGACAGGAAGCGGCGCCGCTCGTGGTCAACAGCACGATGTACATCGTGACGCCGTTCCCCAACTATTTGTACGCGCTGGACCTGACCAAGCCTGGCGCTCCGATGAAGTGGGTGTACAAGCCGGGGCCGATAGCGGCCGCACAGGGTGTCGCCTGCTGCGATGTCGTCAATCGTGGGGCGTCTTACGCGGATGGCAAGGTCGTCTACAACACGCTCGATGACCAGACGGTCGCCGTCGATGCCGTTACGGGCAAAGAGGTGTGGAAGACCAAGGTAGGGGAGATCAATCTCGGTGAGAGCCTGACGATGGCGCCGCTCATCGTGAAGAACAAAGTTCTCGTCGGCAACAGCGGTGGTGAGTTCGGAATACGCGGCTGGCTGACAGCGCTCGACCTCGGGAGCGGGAAGATCGTGTGGCGCGCCTACCATACAGGTCCCGATTCAGCGGTGCTCATCGGCAAACGCTTCAAGCCTTTCTACGCCGGCGATCGCAAGCCCGACCTCGGGGTGAATACCTGGCCTGGCGACAGCTGGAAGATCGGCGGCGCGGGAATGTGGGGCTGGATCTCCTACGATCCGCAGCTCAATCTGATTTACTACGGCTCCGCGAACCCGGGTCCGTGGAATCCCGAGCAACGTCCGGGCGACAATAAATGGAGCTCGACGATCTTCGCGCGCGATCCGGATACAGGCGAGGCGGTGTGGGCGTATCAGATGAGCCCGCACGATCTGCACGACTACGATGGGGTGAACGAGAACATTCTTCTCGACCTCCCGATCAACGGCCAGACGAGAAAAGTTCTCATTCACCCGGACAGGAATGGCTACCTCTACACGATCGATCGCTCGACAGGCGAGGTAATCGCCGCGGATCCGTACGGATTCGTGAACACGTCGAGCGGCGTGGACCTCAAGACCGGCAGAATAAGCTATGCCCCGGGAAAGGAGCCGCGCATGGGAGAAGTGGTGCGCAACGCCTGTCCGGCGTCCCCGGGGGTCAAGGACTGGCAGCCGTCGGCATTTTCTCCGCTCACTGGTCTCATCTACATCCCGCACCAGAATCTTTGTCAGGACGTGGAATCAGTGGAAGCCAACTACATAGCTGGCACTCCATTCGTCGGAATGAACCTGAAGATGTACGCGGGCCCTGGCGGAAATCGCGGTGCGTTCGACGCCTGGGATCCGGTGGCGCGAAAGGTCGTATGGAGCATCAAGGAGAATTTCCCGGTGTGGAGTGGCGCGCTCGTTACAGCGGGGAACGTCGCCTTTTATGGAACCATGGAGGGTTGGTTCAAGGCGGTCGACGCGCGAACTGGCCAGGAGCTTTGGAAATTCAAGACGGGCTCGGGTATCATCGGTCAGCCCGTGAGCTACCGCGGGCCGGACAATAAGCAGTACGTAGCAGTTCTCAGCGGAGTTGGCGGCTGGGCGGGTGCAATCGTAGCTGGAGGAATCGATCCGCGAGATTCCTCCGCCGCGGCGGGCTTCGTGAACATCATGACAGACTTGCCCGGGGCAACGAACAAGGGCGGGACACTCTACGTGTTCGAGCTTCCCTGAGCCGTGACGCGAGAATTCCAGCGTTCGCTGTTTCTTCTCCCACTACTGGCCTGCGCGGCCATTGCGTCGTGCGATCGGGCTCGCGCCGCCACGGCGACAGCGGAGCTCAAGGTTTGCGCCGACCCGAACAATCTTCCGTTCTCGAACGAGCGGCAGGAGGGCTTCGAGAACCGGATCGCCGAGCTTGTCGCGCGTGACATGAACGCAAAGGTCCGCTACGCCTGGTGGGCACAGCGTCGCGGGTTCGTGCGCAACACGCTCAACGCGCATGAATGCGATCTCCTGATCGGAGTTCCCGCAAGCTTCGAGCGCACGAGCACAACGATCCCGTACTACCGCTCGACGTACGTGTTCGTGACCAGACGCGATCGGCATCTCAGGATCGCATCATTCGACGACCCGGCGCTCAGGAAGCTCAGAATCGGAGTGCAGATGATTGGGGACGACTTCACGAACACGCCGCCGGCGCACGCGCTGTCCAGGAGGAACATCATTCAGAACGTGCGCGGCTACAGCGTGTATGGTGACTACCGGCAGCCGAACCCTCCCGCGCGGATCATCGATGCGCTCGTCAAGGGAGATGTGGATGTGGCGATCGCCTGGGGCCCGCTCGCTGGATATTTCGCCCAGCGCGAGCCAGTCGCACTCGAGATCACGGCCGTTTCGCCGCAGATCGACCTCCCGTACCTGCCGTTCGTGTTCGACATCTCCATGGGGGTGCGCCGTGGCGACAACGCTCTCCGAGACGAGCTGAACGCAATTATCACTCGTCGAAGGAGCGAGATAGACCGCATACTCGATCAATACGGAGTGCCGCGTGTGAACAATCCCGGGAATCAGTCATCATGAGCCCGCGCCCGCACGCACCGGCGTGGTCTGTAGAGCTCGCGTTGCTGCTCGCTGTTTCCTCGCTGACAGCGTGCAAGCGAGAGGAACGCGATTTTCGCGCGAACCCGCCATCGGCGACTGCTGGCAATCCGGTCACGATGAGCTCTTTGCAGCCTGGCCCCACGATCGTCCAGACGGCGCTGCTGAATCCATACGAAGACAACGCTTATGCTGTATCGGAAGGCAAAACGCTGTTTGGTCAGATGAATTGCTCCGGTTGTCATTCGCACGGTGGTGGTGGGATCGGACCTCCGCTGACAGACGACGAGTGGATCTATGGGAGTGATCCGCAGAACATCTTCGCGACAATCGTCGAGGGCCGTCCTAATGGCATGCCCGCGTTTCGGGGAAAGATTCCCACTTACCAGGTGTGGGAGCTCGTGGCCTACGTGCGCGCGCTGGGCGGATTGCAGGGGAAAGCGATCCGCACCACCCGTGACGATCACATGATGCTCAAGGAATCGGAACAGGCGCGCAGCAAGGGACATCCTTCACCGACTTTTGTCCCGCCCGCGGCCGTCAAACAATGATGGACGTGTCTCAGTCCGCCCTCCATCCCGGCGGGCCAAAGGCTGCGGCGATTCTCCAGCTGGGCCGGTTTCTCTGGATTACGGCCACTGTGGTCTACGTGATAGTGATGGGCGCACTCTTCTACGCATTGCGGTCCGGGACAACGCGCCCCGCGACTTTCGCGGATACGGACGCTGACGAGCCAGAGCGCGAGCGAGTCCGAACGCGCTGGGTTTTTGCGGCCATCGCCGCGACGGCGTTCATCCTCCTGCTGTTCATCTTCGTCGACGTGTCGACTGCCCGAACGATGTCTCGAGTGGGCGGCGAGAAGCCTCTTCGCGTTGATGTCGTAGGACACCAGTGGTGGTGGGGGGTGAAGTATCCCGACACGGCAAACCCACAGAACATCATCGAGACGGCAAACGAGATCCACGTTCCTGTCGGACGCGCGGTCTTCATCAAGATGACTTCGGGGGACGTGATCCACAGCTTCTGGGCGCCGAACCTGGATGGAAAGAAGGACCTCATTCCCGGACACGAGACCAGGACCTGGTTCAGAGCGGATTCAGCTGGCGTCTATCGCGGGCAGTGCGCGGAGTTCTGCGGGCACGAGCACGCCAAGATGGCCTTCTACATTGTGGCAGAGCCGCGCGCCCAGTTCGAGCAGTGGTTGCAATCGCAGAAATCGGAAGCAGCCCAACCCACCGATTCGCTCGCTCAGGGAGGGGAGCGCGTGTTTCTGAGCGGAACGTGCGCGATGTGCCACTCGATCGCCGGCACCGGAGCGGCCAGCAACGTCGGTCCCGATCTCACCCACCTCGCGAGCCGACGGACTATCGGTGCCGGCACGCTTCCCAACAATCCGGGCAACCTCGTTGCGTGGATACTCGATCCCCAGAGCATAAAGCCCGGCGTGAAAATGCCACCCAACAAGCTCGATCCCCAATCCATGCGGGCGTTGGTCGCCTACCTCGGAACGCTCAAGTGATGGCTCACGCATCCGCTCTTCCTGATTTCAACGAACGAGAAGAGAGGTCTCGCCCACTCACAATGCGCGAGGAAGATGAAATCCGAGAGAAGCTCGAGACGTCATGGGATGAGGGAAGCGGTCTGTGGGCCTGGCTCACATCGACCAACCACAAGTCCATCTCCAAGCGCTACATCGTCACCGCGATAGTGTTCTTCATCCTCGGCGGAATCGAAGCGGGGATGATCCGGGCGCAGCTCGCGCGTCCAGAAAACCGGCTCATCGGTCCGGATCTGTACAACCAGATCTTCACGATGCACGGCAGCACGATGATGTTTCTCTTTGCCGTGCCGGTGATGGAGGCGGTGGGACTCTACCTGGTGCCACTGATGATCGGCACGCGGAATGTCGCCTTCCCGCGACTCAATGCTCTGGGCTACTGGATGTACCTGTTCGGTGGCGTTCTCCTCTACATAGCATTCTTCTACAACACCGGGCCGGACGCGGGATGGTTCGCGTACGTCCCACTCTCGGGCCCGGAGTACTCTCCAGGAAAGAGAGTGGACATCTGGGCGCAGATGATCACGTTCACCGAGATCGCCGCGCTCATCGGCGCGGTGGAGATCATCACTACGGTCTTCAAGCAGCGCGCGCCCGGAATGTCTCTCAATCGCATTCCGCTTTTTGTGTGGGCGATGCTGATCATGTCTTTCATGATCGTCTTCGCACTCCCGGCTATCGTCGTCAGCAGCTCCATGCTCGCCATGGACCGTCTCATCGACACCCATTTCTTCAACCCGGCGGAAGGGGGAGACGCGCTGCTGTGGCAGCATCTGTTCTGGTTTTTCGGGCACCCCGAGGTCTACATCATCGTCATCCCGGCGCTGGGAATGCTCTCTTCAATGATCGAGACGTTCACGCGCCGGAGGATCTTCGGCTATCCGGCGATGGTCCTTTCTCTGATCTCCACAGCGTTCCTCGGCTTCGGCCTCTGGGTCCATCACATGTTCGCGACGCCATTGCCAGAGCTGGGTCAGAGCCTGTTCACCGCGGCGAGTGCCGCCATCGCGCTTCCGACCGGCGTACAAATCTTTTGCTGGATCGCAACCATATGGTCAGGGCGGCCGAGGTACACGACGTCTTTCATGTTCGTGATAGGGTTCTTCGTGCTCTTCATCATCGGCGGGCTGAGCGGCGTCATGATCGCGTCGATTCCCTACGACCTCCAGGCGCACGACACATTCTTCGTCGTGGCGCACTTCCACTACGTGCTGATCGGAGGAGCAGTCTTCCCGCTGTTCGGAGCCTTTTACTACTGGTTTCCCAAGATGACTGGACGAATGCTCAGTGAGCGCGCTGGGAAATGGAATTTCTGGCTATTCTTTGTCGGCATGAACGTGACGTTCTTTCCGATGCACATCCTGGGTTTGTTCGGCATGCCGCGCCGCGTCTATACCTATCTCCCGGAGATGGGCTGGGGAAATCTCAACATGCTGTCCAGCATCGGCGCCGTGATCATCGTCGCGAGCGTCTGCGTATTTCTCGGCAACGTCTGGGTCAGCCTCAGGAGAGGAATTCCTGCCGGCGACAATCCATGGGACGGAAGCACGCTGGAGTGGGCGACCAGCTCTCCGCCGCCCGCCTACAATCACCTCTTCATCCCTGTAGTCGAAGGGCGCGATCCACTCTGGGACATGCGCGAGGGAGAGCTCGCGGTAGTGACGGGTCTGAGAACCGATCGCCACGAGGGACTTCTCACCAGCATCATGGACGCCGAGCCGGAGCACAGGTTCGAGTTCAAGGGGCCGACAATTCTGCCGCTGCTGCTGGCGGTGTTCGGTGGCGGCAGCATCGTGATCGCAATTTTTACCCCGTGGGGAGTGACCGTTGGATCGATACTCTCGCTGGTGATTCTTGTCTGCTGGTTCTGGCCTACGATCTCTCCGGACTACGACACGCCAAGGAAAAGGTGAAACACAGACCCGTGGGAGACGTATCGACGCTGCCGGATCACGCGTTCAGCCATCACGCGCCCATCTGGTGGGGCAACCTGCTGATGATTTTCATCGAGGGAACGGCGTTCGCAATTCTCGCGGCGAGCTACTTCTACATACGACGGAACTTCGACGCCTGGCCTCCTTCGGGCACGCTGCTGCCGGACCTGGGCGTCTCGTCGATCAACCTTCTCGTGATAGTGATAAGCGCAGCGCCATTCTGGTGCGCGGCGCGGCTGGCGCGCGCAGAGGCGAGTGTGGCAACGATTGGCCTGTGGCTCACGCTCGGCGTTCTGTTCGGCGTGGTGGCGATCGTCCTTCGCGGATTTGAGTTCGCGGCTCTGCACACGCGTTACGATTCGAATGCCTATGGCTCCATCACCTGGACCATTCTGGCGGTCCATCTTGCGCATCTGCTCGCGGGAACGCTGGAAACATTTCTTATCGCGCTCGTGATGTTCGTTGGTCCCGTGGAGAAGAAGCACTATACGGACGCGACCGTGATGGCGGTGTACTGGTATTTCATCGTGATCTCGTGGGTCGCACTGTACCTGATCGTCTTCATTGCTCCGAGGTTCATATGACCGGACGGGCCTCCAATCGAGCTGACGGCGAAAAATTCGCCCGCACCACGACGTCGCTCGGCCTTTGGTTCGGTGTGCTCGGTGGTCCAGCGGCCGGTTTTGCCAACGTTCTTGTCGGCTACCCGGCGGTCGATCGCGCATGTGCGAGCAACAGCTCCATCCTGCTTCACGTGTTGACGCTCACTTTTCTCGCGATTGCCGTGCTTGCGGGGATCATCGCGTGGAGTCTGCGTCAGCGAGCCGGCGACTGGCCCGCGAGCGCAGGGGGCCTTTTGCCGCGTAGCCGCTTCATGGCCACAGTGGGGGTCCTGACAGCTGCAGTGTCCGCGTTCGGAATCATCCTTCAATGGATTCCCATGTTCTTCATCGGCGCATGCCACGGGACCTGACTGTTGGTCCGCAGGATCTCTGGCGCGCATGGACGTTCGAGCCGGTGGTCATCGTGTTGCTGCTTGTCTCGGCCGGATTGTACGCGCGAGGGATCGCACGGCTTTGGGCGGCCTCGGAGAGAGGAAGCGGAGTGCAGATTTGGCGCGTCCTGTGTTTCGCCGCGGGATTATTCGCGCTGGTCATTGCGCTCGTCTCGCCGCTCCACGCACTCGGCAGCGCACTTTTCACCGCACACATGGCGCAGCACGAGGTACTGATTTCGATAGCGGCGCCGCTCTTGATCCTCGGACGGCCGGTTGTCCCCTTCCTCTGGGCTTTTCCCAGAGATTATCGCCGCTCTCTCGGGGAATTGGCGGGAATACCCGGCGCGCGCAGAGCGTGGAAGCTGGTTGCCACGCCGTCGGTTGCCTTCGGTCTCCACGCAATCGCTCTCTGGGCCTGGCATCTACCCGGCCTCTACCAGGCCACGCTCACGAACGAGCTCCTGCACTCGCTTCAGCACACCAGTTTTATTTTGAGCGCGCTGCTGTTCTGGTGGACAATTCTCGGTGCGACCCGGGGCGGGCTCGCGCGGGGACGCGCGATCTTGTACCTGTTCCTGACTGCGTTGCAAACCGGCGCATTGGGCGCGCTGCTCACGTTCGCAACGTCGCTTTGGTATCCGGCCTATGCGGCGACGACTCGCGCCTGGGGGCTGAGCCCGCTCGACGACCAGCAGCTAGGAGGGCTCATAATGTGGATCCCGGGAAGCATCGCGTATCTGATCGCGGCTCTGGTGCTCTTCGCCGGATGGCTGCGTGAATCGGAGAAGCGAGCGTACCGGCCGATGAGTCTTACTGCTGCCGCCGTGACGCACCGATCAGACTGACGCCGACGTAGATCGATCGTTGCGAGCCCGGCTCATAAAATTTCCCGCCGGCCGCATTCACGTTTACAGACGACACATATTTGCGGTCGAAGATATTCTGGGCTCCAAGAGTTATCTCAGCCGCAGATGGGCCCATCGATCCGCTCGAGACGAGACGAGCGTTGACGATCCCGTACCCTGGCGAGCGCTCCAAATTGGCGTCGTTCACGAACATCCTGTCCGCGAACGTAACTTCTGTGACGAGTGTGCCGATGAGGCTTCGCATCGCCGCTGACGCCTGAAGTGTCTGGCGCGGAATTCCGGGGATGCGATTCCCGGCGTAATGCGCGGTGTCGACGGTGAAATCGACAAAACGGTAGTTCGCGTAGGTATAGGCGCCTCCCAGATCGAATGCGCCGGCAGTGAGTCCGGTACCGAGCTCGACACCGCGCCGCGACGTACGGCCGGCATTGCGGTAGTATCGGCGTCCGCCGCTGGCCGGGATGTCATAAGGAATGAGCTCGTCCTGAACTGCGGTGGAGAAGACCGCCGCGTTGTATTGCCAGCCAGTGGTGTTCACACCCTTCAACCCGACTTCGTAGGTGATCGACCGTTGTGGCTTGAGATCGCGGTTGATTCCTGCTGCACCGCTTGGCTGATTCCCAAGCTCTGTCGCGGTTGGAGTCTCGAATGCGGAGGAGATGTTCGCGTACGCGCTCTGGAGCGGGTTCAGTCGAGCGAGCAATCCGACCATCGGACTTACCGCGTGCAGAAGCCGGCGCCCGGAGTCGTCGGGATTGGTCGCATTGATCAGCCGGTCCTTCACCTCGAAGCGGACCGCGTCCGCCCTCGCTCCGCCGGTCAGCGTGTATCGCTCGCCGAGATCCATCTCGTCTCTGACGTACGACCCGACGGAGGAAATAATCTCCCGTTGATTCAGCGTGACGGTGCCTCGCTCGCTCGTAATATTGGGGCAGGTTGCCGTTGGAACCGTCGGCGGCGGAGTGTTGTTGCAGTTCGTGTAGTTGAGACGCAGGTCGTTCTGGAACTGGGCTTCGGTCCCTGCCGTTAGGCGCTGGCCAATCCCGAGCAGGGACAACGGCAGCGTCGCCCGAAGGTCGCCTCCCGAAATCCTGCGTCCCACATCGACAATGGCGAACGTCTGCGGATTCGAGAGTGAGCGCGTTCCCGCGTACACCGAGGCTTCGACGTCCGCGCGGGCGAAGGCGTGGCGGCCGGTGAGACCGACCTGCGACTGTTCGACCTCCTTTCGCGCAGCCTTGCGAATCGAGAGTGGATCGGCCATTCGAGGACTGGAGTCGAATTGCGCGCGCGTCAGGGAACCCGGATTCTGTGCGAGCGGCGTCTTCACTTCGAGCCATTCGAGCGCGTATGATCCTTCTCCGGCATCGAGAGACACCCGCCCGAAACCGTTAGTCGTCTTTTGGCTCGAGTAGTCGCGGTACCCGTAACTCTCGGTTCGCGCGACGTTCCCCTGATACTTGAACCCTCCAGCTGTTCCTCCACTCTTCGCAACGAAGCGGCGCGTTCCGAATGAGCCGCTCCACAGGCGCACTTCGCCGGAGACCGGGACGGGAGGTGGGTCGCTCGTCCGAATGTCGACGACGCCGCCGCCGGCGTTTCCATACAGGGACGACGCGCTGCCCCGCATTACCTCGACGCGCCCGACAGATTCGAGGTCCAGAAAATCAACGGGCGTCTGGCCGTCCGGCAGTGTCAGGGGAAGCCCATCACGAAGAACTCGAATTCCGCGGACGCCAAATGCGGAGCGCGCACCGAATCCGCGAATCGAGATGCGCGGATCCTGTGAGGGGTTGTTGCGATTGGAGACCGAAAGGCCGGGAATGAGCCACAGCGCTTCATCGAGAGAGAGATGCCGCTCGCCCGGGCGGCTCGAGTCAGGCGTCTGAACGCTCATCGCGAAAGGGAGATCGAGCGGTGAGCCATGCGTCCCGCGTCCAACCTCGACGACGACCGGTGCAAGGCGCGTCGCCGTAGTGTCCTGGGCGGCACAAGGCACCGACGTCAATGCGAAAAATCCAACGCATACGGCCGGAAGGCGAAGACGCATACCCTTATATAACAGATCGCCACGCACCCGACGTGCCGCCCAGGCCTACTCGTCCAGAACTTTCCGGACTGTCTGGAGCAGGGCCTCGGACGTAAACGGTTTCTGAAGAAAGCTCTTTGAAGGCTCGATGAAGCCGCGGCGTATGATGTCGTCGTCTGTGTATCCGGACATGTACAGGGACTTGATGGTGGGCCTTATGCCTGCCAGACGCTCCACGAGGCCTCTGCCATTCATGCCGGGCATCACTACGTCGGTGAGTACGAGATGGATCTGGCCCGCTTCCTGGGTGGCGATTTCCATCGCATCGCGTCCGTGCTGCGCGGGGATCACACGGTAGCCCTGCCGCTCCAGAATCCGGCAGGCCAGGCGTCGAACGGCTTCCTCATCCTCGACGAGAAGGATGGTTTCGGAGCCGCGACTCGTACTCTTCACCGCCGGCTGGTAATCCGGCGCCGCGGCGAACGCCGCGGCCGCGCTGACCTCGGGGAAGTACAGCTTGAGCGCCGTGCCGGCCGACGGCTCGCTGTATATCCACACGTAGCCGCCAGACTGTTTGACGATTCCATACACGGTAGCCAGCCCGAGCCCGGTTCCTTTTCCCGGATCCTTGGTTGTGAAGAACGGATCGAATGCGTGCTCCTTGGTGTCCGCATTCATGCCGACGCCCGTATCGGTCACCGCGAGCATGATGTACCGTCCCGCGACGACAGGAGCGTGCTCACTCGTGTAGTTCTCGTCCAGGTCGGTGTTTTTCGTCTCGATGCTTATGCGGCCGCCCTGCGGCATGGCGTCGCGCGCGTTGACCACCAGATTCACGAGAATCTGCTCGAGCTGTCCCGGGTCCGCGACGACGTAGCCGCGCGCGCCGCACTGTGAAGTGATTGTGATGTCTTCGCCGATCAGGCGGCGGAGCATCGGCTCCACTGTTCCCACGACGCTATTCAGATCGAGCACGCGCGGCTGGAGAATCTGCTTGCGACTGAACGCAAGGAGCTGACGCGTGAGCGACGAGGCTCTCTCTGCGGCGCTCTTGATCTGTTTTACGTCCTCGCTGCGGGGATCCGTTGCATCGAAGCTCTCGAGAATGATCTCGGTGTTGAGGCGGATTACAGTCAGCAGGTTGTTGAAGTCGTGGGCGATGCCGCCAGCAAGCCGGCCGACTGCATCCATCTTCTGCGATTGACGGAACTGCTCCTCCAGACTTCTGCGCTCGGTGAGATCGATCGACACGCGCACAAATCCGAGGACGCGGCCTTTCTCATCCAGAACTGGCGAAGTGGTGAGCAGGGCGGGGAATGGCTTCCCCGATTTTCCCTGAACTAGAAACTCTCCGGTCCAGCTCTCTCCCGCGGCTCCGCGCTCGACGATCTCCCCGCCGTGGTCGCGGAGAAACGGCGATGGAGTCAGTTCCTCGATCGCTCTGCCAACCGCCTCTGTCGCGGCCCATCCGTAGAGATTCTCCGCAAACTTGTTCCAGAAGATCACCGTGCCGTCCGGGTCTGTCGCCACGACGGCCTGCTGGACCGCGTTGAGCAGCTGCGCCTGGAACCTGATGGCCGCCTCCGAGCGCGTTCGCTCGGTGACATCCGTCATGGCTCCGATCATTCGCAGCGGAACCCCGGTATTGTCGCGGGCGATGTAGCCGCGATCCATGACGTTTGCGTAGGACCCGTCCGCCTTCTGGTACCGATACTGGTCGCTCCAGTTCGTGCCGCCCTGCTCCAGGACTCCGTGCAGCTGGGAGGTGACGCGCACCCGGTCTTCGGGGTGCAGGTGATCGTACCACCACTGCATCTCGGGATAGATCTGGTTCTGCTTGTGACCGAAGACCGTCTCCACCGAGTCGTTCCACACGAGGGCGTTGGTCTTGATGTCCCAGTCCCAGATCACGTCCGTCGTCGCTTTCGCCACGAATCGGAGCCGTTCGTCGGTCGTCTTGACGGCGCGCTCAGCTTGCCGCTGATCCGTTATATCCACCACGATCGCAACGGCCGCGATAACTGCTCCGCTCGCATCGACGACCGGCGCCGAGCTCATACGTATGAATCCGTCAGTCCCGTCTCCCCTCTGAATCCGGATCTCTTCGCCGCGCACCGGCTCTCTGGTGATCACCGTGCGGGCCAGTGGCCACTCCAGCGATGAATACGGCGTTCCATTGCTGTGAAAACCGACCCATTGCGTGTAGCTCTTGAGGTCGGGCGCGGGCATGAACGCGGTCCGGAATATCTCCGTCATCTGAGCGTTGACCGAGACAAGGCGGCCTGATGGAATTTCTGCGACGACCACGCCCACCGGCATCTGCTGCTGTACTGTGTGGGCGAGCGTCCGCTCGGCCACCAGCCGCAAATGCGTGTCGTGTGCTGCTCGCTCGGCGACGCGGCGTTGAATCTCCGACATCACGGCCGACCCAAGGGCCATGAGCGTCGCGATATCGCGGGCGGCCCATACGCGCGGCTGATAGTCCATCGCGCACAACGCGCCGAGCACCTGCTTGTCGTCGTTTACGAGTGGGATGCCGAGATATGCTCTGGCTCTGATCTGGCGTCCCGCAACAAGGGCTTCCTTCTCTGTATCGGGAACGATGAATTCTTTGCCGCTGGCCACCACGTCCTGGCAAAACGTGCAGTTGAGCGAATTCCAGCCTTGCGGCAAGGCTCCGATGGACGACGTGACGCTCTTGAAATACTGCCGCTCCGACTCGACGAGCGAAATGACGACAGTGGGAACGTCAAGGATCTGGGCTGCGAGACGCGTGAAGCCGTCGAACCGCTCGTCCTCCGGAGTGTCGAGGAGCCCTGTGTGCTGGAGAGCCGCGAGTCTGGCCGGGCTTGTTAGAGCTTGTTGGTTGGGCAATGACGGTGGACGGAGAGGAGAACGCGCACCCTAATAGACGAGTGGGTCCGCGTTATAGCCACGCAATTCTTCAGCCCAGCCCGGCTGGTACGCTCCGTCTTGCACGGCTACAACCTGGCTCAGATTACTCCTCGTACTCATCCGATCCCTGCACCCAGAGAAACGATTGAATGTCAATCATGTCGCGTGGTCTCAAGTCTCGCAAATCGTCAGAGACCACGCGAGCGAACTCGAGGAGACTCGAATAGTTGGCCCAGCTCGGACGCGGCCGGTACTGAAAGTCAAAGCCGTACTCGCGCGCAGCCGCGCGCGTGACCATTGGCTTCAGAAAAAAGTGCGTGCCGGGCAAGGCGAGAAATCCGAAAATCGTCACGACGGGCCAGGTGAGGACCCGCGTCTGTCGTCGCGGAAGCGCTCCCACAACGGCGCACCATTGCTCGAACCTGTCCTCCTCGCTTCCTCGGCCGTAGAGAAACTCATACAGGCCCTCCGCGAACGCCTTGGCGCCTGCCTTCGGCTTTACAGCATCGCGCAGCGCCATTTTCTCGAATGAGAAGAGCAGATTCGTTCGTGACTCGATTCCAACCGCCCTGCGCGCGACCTCGCTGTAATCGCCTTCAGCTATCAGCGCGCGATGCATTTCGCGTCCCAGCGTCTCCTCCCACCGCGAGTGCGCGTCCCATTTGTAACCGCGCTCCCAGTCGATGTATTTGTCGTCGTAGAATCCCTTCGGGAAAAATCTGAGGAATTTCCGCCGGCATTTTACGGGGCCTTTCTTCGCCATCGTCGGCCGAGCTGCAACCGCCATCTCGCACGCCTCTGAACATTGAGTTGATGTGCCAATGTGCGAGGATCAGACCAATTGGTACCCGACTCCTCGATCAGGACGACCGCACCGCTTTGACTCCGCCAGCGGGAGTTGTGCGGATCCTCACGAGTGGTAGCATCAGTGTGAAGGTCGACCCCTTGCCAACCTCTGTGTTCAGGATGATCTCCGCTCCCATTCCGCGCGCCAACCCGCGACTGATTGCGAGCCCCAGCCCGGTACCCTCGATGGTGCGCGTCAGTCCTCGATTGAGCTGCACAAACGGCTCGAACACCGCCTCGACCTGATCGGCCGGGATTCCAGGGCCATTGTCTTCTACGCTGATCGAGACCGTATTCTCACGCGCGGCGCACGAAACTCTGATGCGCCCACCAGCGGGAGTGAACTTCACGGCATTGGAAAGCAGGTTGATCAGTATCTGGCGGAGCTTGTCGGGATCAGTGCGCGTGAACACTCCGTGCGGAGGCACGTCGCAAGCGTACTCGAGCTCTTTCGCGGCGGCAAGCGAGCTCACTACCGCGTCGAGATCAGCGAGGAGGGCTCGCACCGGGACGTCGATTATCTCGTATTTCACCTCGGTCGCTTCGAGTCGCGTAAAGTTCAGGATGTCATTGATGAGGCGAAGCAGATGCTCCTGGCTCCGCTTAATGCGGTGAAGGTCAGACTTCTGCGAATCGGTGAGAGGTCCGCGCAGCTCCATCTCGAGCAGGTCTACATACCCGCCTATTGAATTGAGCGGGGTCCTGAGCTCGTGACTCATGACAGCCAGAAATTCGGCCTTGGATCGGTTGGCG
>DATCPG010000219.1:0-9355 GCA_036570225.1 Gemmatimonadaceae bacterium | reverse complement strand
GGGTGGGGAGGCGGAAAGGACAAACCCATTCGGTTGTTCCGGCGCGATCTGCGTTACAACGCGAATCAGGTGCACGAGCACGTCGATGTGCCCGGTGGGGCGCTGGTTGGCGAAGCAAGGAATTCGCTTCTTCATTACACGTATACTTCTCTCGACCAGTATTTTGAGAAGTTCGACAGATACAGCCGTTGGTGGGCGGAGCAGAATTACGCCAAAGGCCGTCGGGGCACAGCCGCTGCGGTAGTGTTCAAGCCACCGGCGAGATTCGTGAGCATGTATCTGTTGAAGGGAGGGTTTCGCGATGGCGCCCGCGGACTCGTCCTGGCCTGTCTCGCGGCGGCAAGCGTGATGGCCAAGTACGCGCGACTCTGGGAAAGATCGATCCGTCATGACAGCTGAGAGTCAGCAGTAGCTTGAGAGTCCTCATCATCGGCAACCACCACTCATGGCGGATGGAAGCCGGGACCCAGCGTGCCCTGAAGAGAGCCGGACACAAGACGCTCCTCGTGGACGACAGGCGCGCAGCACGTCTGGTCGGGCGCAAGCTCACGCAGAGGTGGGTTTTGTCGCAAGCTCGGCGCTTCAAGCCGGATTTCGTGATCCTCAGCAAGTGCCTGGGACTGAATCTCGACACGGTGGCAGAGATCATCGACGGCAAGCCGAACTCGATGTGGTACCAGGATCCGCAGTGGTACAAGAGCACGTACCGCCCGGACATCGCCCACATCGTCGCGGTTGGAAAGCTGTCGCAGACTTTTTTCGTTTCCGGGTTCGATGCTCAATGGAGGGGACTGGGACTGCCGGCCAAATTTCTTCCGGCCGCCGGCGATCGAGACTTGAAGCCTGTGGCTGCGAGGAAGAAGTATCATTCTGACGTCGCCTTCATCGGCACCGGCTATGATCCCTCGCGCGCGCAGTTTCTGCTGAAGGTCGCGAAGAAATACGACGTCAAAGTCTGGGGCAAAGGCTGGGAAAAGTGGCGGAAGCCGCTCAACTGGAGCGGGCGCCCCGTAGAGGGAAAGGACTTCGCCGCCGTCTGCTCCAGCTCCAACATTTCGCTCGGAGTGAATCCTGATCGGGCGAAGGGAGGACAGGCATACACTTCCGACCGGACATGGATGGTGATTCTTGCGGGCGGATTCTACCTCGGACACGGGACGCCCGGACTCACCGAGTTGCTGCGCGCGGGAGATCACTGCGACTGGTACACGGATATCGACTCGTGTCTCGCCAAGATCGAGTACTACCTGAAGAACTCGGCGCAACGCGAGCGCATCAGGCGCGAAGGACAGGCGTTCGTCCGCAACAACCACACATTCGACCAGCGAATCCACAATTTGCTTTCCGGCGAAGCGTTCGTGAATCCGCTGGCGTAAGTCAGTGAGGCACCTATTTGTCACCCAGGACTACGCTCCCGACCTGGGCGGAATGGCGAGGGTGCACGTCGAGCTGTGCCGCCGTTTCGGCGACGACGATGAAACCACCATGGCTGTATCAACGGTGGCAGCAGCCGATGCGAAGCACTTCGATGAGCAGGAGAGCTACAGGATCGACCGCCAGCCCTTTCCGTTCGAGCGGGCGAAGGTTTTCTCCAACCAGTTGCGTTGGGCGCACTGGCTGACATCCAACCGTTCACCAGATTTCGATGTGCTGCACTGCGGCAACATCCGGCCCGTCGGGTACGCGGTGCGATGGGCGCACAGACAGCTGCGAGTTCCGTATCTGGTCTACGTCTATGGCGGAGATCTTCTCAAAGAAAGAAAAAAAGCGGAGCGCAGCCTGCTGAAGCGCCGAACCGCCCGCTCGATACTGGGTCACGCCTCCGGAATCGTGGCCATCTCGAAATGGAGCGCTGAGCTCGCGCAGGATGTGATGAAGCAGGTTGGAATCGATGCGCCGCCGCCAGTAGCCACGATCGAGCTCGGAACCGATCCCGTGAGATTCAATGCGTCGCGCGACACGGGCGCTCTTCGCCGCCGCTGGGGCGTGGGGGACGCGCCGCTGTTGCTGACAGTCGCTCGCGTGGTGCCGCACAAGGGACAGGACATGGGAATCCGCGCGGTCGCGGCGCTCCGTCGCGATTTCCCAGAACTGCGCTACATCATCGTCGGCCGGGGCCCGGATGAAGAACGCCTGCGCGCGCTCGCGAAGGAGCTTGCGGTCTCGGACAGGGTCGGTTTCGTCGGTGCGATGCGTGACGACGAGCTTCCAGAGGCCTACGCTACTTCGACGATCTACCTCGGCGCGTCCAGGGTGGAGAGTGCGATCGATGCTGAAGGCTTTGGCATCTCGTTCGTCGAAGCCGCCGCGTCGGGAATTCCATCTGTCGCGGGAGATTCAGGTGGAGTGCGCTCCGCGGTTCGCGACGGTGAGACAGGCCTCGTCGTGCCACCCACAGATTCCGATGCGATTGCTGATGCAATCCGGTCGCTGCTGCTCAATCCGGATCGCCGCAAGCAGATGGGCGTCGTGGGACGACGTGCCGTAGAGACGCACTACAACTGGGATCGTGTCGCGCGGGAAGCCCGCGAGTTCACCTATCGAGTCGTGGGGACGACAAAGCGTGACGCCTGATGCGAAGGCGATGCACCCCGATATGGCCAGGCGAAAGCCCTCGCTGGCACATCGCGCCGAGTACTACACGATGCGAGCGACGATTGGTGCGCTGCGCGCCTTGAGCTGGGACGCGGCCTGCCGTGTCGGGGAGAGGCTTGGCGCGCTCGGTTATCGTCCGCTGGGAATCAGAAAGCGCGTCGTCGAGCGGCAAATCGCAGCGGCATTCCCCGATCTCGATCGCAACGCAGTGAAGAATCTCGCGCGCGAATCCTACGAGCACCTGGGCCGCACGTTCATTGAAACCGCGCTGCTCGACGGAATAGGGAAGGACGGACTTCAGGCGCTCGTCGAGACCGTCGAGGGCTGGGAAGAAGTCGAAGACGTTATGTCGAAGGGGAAGGGAGCCGTGATGGTCACGGGCCATTTCGGCAACTGGGAGCTCGCTGGGGCCTACGTCGCCGCGCGCGGAATTCCGCTCGACGCGATAGTACGCGGAATGGCCAATCCGCTGTTCGACGCGTACATAAATCACACGCGGGAGGAGATGGGCATGACGATCGTACACGACTCCGAAGCCGTGCGACGGACGCCGCGCTCGTTGCGCGCGGGACGCGCCGTGGCGTTCGTGGCGGATCAGGGGGTACTGGGACTCGCATCCACCTTTGTTCCGTTCTTCGGGCGTCCCGCCAAGACCCCGCGCGGCGCCGCGGTATTCGCCTTGCGATTCGAGGTGCCGGTTTTGTTCGTCGTCGCCATCCGGCAGCCGAACGGCCGATACCGGATTGTCGTCGAGCGAATCGAGGCGCGCGAGACGGGCGATCGGGATCGCGACGTGGACGCGATCGTTGCACGTTTTACGGAGCGTCTGGAGCATTGGGTGCGGGTAGTGCCGGCGCAGTACTTCTGGCAGCATCGCAGGTGGAAGAGACAGCCTCCGGACACGCCGGCGGCGCTCCGAGATCCATCGGCGTAAAGAGGAGACGATGCTCGATCCCAAGCAGCGGCAAAGATTTCTTGGCGACAACAGGGCGCGCATAGGGATCGGGATCGTAGTCGTCATGACCCTCGCCGCGATTCTGGCGCCGCTCATAGCGCGCCAGAGCCCGATCTCGATCGATCTCCAGCACATACTCCAGCGCCCGACTGCGAATCACTGGCTTGGCACCGACATCCAGGGCCGCGACATCTGGTCGCGGCTCGTGTACGGCGCGCGCGTGTCGCTCACAGTCGGGCTCATATCGCAGGGAATCGCGCTCGTCCTTGGTGTGTCGCTCGGCCTGCTGGCAGGATTCTACGGCAAATGGGTCGACGAGATAGTGATGCGGCTGGCCGATGTCACTCTCGCGTTTCCGACTCTTCTGCTGCTCATAGCGATGGTCGCCGCCCTGCAGCCGTCGGAAGCGGTCGTCTTCGCGACGATTGGAATTGTGGGATGGGCGGGCATGGCGCGAATCGTTCGCGGGCAGGTGCTCGTGGTCAGGCAGCTCGAGTACATCCAGGCGATCAGAGCGCTCGGCGCGGGCGATGTCCGCATCATGCTCCAGCATGTGCTCCCGAATGTCATCGCGCCGGTAGTGATCACCGCGACCCTTGGAGTGGCCGGCGCGATCATGGCTGAGGCGGCGCTGTCATTTCTCGGACTCGGCGTCCCTCCACCAGCGCCGAGCTGGGGATCGATGATTGCAGACGGTCGAGACCTGTACCAACTTCAAACGGCTCCATGGACGTCCGTGTTTCCCGGAATCGCCATTGGGGCTGCGGTGCTGGGCTTCAATCTGCTCGGCGACGCGCTTCGGGATGCGCTGGATCCACGGCAGTACTACAAGGCCAAGAAAGGAGCGTAATACAGGTTTCATAGAGAGCTAGGCGTGACTGCATAAAGAACCATCACCTCCAAACGAGGATGACTATGCTGCTCCAGACTACTGCTCAAGTGCCTGTTCAAACGACCGTCGTTCGTCCCTCCTTCACTGACACGCTGATCACATCGTTCCGCGACGCATTCTCGATGGTGCTGAGCGCGATTCCCCGCGTGCTCGCCTTCATCGTCATTGTCGCGATTGGCTGGTTCATCTCCACGCTGCTCGCGAAGGCAGTCGTCGGACTTCTGCGCGCGATTCGGTTCGATGAGCTGATGCAGCGGTCGGGGCTCGCCGACTTCATGGCGAAGATGGGCACGGGCATCGACTCGGCCGGAATCGTCGCGGGAATCGTGAAGTGGATCGTGCGCGTCGTGGTTCTGCTCGTTGCGTTCGATACGCTCGGACTACCGGCCGTCTCCGACGTGATGAGACAGCTGCTGCTGTGGCTGCCGAATCTCGTGGTAGCGATCTTCGTGCTGTTCATCGGCGGAATTGCGGCCCGTGCGCTCGGGAACATCGTGCGCGGCGCGACGGCCGAGGGAGGGTTCTCCAATCCGGAGACGCTCGCCAACGTCTCCCGCACGGCGGTGTGGTCATTCGCCGTGGTGGTGGCGATCAATCAGCTCGGCATCGCGACGAACCTGATCAACACGCTGTTCACGGGATTTGTGGGCGCGCTGGCGATTGCGCTCGGCTTAGCGTTTGGTCTTGGAGGACGTGACCTGGCGTCGCGGACATTGGAGAACTGGTATGATCAGGCGCAGGAGGCGAAGCCGAAGAGGAGGCCGCGCACACCAGAGGCATAAAACCCACCTTACTCGTCTCGTGGTGGGTCTTCACTCACTTATTATCCAATCCGCACCAACCCGTAGTCGCGCGCTCCTTTACGAAGAAGATGGTATCGCCCCGCGAGCGGCTTGGTATTGCCGAGCTCCGTGTCCGCGCTCGCGCGCTGGCCATTCAGATAGACTCCACCCTGCTCGATCAGCCTGCGTGCGGCGCCTTTTGATGCGGCGAGCTTGAGCGTTACCAGCGCGTCGAGCAATCCGGGCGCTTCACGCGACTCCGCAAACGGAACCTCTTCGCCCAAGGCGCGCAGAACCGGCTCCGTAAGCGCAGCTGGGTCGGCCTTCCCAAACAGCACGCGCGATACTTCTTCCGCCACACGCGCGGCCTCCTCGCCGTGCACGCGCGCGGTCATGTCGCGGGCGAGCGCCTGCTGTGCCTCGCGCTTCTCGGGCGCTGTGGAGAGGAGATTGTCGAGGGCTTCGATATCCGCGCGCGGCATGAGCGTAAACAGCCGCAGGTATTTGCCGGCATCGCGGTCGTCGACGTTGATCCAGTACTGATAGAACTTGTACGGCGATGTCCGATTTGCATCGAGCCACACCGCACCCGCTTCGGTTTTGCCGAACTTGGTTCCACTTGCTGTCGTCACCAGGGGCATTGTCAGCGCGTGCGCAGTCTTTCCGGCGGCGCGCCGAATCAGCTCCAGCCCCGCCGTGATGTTTCCCCACTGGTCGCTGCCTCCGATCTGCAGCGTGACTCCCTCACGGCGATGAAGCTCCAGAAAATCGTACGCCTGCAGCAGCATGTACGAGAACTCGGTGAACGAGATGCCTCCTTCGATCCGCGACTGCACCGAATCCTTCGCCAGCATGTAGTTCACGGTGAAATGCTTGCCGACATCGCGCATGAATTCGACGGCCTTGAGCGGACGCAGCCACGTCGCATTGTCGCGCATCAAAGCCGCATTCTTTCCCTCGAAATCAAGGAATCGCCGGAGCTGCTTCTCGATCGCGCGTGAATTCTTCTCTATTTCTTCTGGCGACGCGAGCTGACGCTCCGCGGTCTTCCCGCTGGGATCACCAATCATGCCGGTCCCGCCGCCCACGAGCGCGATTGGGCGATGCCCGGAGCGCTGCAAGTGCGCAAGTCCCATCACCGGCACGAGATGCCCCACATGAAGGCTGTCCGCAGTCGGATCAAAACCGGCGTACGCGCTCACGGAATCCGTTGCGAGTGCCTCTGCCAGCCCGTCCGTGTGTTGATAGACCATTCCGCGCCAGGACAGCTCGTCCAGCAGCGAATTCTTCGAGGGCATGCGGGGAAGATAGGGACGCCCGACCGCGGTGTCACCTTCGGTGTATCACAGTTATCTTTTTTTACTCCGCATGGTCTCCGAAATCGACAACAAACTTCCATTCCGCAAGCGCCACCCAACGCTCGTCAGGGCGGTGCTGCTTTCGCTCACTTTTATCATCGCCCTCGGCGCGGGCGCCATCTACGGCAGCTGGGCCCTCATCTGCCGCGGCAATCAGTGCCCGTCGATCGAGATCCTGGCGGAGTACACTCCCCACCAGACGTCCAAGCTCTACGCGATAGACGGACGCTTCATCGCAGAGCTGGGGCTGGAGCGGCGGACCCTGGTAAAGATCGACGAGATCCCCAAGATGGTGCAGGACGCATTCGTCAGCACCGAGGACAAGCGCTTCTACCAGCACGCTGGAATAGACTGGCATCGCGCCGCGAGCGTGGTCATCCGCTCGCCGCTGCACGGCTACTCTCAGGGGTTTTCCACGATCACGATGCAGCTCGCGCGAAACGTCTTCCCCGAGAAGATCAGTCGCGAGAAAAGCATCGTGCGCAAGCTCAAGGAAGCGAAGGTCGCTCGCGAGATCGAAGCGAAGTACGACAAGAAGAAGATTCTCGAGCTGTACCTGAACCAGATCGACCTCGGTCACGGCGCGTACGGAGTGGAGACCGCGTCGCAACGCTACTTCGGAAAATCAGTTCGCGACCTGAATCTGGCTGAAGCGGCAACACTCGCTGCTCTCCCGAAGGCCCCCGCCAGATACAATCCCGTCCGCTATCCGGAGCGCGCGATCCAGCGGCGCAATACCGTCATCGAGCTGATGCGCCAGGACGGAAAGATCAACGACGCGGACGCGAGCAGGGCAAAGGCCTATCCACTTCAGCTCGCGAACAAGACTGAAACTGGCGAGACCGCGCCCTATTTCGTCGAGTGGGTGAGACAGCAGCTCGACGCGCAGTTCGGCAAGCAGCTGTATGAGCAGGGGCTCAAGGTCTACACGACCCTCGATCTCGATGAGCAGAGCGCAGCAGAGCGCGCACTGGAGCGCCAGGCGCGAGCGATTGAAGCGGGGCGATACGGAGCGTATCCGCACGAGACCTTCGAGCATTACGTCGCCCACCGCGAGGGCGACGAGGGCACCGGGACGTCACCGTACCTCCAGACGTCTTTCCTGGCGCTCGATCCGCGCAACGGCGCGGTGCGTGTGATGATCGGAGGACGCGACTTCGACGACTCCAAGTTCAATCGCTCTGTCCAGGCGCTGCGCCAGCCCGGTTCGGCGTTCAAGCCGATCGTGTACTCCGCGGCGATTCAGAATGGCAGGCCCGCGTCGTATCTGGTCAACGACAGCGCGCTCGTGCTACAGGTTCCGGGACAGCCGGAGTGGGCGCCGCAGAACTACGATATGAAATTCCTCGGTGAGATACCGATGCGGCAATCGCTCTACGAGTCGCGCAACGTCTCGACCATTCGGCTCGGGATGGAGCTCGGCGAACAAACCGTCATCAACGAAGCGAGAAATTTCGGTCTCACCACTGTAATCCCGCCGTATCCGTCGATCCATATCGGTGCGGCGGACGTCTACCCGATCGAGCTTATCTCCGCCTACACGGCGTTCGCAAATCTTGGTGTGCGCGCCACTCCGAACGCGATCATCCGCGTCGAAAATGCTAAGGGAGAGATTCTGTGGCAGCCGACTCCTACCCGGTCGCAGGTTCTCTCTCCGGAAGAGGCGTGGCTGATGGTCGACATGATGAAAGATGTCGTGCGACGGGGCACCGCCGCCGGTAGCGTGTGGGGCGCTGGATTCCACTATCCGGCCGGCGGAAAAACCGGAACGACGAACGATGGGACCAACGTCTGGTTCATCGGTTACACGGCTGACCTGGTCGCGGGCGCATGGATGGGATTCGATCGGCCGCAGAAGATCAAGGAAAACGCGCAGGGTGGCGTGCTTGCGGCGCCGGCATGGACAGCGTTCATGACCGAAGTCTACCGGAGAAAGCCGCCGCCGCCCGATTGGCCGCGGCCGATTTCGATCGTCACGCGCGATATCGACATCAGCAGCGGACTGCTGCAGACGCCATACTGTCCGCGAAATCTGGTGACGACGGAGTTCTACATCTCCGGCACGGAACCGACACGCGATTGCGACAAGCACGGGCAGTACGCCAACCCCGGCTTAACACCTGTAGACACGTTCAGCACCATTCCGATCACGCCGTCTTCACCGCGCAATCAGACTCCGATCACCGTGACGCCCCCTCCGATTCAACCAGGCTACGAAGCCGTGCCGTCTCGGAGAGCTCCAACGGTCTTCGATACGACGCGTGCAGGCGCAATTCGGCGCGATAGCGCTCGCACAAACATCATCCGACGCGATTCCACGCGTCCGAGAACCGATACGAGACCGACGGCCGTTCCCCCGCCGGCAATGACGCCGCGCTGATGCGCTACCACGCGCGCTGGGTGCTCCCAATCACCCAGCCGCCCATTGAAAACGGAACCGTCGTCGAGAACGACGGAGTCATCACATACGTTGGTCCCCGCTCCGCCGCGCTCGCCGGCGACGACTATGAGCTCGGCGATGCGATCCTGCTGCCAGGCCTGGTCAACGTCCACACGCATCTCGAGCTGACCGCCATGCGCGGGTTTCTCGAGAATTGTCGATTCACGGAATGGATCGACAGGCTGCGGCAGAGCCGGAACGAAGTGCTGAGCGATGAGATGCTCCTGGACTCCGCGCGCTTTGGAGTGATGGAAGGAATCCTCGCCGGAATCACCACCTACGCCGACACGTGCTCGAGCGGACTCGCCATGCGCGCGATGAACGAGCTCGGTG
>DATCPG010000218.1:0-3998 GCA_036570225.1 Gemmatimonadaceae bacterium | reverse complement strand
ATCCGCGATCACGCCGGGGTTCCGGGCGTCGTCTTCCTTGACGTTGAACACGATCTTCATCAAGTCGGCGCCGATGTCCGCGATCTTGGTGAAGATTCCACCCGCGATTCGCAGCGCCGCCGCGCCCAGAGATTCACCGATCGCAAACCCGATGAAGCACGGGCCGGCGTAGTCGCCGGGAATGAACAGCAGGATGAACAGCATGATCACCAGCTCCACGCTGATGAGGAGCATGCCGATGCTCATGCCCGCCTTGAGCGGAATCGAGTAGCACGGGTAGGGCTTGCCGCGAAGGCTGGCAAAAGCGGTCCGCGAGTTCGCGAACGTGTTGATCCTGATGCCGAACCATGCCACGCCGTAGCTGCCCGCGATGCCCACGAGGCTGAACAGGAGGATGATCACGACCTTCATCGCCGCGAACTTCAACAGGAATCCGAAGTACAGCAGGATCACGAACCCGATAAACAACTCGAGTATGAGAATGAACTTCCCCTGCGTGATCAGGTACGTCTTGCACGTCTCGTAGATCAGCTCGGAGACCTCGCGCATCGATTCATGCACTTCCATCCGCTTGAGTTGACTGTAGAAGACCAGGCCGAACAGAAGCCCCAGCGCGCAGATGACCAATCCGCCCATCAGCAGCGACCGGCCGTGAATGCCGCCAAGAAAGCTGACCTGCGAGAGATCGGGGATAATCAGGTTGGCTTCACCGCCTGGTTTGTGCTCCACCTGAACCGGCTGCGCGGTTCCGGTCGCGGCGGCGGCAAGCGAGCTGTCGGGACGACTCGCGGAAACTCCCTGAGCCATTACCGGCTTTATCGCGACGAGGGTAAGAAGTGCGAAAACGATGCTGAGTGTACGAAAGACGAACGCAAACTTCCGATTCATTCTTGAATTCTCCGAGGGTGAAAAACGGCCGGCTCCAGCAGAGCCGGCTTCGTGCTCAGCGAGCAGGTCCTGATTCGACTTTGCGCCAGATAAAGAACACTGGAACGCCGAGCAATACTATCACGAGCCCGGAGATCGCCTGGGCCCGCGTCTGGTCCGCGATCAGCAGAATCACTGCGATCGCGGATGCGAGAATGATGTACAGAGCCGGCAGAACTGGGTAGCCGACAACTCTGTATGGACGTTCCGCGTCGGGAAGCAGCTTACGCAAGCGGAACAGGCCCACCGTCGTCAGCGCGTAAAAAATCAGCGCAGCGAATATAACGTAGTTGAGCAGCTGTCCGTACGTTCCCGTGAGACAAAGGAGACTCGTCCAGATCGACTGCGCGATCAGCGCTGCAGCGGGAACGTTGTTCCGATTGAGCGTCCCCGCGCGCCGGAAGAACAAACGGTCCCGCGCCATGGCGTAGTACACGCGCGCACCCGAGAGAATCAGGCCGTTATTGCAGCCGAACGTCGAGATCAGGATGGCCGCCGCCATGATCGAGGCACCCACAGCCCCGAAAATCGTCTCGGCTACGGCGCTCGCGACCCTGTCCTGCGTCGCGTACTGGATTCCACGCTCCATCACCGTCGCCCCGTTCTGGACGCCGTGAAGCGGCAACACGTTCAGGTAGGAGACGTTGGCGAGGAGATACAGCAGGCACACGAGGCCCGTTCCGTAGATGAGCGCACGGGGCAGATTTCTTTGCGGAGAATGAACCTCCGCGGCGGCGAATGTGACGTTGTTCCAGGCATCGCTGGAGAAGAGCGAGCCGACGAGGGCGGATCCGAACGCGATTACGAAAGCCGGCGTAAATGCCACCGGATTGAAATTGCCGTTGTGGAAATTGGCCGCGATCGCTTCGGTGTGACGACCGATTGTGAGCCCGAGCACGATCAGGGCTGCCAGCGCTCCGGTCTTCACCACCGTCAGCGTCGTCTGGACGATCTTGGCTTCCTTGATCCCCCGAAGGTTGATCCAGGTGAGAACCCAGATGCTGATGAGCGCGATGAGTCGTTGCGGCGACAAGCCGAGCTGCACGGGAGAGCCCGCCGTCGCAAAATCCATTTGCGGAAACCAAGCGAAGCGGTCCGGGGTGATTGCCGGCCAAAGGACGCCGAGGAATTTACCGAATGCCACGGCGACAGCGGCGATGGTGCCAGTCTGAATCACGACGAACAGAGTCCAACCGTAAAGAAAGCCCATGATGTGACCCATGGACTCTCTGAGAAACACGTACTGGCCGCCGGCTTTCGGATACATCGCCGCGAGCTCACCGTAGGCGAGCGCGCCGAAAATGGTGACGACTCCCGAAGTTACCCACGCCATCAGAAGCCAGAAAGGCGAGATCACGGTGCGGGAGATCTCGGCGGAAACGATGAAGATTCCGGACCCGATCATCGAGCCCGCGACGAGCATGGTCGCGTCGGTGAGCGTCATCGCCTTGACGAACTCGCGTGACGACGGAGGTGTGTCGGCCGTGGCTGTCGTGGTTGTCAAAACGCTTCCCTCAGATGCTCGGTTTTTGCCCGGTGTTCGCCTCCCGTACAGCGGGCAGAAGTTACCCGCGCTGCTAGGTTTTTGCTAGGGAATGGAGCTAGAAAATGATCTCTATTTCAGCGGTGTCGCGCTTGGGCGTCCCGTCCGCGTGGACGCCCGGCCGGAACCGCATCTCCTTGAGAACATCAGCAACGCGCCTGTTGTAGCCGCCATCGCGCGTAGGATTGAAGCCGAGCAGCCTGGAGTTCCCCTTCTCGTCGACGTCGAAGAACGCTTTCATGTGAAAACCTTTCACGGCGGACGGCGCTGGCATCGGCGGTATGAACAAATCTCTGACCGTCGGCGGATAATCCTTTCCTGGTCCCCCACCAGTGCCCGGCCCGATTCCGCTCCCGCGACCAGGTCCTTCTCCCGACCCCACTCCGCCACCGCTCCCGGGACCAGCTCCCGCAGTTCCCGCATTGCCCGTTCCTTCACCGGTTGTCGGAGTCGTTACTGGAGTTGTCACTACCTGCTGCGCGGGAGTCACCGGCGACTCGACAGGCGGCTTCGGCTCCGGCGGCTTCACGGGTGGAACGATTGCCGGCGCAACCTTGGGCATGACTGTCGGGTCAGACTTCACTCGCACGAATTGAAGGCGCTCTTCGCGCGAGCCCGACCCGTTGACTCCGCCCCCGCCACCTCCGGCCGGCCCAGGTCCACCACCGCCGATTACATCCGGACGAATGAAATCCGATGATCCGACGATAGGTGCCAGAATGAGAAAAAGGATCACCGCGTGCACCAGAAGCGACGCAATGATCCCTTTCCACTTTTTTTCTTTTGCTTGCCGCTGCTCGAAAGTCGGATAGCGCGTGGCTATTTCACATCCTTGGGTGTGGTCGCAATCACCTTCACACCCGCGCCGCGCGCGACATCCATCGCGGCAATCACATCCTGGTACTTCACCGTTGGATCACCCTTGACGAAGATGATCTTGTCCGGCCGCGGATCGTAGATCTCCTTGAGCTTCTTTCCAAGATCCGCTTTTGAAACCGGCTGGGAGTTGATCTTGAAGACATTCCCAGGCAGAACTTCGAGTACGATCTGCGAGGGCGGCGGTCCCGAATTCGTGTCGTCGGGCGTCGGGTCCGGCAACTGCAGATCGACCGCTTTCCGCGACATCGGGATCACCATCATGAAGATGATCAACAGCACCAGCAGCACGTCGATCATCGGCGTGACGTTGATCTCGTTCGTCAGCGCGCTGTTACTTCCTCCGGACATGGCCATTATTTCTTCCCCGCTGCCGGAGCATTGAAGAGGTTATCGCCCTGGATCCCGGAGACCGTTCCCGGACGCTGATCGGTGATCATGCCGGTGACGCGAACGTCGTTATGAGCCGCGATGTCCAGCGCGTCGATCACCTTTCCGTACTGCAGATCCTTGTGCGCCTTTACATAAAGAAGCTTGTCTTCCTGGCGGTTCTCGAAGATCTCCTTCAGCCGCGCGCCAAGCTCGGCGTTCGGGATTGCCTTCTTGTTCAGGTAATACTGGCCGTTCGCATCAATGCCGAGGACCTGATCCT
>DATCPG010000217.1:0-2732 GCA_036570225.1 Gemmatimonadaceae bacterium | reverse complement strand
GTGCGAGGCATGACCTAATGTCGCACTGTTGCCGGTTTGTGAACAGACGAACTTTGTGACCGTCAGTCCAGTACGTCGAGCCTCCTCAAGGCCGGAATCTTCCAGGCGGTGACGCCTACGACTCCGAGCGTCATGATCCCGCCGAAGATCACCGATCTGACCGTTCCGAGGATCTTCGCAGCGACACCCGACTCGAACGAGCCGATCTCGTTCGACGATCCGATGAATATCTGGTTCACGGCAGATACTCGTCCGAGCATGTGTTGGGGAGTTCGCAACGTGAGCAAGGTCGAGCGGATCACCACGCTGACGTTGTCCAGCATGCCGCTTATCAGCAGCAGCGCGAGTGACAGCCAGAACGAATGCGACAAGGCGAAGAGAATCCAGCACGCTCCGAATCCTGAACCGCAAAGAAAAAGAGTTCGTCCCGCATTCTTCAGACGGCGATGCACGAGGAGGATCGATATGAGCACTGCACCTGCTGCTGGCGCCGCGCGGAGTATTCCGAGGCCTTGAGGACCCGCATGCAGAATCTCCGACGCAAATATCGGGAGCAGAGCCGGAGCGCCGCCGAACAGGACCGAGAACAAATCGAGAACCTGCGCGCCAAGCAGCTGTGGCTGTGTCAGAAGAAAACGGATCCCGAGTGTAAGGTTCTCGCCAATGCTGTCATCATTTTGCACGACTGGATGCCGTGTGTATTTGATGCACGCGAACAGTCCCAGAGCAATCGCGCAAAGGATCGATTCCCAGATATAGGCAAGCCTCGCCCCGGAAAAGCCATAGATGACGCCGCCGAGCGCCGGACCCAGGACCGCGGCGAACTGCCAGAGCGAGGAGCGCCACGTCACGGCGTTCGCGTATGTCTCGCGCGGTACGATGTCAGCCCCCAACGCAGTCCGCGCCGGCTGGATGAAGCTTCTGGAGAGCCCACTCGCGCCCACAACCGCGTAGACGGGCCACACTCTCCCAGCGAGAAAAAGGTCGGAGCGTATGGTGAGGATCAGGAGTGCGACCGCGCACAACGCCTGAACCGCGATGGCTATCAGCGCGAGCGTTTTTCGGTTGTGGCGGTCCGCCACGTGACCAGCATAGAGCGCGGCGCCGATGAAAGGCAGCGCTTCAGCCAGGCCAACGATTCCAAGAGAAAGGGGATCTTTGGTGAGTGAGTATACCTGCCACGCAACAACCGTAGCCTGGATCTGCGTGCCCAGCGTGATGGCAACAAGACTCGCGACGTACCAGCGGAAATTGGGATTGCGAAGCGATGCGTACGGGTCGTGTTGCTCAGCCATTCCCTCTGGGGACGAGATTCAGGAAGCCGCATGATACCGAGGCGCGACTCACCAGGCAATCATCTGGTGGCGCGCTGCGCGGGATCGCATTCTATTTCCATCCGTACATCCCAACCGCGAGGAAATAAGTGGCACCGTCGGCAGCCATCAAGCCGGAGAAGGGCGAGTTTCTTCCCTATTATGAGCGGTACATCGATCTCGTCGCGAGCGGTGACGTCATCGCCACGCTAAAGAGACAGATGGCCGAGACTCAGGCGTTGTTGCGCAGTCTACCGGCGGGGGTTTCGACCTATCGGTACGCGCCCGACAAATGGAGCGTGAACGAAGTGATCGGACATCTCATTGACAGCGAGCGGATCTTCACTTCACGCGCGCTTCGCTTTGCACGCAACGATCCCACTCCGCTTCCGGGTTTCGAGCAGGACGACTACGTCAGCAATTCGAGCTTCGACAGCTATCCGCTCAGCGAGCTCGCGTCAGAATTGAAGAGTGTGCGCGAGTCGACCGTCTTCCTGTTCAAGCATCTGCAGGAGGATGCATGGATGCGACGCGGCATTGCGAACGGCGCAGAAGTATCGGTCCGGGCGCTGGCGTACATCATCGCCGGCCACGAGCTGCACCACCGCGAGGTCTTGCGAGCTCGTTACCTGTAAAGGGCTACCGCGAGCGATCTACAAGGCGCAGTTCCGCGGGTCCCCTGATTCGAGTCCTCGCTTGAACGATGCCGACCTTTGTGCGGCGGATCCGTGGGTGAATGAGTCGACGTTTATCCGACCGGTCGTCCGCTGCTGGATCCGGTCGTCGCCCACGGCTGACGCGGCATTCAGGGCCTCGTCCACATCCCCCGCCTGAAGAATTCGCCTCTGCTGCGTCGAGTGAGCCCACACACCGGCGTAGCAATCGGCCTGCAGCTCGAGCTTCACTGAAAATTGATTTGACTGACCTGGGCTGGATTCCTCCGCTCGGCGTATCTCCGCATCAGTGCCAAGAATGTGCTGGACGTGATGCCCCAGCTCGTGCGCGATCACGTAGGCCTGCGCGAAATCGCCGGACGCGCCAAAGCGCTGTTTCAGCTCGTCGAAGAATCCAAGATCGAGATAGACTTTCTCGTCCACAGGACAGTAGAACGGACCCATGACCGACTGTGCAGTTCCGCATCCCGACTCGGTCGAGTTGCGGAAAAGGACCAGTTTGGCGGGATGGTAGCGCGCGCCGTAATTGGGAAGAACGGCCGCCCACGTGTTCTGGACGTCGTCGAGCACGAAGGAAACGAACTGAACTTCCGGCTCCTGCGCCGCGGAATCCGCGGGCGTCATCGGGGCCGCCGTCGCGCTGATTCCTGCTGGCTCGACGCCGAGATCCGTGAAGAGATTGCGTCCGAAAATCACACTCAGCGCGAGCACGACGACCGTTCCTCCGATGCCGAGCCCTCTGCCC
>DATCPG010000216.1:0-14527 GCA_036570225.1 Gemmatimonadaceae bacterium | reverse complement strand
GAATTTGACCTATCGCCAACGGTTGTGGTCTCCATCCAGCAGTTGATCCGCTTCCTTGGGTCCCCAGCCCCCGGCGGGGTAGGTCGGCAGCGGCGCGTCGGGATGCTGATCCCAGTACTGCAGCACGGGATCGATGATCTCCCACGCCATTTCGACTTCGTCGCTGCGCGTGAACAGCGTGGGGTCGCCGATCATGCAATCGAGCAGCAGCGTCTCGTACGCAGGGTGAGCATCGTTTCCAAATGCTTCCGCGTAAGTGAAATCCATATCGACGGGAGTAATCTCCAGGCCCGGAGTCAGCTCGTGCATTGCCCCTGGCGTCTTGACCTGGAACCGCAGGGAAATTCCTTCGTTCGGCTGCACGCGCAGGGTCAGCAGGCTCGGAGCCATCTCCTCGACTGCTTTCTGGCCGAACAACAGAAACGGCGGCGCCTTGAACTGCACCGCAATCTCGGAGACGCGTCGCTCCATTCGCTTCCCTGAGCGGAGATAGAAAGGAACGCCCGTCCATCGCCAGTTGTCGATGGAAATTCTCATGGCTGCGAACGTCGGTGTGGTTGAGCCAGAGGCAACGTCTGGCTCGCTCCTGTATCCCGGAACCGCCTTGCCATCGATAGTACCGTCGGCGTATTGCGCGCGCACCACTGCCGGCTCGCACTCCTGAATCAACGGACGAACAGAGTGAAGGACTTTTACTTTCTCATCCCGAACCGCGTCGCCCGTGAATGAGCTGGGCGGCTCCATCGCCGCCAGGGTGAGCAGCTGAAGGAGATGATTCTGGAACATGTCGCGCAAGACACCAGCTTCCTCGTAGTACTTCCCGCGTCCTTCGACTCCAACCGACTCCGCCGCTGTGATCTGCACGTGAGAGATGTAGTTCCGGTTCCACAGCGGCTCGAAGATCGAGTTCGCAAAGCGGAAGACTAGGATGTTCTGGACGCTCTCTTTGCCGAGATAGTGATCGATGCGGTAGATCTGGTGCTCGCCGAACTCGTCGAGGACCAGCCTGTTCAACGCGCGCGCCGATTCCAGATCCCGACCAAATGGCTTCTCGATGACGACCCGGACCCACGGCCGCTGCTCATAGGAGTGAGTGCGCGACGCGAGTCCGCTGGTGCAAAGATGCGTGAGCGTCGTCGCGAAAACGCTGGGCGGGATCGCGAGATAGAACAGACGATTGCGATCGTCGGCCGAAGAGCGTGACTCGATCTCGCGCAGGCGCTGCTCGATCGTCGCGTACGCCTCATCCTTGCTGAAGTCACCGTTCGCGTAGAACGTGCGCTCGCAGAGCCACTGCCAGACGTCTTCCTTGACACTATGGATTTCGTCGGAGGTGTCCATCGCCTTCCGCATCAGCGTGCGGTATCCCTCGTCGGTGTTCACGTCGCGCGCGACGCCGAGCAGAGCAAAATTGTCGGGCAGGAGCTTCTGCTCGGCCAGATAATAGATCGCTGGTATCAGCTTGCGCTTGGTGAGATCCCCGGCGGCACCGAAGATCACCATTGTGCACGCATCCGCCTTGTCGCGACTGCCGTGGGGCCGTCGGGCGCGCACGAGAGGAACCGCCTGCGGAGTCTTCATGATTTTTTTACCGCGTGACCGCCGAATTCGTTTCGCAGGGCCGCTATCACTTTCGCCGAGAACGAATCCGGCTGCCGTGAGCGGAGACGCATGAGCAGTGAGAGCGTAATGACCGGTGCGGGTACATCGAGATCGATCGCCTCCTGAACGGTCCAGCGCCCTTCGCCGGAGTCTTCGACGTAACCGCGTAATGCGCTCAGCTCGCCGTCCTTCTCGAACGCCTGTTCGGCCAGCTCATTGAGCCACGAACGGACGACGCTTCCATGATTCCACACGGCCGCAATCTTGTGCAGATCGAGCTTGAATTCACTCGATGCGTGAAGAATCTCGTATCCCTCGGCGTACGCCTGAAGCGCGCCGTACTCGATCCCGTTGTGAACCATTTTTACGTAATGACCCGAGCCGGGCGGACCCATACGCGCGTAACCGTCGGGCGGCGCCAGTGTCTTGAAGATGGGCTCGCAGAGAGTGAACGCCTCCTCGGACGCCCCGATCATCAGACAATATCCGTTCGCGAGCCCCCAAATTCCTCCGCTCGTGCCGGAATCGACAAAATGGATTCCCTTCCCCTCCAGGTCGGCGGCTCTCCGCATCGTGTCGTGGAAATTCGAGTTGCCTCCATCGATAATCACGTCTCCCTTCGACAGGCCCGGTATGAGCAAGGCGATCGTATCATCGACGGGCTTTCCGGCGGGCACCATGATCCACACGATGCGCGGGGCCTTGAGCTTGGCCGTGATCTCGGCCACGCTCGACGCCGCCGTTGCTCCGAGCGCCACGTAACGCTGCGCGGCCTCGGGCGCGCGATCGAACACCACCACTTCGTGTCCGCCCTTCATCAATCGCTCCGACATGTTGCCGCCCATTCGGCCGAGGCCGATCATCGCCAAGCGCATTGCCTATGCTCCGGGAAGTTCGAGGTCGAGAAGACGCTCCAGGTCGGAGCGCAGCTGTGCAGCGGATTTGAAGTGGATGACGTTCATTCCCAGCGCTCTCGCGGGCGTGAGATTCTGCTGACGGTCATCGATGAACAGTGAGCTCGCCGGCTCCGCGTGAGCGATGCCCAGCGCGCGATGGTAGAATCGGCGGATTGGTTTCCGGACGCCGAGCCAGCACGAGGAAAGGAACGCCTCGAAGATCTGGGAGATACCAAACGCCTCGATCCGATGAACGTTCAGCTCCTCGGCCTCATTGTTGAGAGTCATGAGGGTAAACCGGGAATCCGTCTGGAGCGCGCGCGCAATTTGTATGGTCGCTTCGTCGGGAACGCTTTGAGCGCACATGAAATCCGTGATCTCCTGGCGCGTGAACGGCCTCTCCATGTAGAAGACGGCGATGTCGAGATACTCATCAAGAGTGATCCTGCCTTCTTCCCATTCCCCGATCACTTCTTCGTGGCGCCACTGGAATTCGTCGGGATCGAGACCGAATTGCTCGATTGCTCGTTGTCTCTGCTCTCTGTCCCACCCGTTCGAGCCGAGTACTCCACCGATGTCGAAGAAGATATGGCGAATCTCGGTCATGCGATCAGCACCGCACGCGCCGGCGCGCCATCGCAGCCCTCGATCCGGAGCGGAAGACAAATGAGCTCGTATTCACCGGGCGCTGGAACAGATAGATCGAGTCCTTCGACGATGACCACGGATCGCTCGAGCAGCGTGCGGTGCGTCATGTGGTGCCCGGAATGGAACTGCTCGATGGAGAGGTAATCGATGCCAACGAGCTCCACTCCCTTTTCCAGGAGGTATTGTGCGCCATCGGGCGCCAGGTACGTGTAGTCCCGCACGAATTCCTTTTGCGATAACAGTGCGGAGTTTCGTGTGCGGAGAAGGACCCGCGTGTGGCCCTTGAGCTCGTGCTGCTCGAGATCCGCGGCACTCACCGCACGAAGATCGTCGGGAAATGCGAGAAGCAGCGCAGGGCCGATGAGTCGATCCAGCGGAATCGCATCGACGGTCTGACCGTCGTCGAAGAAGTGCCGGGCAGCGTCTGCGTGGGTGCCCGTATGCGAGCCAAAGCGAATGAAAGAGACGTTTGCTCCAGCGCCCTTGGCCACGGCTTGTTGGAGGCCGATCTCTATTTCGGGGTTCCCTGGATAGACGAGTCCGCCCGATCGGATCGGCACGGAGATATCGTAAATGCGGCTCACGGCCTGGAGATGAGCAACTGTCGTGCGCGGTTCAGGATGGCAGACTCGTTGACTCGCTCGCACTAAGGATGAAGCGTGGAATCGCGGCCTCGAACGATGTTCCGTCCTGCCGGAGAAGGCCGTAATTGCCCTCCATCCAGCCCTCGCCCGATTTCAGGATGCAGAAGCTCTGATATTCGTGCACCGCACCGGGCATTATGGTCGGCTGTTCTCCTACCACGCCTTCGCCGATGACCTCAGTGTCCACACCATCACCGAACGAGTCGTGGATGAGCCATCGCCGCGTGAGCAGCTGCGCCGCCATCGTGCCGACGTTCTCGATGCGAACGAAATAGGCGAAGACGTAATGGCTCTGCGACGGCTCCGAGTGGTCGCGCAGATAGACAGGTCGAACCGTCACGCGAATTCGCTCGGTCTCTCGATAGAAAAAAGTGCGCGCGGTCATCCTGCAACTTAGTCGCAGGGTCCGACCGCGCGCCACGCTTCTACCAGATGACCGGCCTCACCGCCTCCGGGCGCACCATTGGATCTCCCGGCTTGCAGCCGAAAGCAGCCGCAAATTGTGGCATGTTGGAGATCGGCCCGTTTGTCCTCCACTCACCCGGCGAGTGCGGATCGGTGTTTATGCGAAGCCGCGCGGCCTCCGGCGTCGTATTCGCCCTCCAGATCTGCGCCCACGCCAGGAAAAACCGTTGCTCCGGCGTAAAGCCATCGATGTTGGCCGGGCGTCCCTTCGCGGCCAGCGCTTTCTCGAGCGCTGCATACGAGATCGAGAGTCCGCCCAGGTCGGCAAGGTTTTCACCGAGCGTGAGTTTTCCGTTCACGTGCACGCTGTCGAGGACCGTGTAGGAGTCGAACTGGGACGCAACCAGCCCCGTTCCGCGCTTGAACTTCTCCAGATCCGCGGAGCTCCACCAATTCCTGAGATTCCCCTGCGCATCGAACTGTGCGCCCTGGTCGTCGAAGCCGTGCGTCATCTCG
Source organism: Gemmatimonadaceae bacterium (assembly GCA_036570225.1). Lineage (GTDB taxonomy): Bacteria > Gemmatimonadota > Gemmatimonadetes > Gemmatimonadales > Gemmatimonadaceae > UBA4720. Next base: position 9,816 of record DATCPG010000216.1, on the reverse strand, counting down.
TGACCGATCACCGCACCCATTCCGCCGTAGTTCACAGCATCGTCCGCGTTGGGATCGAAGAACGGAGGCTGGAGAATGCCGGCCGGAAACACGATCTCGTTCATTCGCGGGCTGTAGGACGCGTTGACCGTGGGAGGCGTCATTCCCCACTCGGTGCGATCAACCGGTTGCCCGATTTTCGACAGGCTCCGGCGACGCTCGTACTGACGAACCGCCAGCACATTGTTGAGGAAAGGACCCGGCTGGATGTTGAGCGACGAATAATCCCGCCACTTGTCCGGGTATCCGATCTTGTTCGTGAACGCGGCGAGCTTTGTCTCCGCCATCGTTTTTGTCGTGTCGCTCATCCATCCTAGCGTCTGAATCCTGTCATGAAATACCGACTCGAGATTCCGGACCATCTCCAGCGCGCGCTGCTTTGCGGCGGGCGTGAAGTACTGCGCGACGTAAGCCTGACCGAGCGCATCCCGCAGACCGTTGTCGGTCGCGCGCGCGCAACGCTTCTCGCGGGGCAGCTGCTCCTTGGCGCCACTCAGGGTGCTTCCGAATCGGAAGTCCTCGTTCACGAACGCCGAGCTCAAGCTCGAAGCCGCGGAATTGATGACGTTCCAGCGCAGGTACGCCTTCCAGTCGTCGAGCGAAGCAGAGTTGAGCAGGCTGTCCGCCGCTTTCAGAAACACGGGATTCTGAACGTCGATCGTGGAGATGTCGCTCCGCCCTTCACCAGAGAAGAACGTCGGCCAGTTGAAGCCCGGCGCGAGCTGGGCGACTTCGGCCGCTGTCATCTTGTGGTAGTTGGCATTTGGATCGCGCAGCTCCACCCGTGTCTTGGCGGGCTTGGCAAGCGCCGTTTCCAACGCGAGGACTCTCTGCGCGTCAGTGGTCGCCTGCGACGCGCTCTCTCCCACGAGCTGGAACATCCGCGCTACGTGGTCTTGGTAATTGGCGCGGATGTCGACGTATCGCTTGTCCGGATTCAGGTAGTAGTCACGATCGGGCAGGGACAGCCCACCCTGATTGATGCCGGCGATGACGGCGGTGCTGTTCTTGGCGTCCTGTGACGCACCGAACCCGAAGACAGCTCGGACTCCCATCGAATGCAGTCGGGCGATCTCGGCCTCGACCTGAGCCCGGTTGGCAATGGAGCTGATTCGCGACAATTCGGCGGCGATGGGCTGTCCACCGGCCTGCTCAGCACCCGCCGAATCCATGCACGACCCGTAGTAGACCGAGAGCTTACGCAGATCTGCGTTCGCCTGTGTGTTGCCGTTGGCAGCCGCGCTCCGGAGGATGGTCAGCAGGTTGGCTTGATTGTTCTCCGACAGCTCATCGAAGCTGCCCCACCGTGCGTATGCCGCTGGAACGGGATGGGTCTTGATCCACCCGCCGTTGGCGAAGTGGTAGAAATCGGTGCAGGCAGAGACCGACCGGTCGAGATTGGCCGGATCGAGAGGCTTGGTTTGAATCGGGACGGCCGATGTCTGAGCCGCAGCCGAAGTCGCAAGCGCAAAGGTCAATACCAGAGCGCGGGTGATGAGGCGCATGCACATGCTCCGAAAATGGGGTTCAGTCTGGAATAAAAGGGCTGCGCACGTGAAGTCCAGACCTGTTGCTAGCGGCTGGCCAATCGCCGCTTCGCTGGTGCGCGCCCGGATGGCCGTCGCTTTTTCTTTTTCTCCGGCTTCATGATGGATCCCCGGCAATTCTCCGCGCCGCACTTGCACACGTAAAACTTCTCCAGCTCCGCGTCGTTCTCTCCCGTGCGCTCGTACTGGTAGTCGTACGCGAGCTCCTCGCCAGGCTCGATGCCGCGCAGAGCGTGGATGAAGATCTTCTTCCCCGTAATCACCGCCTCGCAGTTTGGATCGCACGAGTGGTTGATGAAGCTGGCGTCTCCACCACCTGTATTCGCGGCTCCGTCAATGACCGTGTTCTTGTCGAGCGTGAACAGGAAGGTGTGATGGCGCTTCATCTTCGTGTCATCGTAGCGGCGATCTGCCTCATCATTGTCGATGTGCTCTCCCGTGTACTCCAGAATCCTCGTTCCCTTGCGGATGTAGCGGAGAGCGAAGACGCCGTGACCGTGGATGTGCGACGTGCGCACGATGTACAAGGGCTCGCGCCCATTCCCTGAAGCAGACATCGATTGTGGTTGAGTGTTATCGAGCTGATGCGACTATGAGGCCAGAGCACTCGCCGAGGCCGATGCGGGCGGCTCCCTCGCGCTGTAGAAAGGCCTTCATGATGATCTCGTCACCGTCGTGAAGGAATCGCCTCTCCTCTCCCGTCGGAAGCACGATAGCCTCTGCGCCGCGCCGTGTAAGCTCCAGCAGGCATCCCTGAGAGCCGGCCTCCGGGCCGGACACAGTGCCGCTCGCAAAGAGGTCGCCCGACTTCATGTTGCAGCCGTTGCTCGTATGGTGCGTAAGCATCTGCGCCGGCGTCCAGTACATGTCGGCGAGGGAAGCCGCGCTCAGTCGCGAAGGTCGCAAATGACCTTCCCGCATCAGCATCGACCGGATGTAGACCTCGATGGTGAGATCCAGTCCGCCCTCGCTCTTGTCTTTTTCCGACGAGAGGTAAGGGAGAGGCTGCGGATCGCTCGGGGGACGAAAGAAAGCGGGGGTTCGATATGGCTCGAGCGCTTCCCACGTGACGACCCAAGGAGAGATGCTCGTCGCAAAATTCTTGGAGAGGAACGGTCCGAGCGGCTGATATTCCCACGACTGGATGTCCCGCGCCGACCAGTCATTGACGATGCAGATTCCGAAGATGTGATCCTCGGCTTCCTCAATTGAAACCGGGCCTCCCATCAGATTTTCCTGACCCACGAAAAAGCCTACTTCGGCTTCGTAGTCGAGCATTTCGGCAGGGCCGAACGTGGGGGTCTTCGAGCCGGTGGCGAGAGTCTGGCCCTTCGGCCGGCGCACGTCGGTCCCGCTCAGAACGATCGACGACGCGCGTCCATGATACCCGATCGGCACGTACTTGTAGTTCGGCAGAAGAGGACTCTCGGGGCGAAACAGCTTGCCGACGTTCGTGGCGTGATAGATGGAGGCGTAGAAATCCGTGTAGTCACCGATCTCCGTCGGTTGGCGCATCTCGGCGTCCGCCATCGGGACAAGCGCCCCGGGCGGAAGCGGATTGATGCCGCTTTCGTCGCCGGGTGTTCCTGAAAGCAGCGCGCTCAATCGCGAGCGGAATTCCGACAAGGCTCCGCTTGGGGCCTGCATCAGCTCTTTCATCGTCGGCCGGTCGCAGAACCGCGCAACGTCGCGCGCTTTGCCAGTCCACAGGTTCGCGCTCAGCGATTCGCCGATGTCGACAATCTGGTCACCGATGGCGACGCCGACGCGACGCTCGGTCTCGCCTTTGCGCGAGAAAACGCCGAACGGGAGATTCTGGATCGGGAAATCGGTATCGGGTGAATTTGCCGACTCCACCCACGACGTGAGCGACAGATCGTGCGTTTCGTTCACTGATGTTTCCGTCGTGCTGCGTGGGCGAGATTCTCGATCTCATCGACTGGCTCGCGGAAGGAGCACGAGCCGAACGAAATCGCGAAATCGCGACGCGACGCCAAGATCTGATCGACATCGACGCGCTTGTCGCGCCAGACGATCGCGTCGCCGTTGAGCGAGAATGCCAGAGGGTCTTCCTCCTGTAGAACTGCGAGCGCGGTATCGTCGGGCTCACCCGCGTACACAAGGCTTGCGGCCATGAAGACGTTGAGAAACCCGTACATTTTCCCCGTTGGGCCGTCCGACTCGTACGTCAGTTTATAAGTTCCACGAATTGGATGATGCAAGCCCGCGGTAGCCTTGAACGGCACGCGCTCCCGCCCGCAACTCGAGATGAAGCCGATGATCTCTTCCGCCGGAGGGAACGCCTCAGGGGTCACTCCGCCGGTTCGAATTTTTGCACGAGAACCTGCGCGCGCGAGCGCTTCGACCAGCAGCGCGACTTCGCCGCTGGTCGGAATCTCGAAATAGGAAATAAAGGAGTCCGGGAGCTCGTCCCGCTGGCTTTCGATTTCCGCCGCCGTGCTCGCCTTGAGCTCTGCAACGTCAATCAAGACGTGACCGGCGCGCGATCCCGATGCGTGACGACGGTTGAACTTGAGCATCTCCTCGCTGGCCGCATGAACGTCATCGGCGACGAGTACGCTCAATCTCCACGGCTCGGCAGCCCGGCCACGTGGGAAGAGGTCAGCTCCTGCATCTTCCAGCTCCTTCAGGCGCTGGAGTGGAACGACGAACCTGCCGAGCGCGCCTTGGTCCGAGCTCTCCCGATACGACGCATAGCTCTCGAGAGCAGGCCGCATGTCCTGGCTGGCCGGAGGAAAAAGCCCCGCGTAGTCCACGAGGCCGTCCATGAATGCGGCGATCGCCTTCAAGGATGCTCCCGCGGCGGAGCCAATAGATCTCTTCGACTCCGCCGCCAAGCGTCAGATCTTTCGCGTCGACCCGCGTATCAGCCGCAGTATGAACAGCAATACGACCGCGCCAATGAAGGCGACGAAGATTGTGCCACCCATTCCACCGAACGGAGTAGCAATGCCGAGCATGCTGAACAGCCAGCCTCCGATGAAAGCTCCTACGATGCCTATGATAATGTCACCGATGATGCCGTATCCGGTGCCACCCATGACGAGCGAAGCGAGAACTCCAGCGACGAGACCAACTACGATCCAGGCCAGGATGCCCATGGTGTCTGTCCTCAGAAGAGTGTTGAAGCCCTACGGCTGACGCCGGCCAAATGTTGCACCGCGTCAGTGCTTCCGCATGGCCCGAAGATAAGCGACTACGCGCCGAACACCAGTTGATTTAGCAAGCTCATGAGCGACGATGTTTCCTGGCGGGCCGCCTTGGCGAGCGCCCGCGCGACCAGAAAGACCGGCGCGCCACCACTGAACGCACCCGCTATCGCATACAAATCGCGCGGTGAAAACGCGCCACCCTGTCCGATCGCGTAGATCGGCTCCCAGGCTTCGGGATTGAACTTCGCCTTGAATGCGTCGAGGCCGGCGAAGTTGTAGAACCTCGCTCCGTGAAGACGGACCCAACGGAGGAGGAACCTCAGCCACCGCGGATGCCGGATCGCGCCAACCGAGGTGTGCTGCGACAAGGGCGACAGACCGAGTGTCACGTAACTCGATCCGTTGGCCGCTACGGCGCGCATGGCAGAGTCCAGCAATAGCTCCGCGGTTCCGTTCGGCGCCGCCCGCCCCCTCACTATCTGCTCCACGAGCCAGCCATCGCGAACGGGTACGGGCGAGAGGACGGTAAACGCTACTACCTCGTGTCCGTAACGTTCGGCAACGAAGACGCGGCGATCTCTCAGCTCGCTCAAGGTCTCCGGCTCGACCATGAAGTGAAGCGGCGGAAGGTTCCGCGTTTCGAGCCACTCCGCGAGGCACCGCCGCAACGCTGGGTGCTCCTCGGCCACGTGTGAGGGCCACTCTGCGACCACCAGCCCTTTATTGCGCGCGCGATTGAATTGCGCCCGGAGTGAGCCTCTCTTGTTGACGGCGGCAGGCCACCGTTTCGGGTCCCAAACGGGTTGGGCGCCCAAGAGCACCCGCGACCAATCGGACGCTGCGCCGACAGTCGTGTCGAGCCTCTCGCCCGCCCCGAAATAGCAGACGCGCTCTCCAGCTGCCCGCGCATCGGCGGCAAATTCTGCAGCAATAGTCGACAGCTCCTGTAGATCGCAGACCGGAGCACCTCCGACGACACGGGTGCGACCGTGCTTCACAAAACCGACGACTCCGTCGCCCGCCTCCGAGAACCACAGCTCAATGCCCGGGTTGAGGATCTGGTACGCGGTCGCGTTCCACCCGTATCGGAGGACCAGCTGGCGCGCTCGCTCATGCTCCTCGTCAGTTGACATCTGTCCCTTCACCGTTCGGTACAAGTCACTCGCCCCTACGCTGAGTCCCTCCGCCTTAACAACGCTCGACCGTCGTCGCAATTCACGTACTTTCGAACACGTCACAAACGACCACTTCGGGATCTCGCAGATAATATGAGGTCCGACGGCAACGACGATGGCGGAAGTCACTTAACCATCGTCGGGGGTAGCAGGATCCTCGTCGGCCTGCTACCCCAGCCAACCCGTTCCGGCCAAATTCAACCGATGCAGTTATTCTCAAGATCCTCATTCGCCCCACCGCCAAGTCTGCGCGTCAGACGCGACAAGGCGGAGCGAATTCTGAATGGCCTGAGGGCGGCCGTCGTGTTTCTTCTCACGGCGTCCGCGCTCATGTACGCGCCTCACCTGTCGCGGGCGCTGAACATTGCCAATGTAGTCGTGCTCGTGCCGATGCTCGCCTGGACTGTCGTGCAATATCTGATCTGGTATCGACGGCCCGAGCTACCCAACTGGCTTTCCGCCGTCAATCCGATCGTCGATGTCACCGCCGTCACGGCCATCATCGGCGGATACGCCGTGGCGCAGTCCGGTGTGCTGGCGCTGCGCTCCCCCATATTTCTGATGTATTTCGTCGTTCTTGCGGGCCGGCCCGTAGCGTCGTCGGTGAGAAAGGCGGCCTTCATTTCCGCGCTTTCCTGGCTCGAGTACGCGGCGCTGCTGTTCTGGCTCTGGGCGGCCAATCGCGTTCCGCTCGTCGTCAACCCGATCGATGCGGTACAGCTTGCCCGAGTCACACCGCTCGATGAAGCAGCCAAACTCGTGCTGCTTGGCGTCTTCGGTCTGGTGTCCACGTACGCGACTTACTGGGTAGAGGACGTTGTCCGCGAGGCGAGCAAGGAATCCGCCGAGCGTCAGCGCGTAGTGACGCGGCTCGTCCAGGCGGAGCTGGATACGCTCAAGCTCCAGCTCAACCCGCACTTCCTCTTCAACGCTCTCAACGGCGCCATGGCCCTCATTGCCACCGATCCTCCAGCCGCAGAACGAATGGTATCGGAGCTGAGCGATTTTCTCCGGCTCGTCCTCTCGACGTCGAGCGAGCAGGAAGTGCCGCTCGAGCGGGAGCTCGGACTTCTCGACCGGTACGTCGCGATCCAGCGGGTGCGCTTTCAGGATCGCCTCTCCGTCAGCTGCGACATCGAGGATGAGGTAAGGGCGGCAATGGTGCCGAGTCTGTTGCTCCAGCCGCTCGTCGAGAACGCGATCAGACATGGGGTCGGCCCGCGCGCCGGTGCTGGCTACGTTCAGGTGACCGCGCGCAGAACCGGCGACAGGCTGACCATTACGATTCTCGACGATGGAGTCGGCGTCACTACGCGGAGAACGCGTGAGCGCTCGCGTGGAACGGGCCTTGGTCTCACCAACACGAGAACCCGACTCATCCACCTCTACGGCGAAGGCCACGAGTTCGAGAGCGGTCCGCGCGAAGAGGGCGGTTACGCCGTCAGAATCACGATCCCGTTCCGACTGGGCCGCCTGCTACCAGTCCGTAATGGAAGGCCCATCGCGGACAATCTCACCACAGTGGGGCAGGCGTGATCGCACCTTCATTCCGCGTGTTGATAGTTGACGACGAAGCGCTCGCTCGCCAAAGACTCGTGACACTGCTCGCGCGCGTCCCGGACGTCGAGATCGTAGCCGAGTGCCAGAACGGCCTCGAGGCCGTCGCGGCAATAAGAGCGCATCAGCCCGACCTCGTTTTTCTGGACGTGCAGATGCCGGAGCTGGATGGATTCGACGTGATCACCGAAGTCGGCACCGACAAGATGCCACCGGTCATTTTCGTCACTGCGTTCGACGACTACGCTGTTTCGGCGTTCGAGTTCGGCGCGTTCGATTATCTACTGAAGCCGGTGGACCACGTGAGGTTCCACCAGACGCTCGACCGCGCGAAGAAAAGACTCAAGGATTCGCCGGCTCCGAGCATGTCATCACAGCTGAGCGCGTTGCTCAAGTACGTCGGACAGCTCGACGCGCCGAAAAACAGGATCGGCGTAAAGGTGAACGGCAAGATCCTCTTCCTTGACCCCGACGAGATTTTTTGGATACAGGCGCGCGACGACCTCGCGCGAATCCACCTCGCCGAGGTGGCGTACGATGTGAGAGAGCCCCTCAGCCGGCTCGAGGCGCGGCTTCCGCACAACAGGTTCCTGCGCGTCCACCGCTCGACGATCGTAAACACGGCGCAAGTGCGCGAGGCGCAGCCCTTCGACCAGGGCGACCAGCTACTGATCCTGCGCAACGGCAAGCGGATTACAACGGGACGAAGCTACAGAAAAGCCGTGCAGGAATTTCTCAGGCGCGCGACGTGAGAGCCATTCTCGCGACAGAAGACTGCGGAGTGCCGCTAGTGCTTTCCCGCCCGGAGAGCACGGATCGCGGCGCCGAGCTGTTCGATTTCCCGCCCATACTCCGCCCAGTTTCCAGCGCGCTGCGCGGCGATCGCTCGGTCGTAATGCGCCTGCGCCTCCTTGAGAAGCTGGGCGCTGGCGGCTGATGGCGTTTGCGCCGGCGACGGCGTGATCCCGCCGCCACTCACAGCTGGCTCGCCACCGAGAGTGCTCAGGGAATCCTGAATGCTCGTTGGCGTCTGCTGCGCGCCTCCTGTGCCGAACAGCGCGTTCAATCCTTCCTCGAGCGTTTCGCCCATCACCACTTTGTTCTCGTGCGCAACGACGACACGTTTTAGCTCGGGAATCGTACCGCCCTCGGCCCGCAGGTAAATCGGCTGAACGTAGATCAGGGACTCCTCGATCGGTATCACGAGCAGCTCGCCACGAATCACTTCTGAGCCGCGCTGATCCCAAAGCGTCAGCTGACGGGAGATCTCCGTGTCCTGATTGATGCGGTTGGCGATCTGCTTGGGCCCGTAGACAAGGCTCTGCTTGGGAAAGCGATACACAGAGAGCTTGCCGTAGTTGTCGCCGTCCATCCGAGCGACCATCCACGCGGCGAGATTGTCCTTCCCGCGAGGAGTGAACGGCGTCATGAAGATGAATTCGGGAGTGTTCTCTCCCGGAAGCTTCATGATGATGTGCCTCTGGAACGGATTCTCGTTCGTGCCTTTGGCGATGCCGCCGGGTATCTCCCACTGGTCTTCACGGTGGTAGAACGTCTGCGGCTCCAGCATGTGATACGTGGTGTGCAGCGCCGCCTGGAGGCGAAAGAGATCTCCTGGATATCGAACGTGGCGCCTGATATCCGCCGGCATTTCACCCAGTGGCTTGAAGATCGCGCCAAAGATATGGGCATATGTCTGCACCACCGGGTCGTTCGGGTCGGCGACGTAGGCGTCGACGTTCCCGTCGTACGCATCAATCACGACCTTGACGCTGTTGCGCATGTAGTTGGTGCCATCCACCGTCCGCTGCGCGTACGGATACATGTCGCTCGTGGTGTATGCATCGAGGATCCACTTCAGCTGTCCGGTGTCGTTAAGGGTCAGGTAGGGATCGTTGTCGAAGTCGAGGAACGGCATCGCGCTGGTGGCGCGATCCATCACATTCCTGTGGTACATGATTTTCGCGTTGCCGCGGATGTCGTCCGAGAGAAGGATCTTGAGCGAGCCGAGCTGGAAGGCGTATAGCACTCGCCGGATGAACGATCCGATTGGAACGCCTCCGCGGCCAGTGTAGTTCGTGTAGATGTTCTCCTCTCCCGCGGGATAGTCGAACTCCTTCTGCTTCGTGCCGACGAACACGTATTCGTTGGTCAGCTCGCCGTAGTAGATCTGCGGGCGCGTGAGCTTGACCGAGATATCGGAGACCGGCGGCAGGTCCTTGATGAAGAGAACCGGGAGACCTTCGGTCGTCACCTGGTTGACGGGCGCCATCGTCAGGCCCATACCGTGGGTGAACCTCAGTCGCTCATTGATGAACGTGCGCG
>DATCPG010000215.1:0-8278 GCA_036570225.1 Gemmatimonadaceae bacterium | reverse complement strand
TCTTCGGGCGGCTCGGCGAGCGCAAGGACAGATCGTGGATGGTCTTCCTGCTCGGCATGGTGCTTCTCCTGCCGGTAATCTTTGCGCTCGCCCAGGGTGGATTGCGTGAGGCGACCGCGCTCGCGGGAATCTGGGGCTCCTTTGCGGCGTTCTACGTTCTTCAGTTCGCCGGTGCGGCTGGCGCGTGGATCCTGATCGCGATCTCTCTGAGCGCACTGATGGCCGCGACGCTCTCGTGGAATCCTGTCCGAGTGGTTGTCGGCAGGCGCGTCGTGCACCTCGACGGAACCGCACCAACTCCCGTAGAAAAGGCGGGACTCGATCCGGCGAAGGAGATCATCGTCGCGGACAAAGTAAGTGTTGCGACATTCCTGGACCCGTCGCCGGAAGAAATGCCGGCGATCGATCTCTCGCTGATGGACGATGTGTCGTCCCCCGAAGATCCTCTCCTGCCGATCGAGAAGAAGAAAGAGAGAAAGAGCAAAGCCTCCCAGGCCGCGCACCGCGCGGAGAAGGTTGGGGCCGAGATCGATTCCAGAGACGTTGACTCGCTCGACTTCACCGATGAGGATCTTCCTTCGTCGGATCTTCTCACTCCGCCGCCCCCGCGCAACGCCGACGTAGGCAAGCGCGAGCTCGATGCGATGGGTGTGAAGCTGATGGACGCGCTGCGCACCTTTAGAGTCGAAGGTGAGCTGGTCGGGCGCACCACGGGACCCGTGGTCACTCAGTTCGAGGTAGCGCCTGCCGCGGGTGTGAAGGTCCGGCAGATCGCGAATCTGTCGAACGATCTAGCGCTCGCGATGCGCGCGCAGAGCATCCGCATCGTCGCCCCGATTCCGGGAAAGGGCGCCGTCGGAGTGGAAGTGCCCAATCCGAACCCGGAGATGGTCGCATTCCGAGAGCTGGTCGAGTCGCGCGATTTTCAGAATGCCCGCTTCGCTCTCCCCATCGCGCTCGGTAAGGACCTCGAAGGCCGTCCAGTCATCGCGGACCTCGCGAAGATGCCACACCTTCTGATCGCGGGCGCTACTGGCTCTGGAAAATCTGTCTGCATCAACACGCTCATCACGAGTCTCGCCTATCGGCACACGCCGGAGACGCTGCGCTTTCTGATGGTCGATCCGAAGATGGTGGAGCTGTCGGTCTACAATGTCCTTCCACACCTGCGCCATAAAGTTGTAACGGATAATCGCGACGCCGCAGCCGTGCTCAAGTGGGCGGTGCTCGAGATGCAGGATCGTTACGAGCTACTCGCGGCGAACGGTGCGCGCAACATCCAGGATTTCAATCGCAAGGTTCAGGAAGGCACCACGCTCAAGAACGCCAAGCGCAATGACGTCGCGTTCGAGGATCTCGAGTACAAGGGCGGAATCGTCCCGTACGTCGTCGTGATCATCGACGAGCTCGCAGATCTGATGATGACGGTGCAGGGCGAGATCGAGACGCCGCTGGCGATGCTCGCTCAGAAGGCCCGCGCAATCGGGATCCATCTCATTCTCGCGACGCAGCGTCCTAGCGTGAACGTCATCACGGGTTTGATCAAGGCGAACTTCCCGAGCAGAATCGCGTTCCGCGTCGCATCGCAGGTCGATAGCCGGACCATCCTCGACGGCATTGGCGCCGAGGCTCTGCTGGGCAACGGCGACATGCTGTTCATTCCGCCGGGCAAATCAGAGCCGTCGCGTCTTCAGGGGGCTTACATCTCCAGCGAAGACACGGAACGCCTGATGGGTTGGTACGAGCTGCGGCGCGAGCAGCGGAAGGCCGCGTTCGAGGCGCAGGGACTGTTCCTCGAGGAGACGTCGACGGAGCCAGACATCATCGAGTCCATTCGAAAGAAGGAAGCCGAGGAAGCGAGCGGCGAGCACGACAACTACGACGACGCCGATCGCGACAAGCTATTCCGCGAGGCGGCGGAAGTCGTCATCCAGCACCAGCAGGGCTCGACGTCGCTGCTGCAGCGTCGACTAAAAGTCGGGTACGGCCGAGCGGCGCGTATAATCGATCAGCTGCATTCGGCGGGCATCCTTGGTCCGCCGGATGGATCAAAACCCCGCGACGTTCTGGCGGGCCTGGACGACTTGGATAGGATCGCGGGACCCAGAGCTTAGCGCGTTGAAGCGTCCCTGAGCTACGGCGACGCCACGGACGCAAACCAGACCTCGACTGTGTAGAAAACGGCGCCACCAAACTCGTTGTCGTTGAAGTCGATTACGGTCGTGTAGCTATTATCTGCTGTCGGCTGCTGCACCACTGTGACCGATCCGCGACCCTCTATGAGCGCCAGCGCAACCGGGATTGGGGACGCGGGTAGCGCGGGAGAAACCGATTCGAGCACGCTCGAGGTGCTGCCGCTGCCCGTACCATTCGGCCAGCTCGGGTACCAGTCGTATCCATTGACGGTGGTGGGAGCGTTGGCGAACCACAGACCGGGCGCGGTATAATCGAAATGGTGCCACTGCGCTGTGTTTCCGCGCAGAATCAGCTGGCTCCTCCCATCGATCTGTGCGGTGATTCGAATCATCTGGTCGCGAACGGTTGTTACACTGACAGGAATTCCCGCCGCGTTGTTGTCGAGAGATACGTCAGGAAAGACTTCTTCGTCGCCGACGACCAGGCCAAGACTGTACGATCCGTCCGGGATGGTCGCCGGAACTATGACATCGAAATCGTTCATGCTGAAAACCTTGCCCGGCGCGATGGAAGGAATTGTTAGCGAAGCCAGTTCGACATCCACGCCACCCTCTCCTTCAACTGCTGGCTGCGTGAGCCTGATGGTTGCCTGGACCGGTCTCGCTATCGCGCGCCCGATATTCCCGATACTGAAGCTGACCGATGCATGATTACCAGGGCGGAGCGAAGTCGATGCGACACTCACAGACTGTACCACGCGATCCGGCCGTCCTTCCGGATCCACGTCGTTGAACGGGCTCATGCTCTTGGACAATCCGCCAAGGCCCAAATCAATTGCGTAGGCCATCTTCGGGGAAAGGAGATGTTGTAGTCCCTTGGCGAGGTGGGAGAGGATTCCAAGCGCGCCAACTGTGACAACGGGCTCCCCGAGGTAGGCGCTGTTCTCGCACGTCGAAAACGACTGGGGCACCAGTTGGAGCATCTCGATGCTTTCGCCATCCCCCTCGCTGATGGTGCTGCCAGGGGTACGGTCCGCGGGATTCGCGGGGAGCGGGTGGGCCAACCTGAAATGATTGTGGTTCGCGCCCGGCAGGAGCGACCGCTCGCCGGGTACGTTCACGTGGCACACATTGAACGTCGCCGGCTTGAGCAGAGTTTTGTGGGGGAACATCTCGAACGTATAAAACTGCGGATACTGACAGAATTTCGTCTGCAAGGGGCCGGTGCAATCGTCAGGGTATGACGTCGCAGTCTGTGTCACAACGATGATGGTGTTCTCAGCGACGCTTCCCGCGTCGAGTTGGACCCCCGCGTGCTTCGTCGGAGTAACGATGGTCGCGGGCGCAGTCGGGGTTACCACTCCGACAGCGTTATCGGCGGTGACACTGGCCGGCGGTGGAGTCGTTGTCGGACCCCCATAGACGTACAACGCCATGTAAAGCACTGCTCGCGCGGCTGCCGCCGTCTTCGTTTCGCCAGTCGTCGGGTTATCCATATTCGGAGTCTTCTGATTGACCCAATCGGATAACTCGAACAGCATCTGTTTTGCGACCGTCATCTGGGCCGGATCCGTAAGGCCGGCCGCGTATTTCTGTTTGACGTTTCCCCAGCGCGTCGTTGCCGCTGTTTCCAGTCCTTTGGGAAAGAGACCGAGGATGTCTACGATGCCCTGATCGAGCGTCGTTGGCGGCTGAATAAGGGACGTCCGGTGACCCACAAACGACTTCAGCTCGTTTGGATTCTCGGAGCAGGCCGCCAGCGCCAGAGCAAAAAGCGAGGCGGCAAGGAAGGAAAAGCGAGCTCTTAGCAAGGTAGCCTCCGGAAGCCAGGGGTACGAGCCGGTCCCGTCCTAAAAAAATGTTTACCGGCCTCAACACTATTTGATTTGGAAAGCCTGTCAAGAGAATTTGGTGGCGCCTCAACGGCGGTCTTCAGTCTGGCGGGGAGTGGTAAACAGCCATATAGTAGGCCTTCGACCTCTTCACGCCCGCAGGCATGGCCACGTCGCTCGAGCGCCTTCGCAACGCCATTGCACCCCGCTACGAGATCGAGCGCGAGCTCGGTCACGGAGCGATGGCTACTGTATACCTAGCCAAGGATCTCAAGCACAATCGGGAAGTAGCGGTCAAAGTCCTCTTGGCCGATGTGGGCTTTGCCCTCGGTCCGGAGCGATTCCGTCGCGAGATAGACCTCGCCTCGCACCTCAGTCACCCGCACATACTTCCGATTTACGACTCCGGCGAGGCCGACGGCGAGCTGTACTACGTCATGCCATACGTCGCTGGCGAATCTCTTCGCGCGCGTCTCAATCGTGAGCGCCAGCTGCCCGTTGACGAAGCGCTGCGCATAACCTGTGAAGTCGCTAGCGCGCTCGACCACTCGCATCGGCATGGGATAATACACCGCGACATCAAGCCCGAGAACATCCTGCTCGAGGACGGACAGGCGATGGTAGCCGATTTCGGGATCGCCCGTGCAGTGGATTCGGTGGGAGAAGGGAGGCTCACGTCGACGGGTGTCTCCCTGGGAACCCCGACCTACATGAGTCCCGAGCAAGGGATGGCGGACCCAGGTCTCGACGGGCGGAGCGATATCTACAGCCTCGGCTGCGTCCTCTACGAGATGCTCGCCGGACAACCGCCGTTCACGGGACGTACGACGCAGGCGCTGATTGCGCGACATTCGCTCGACCAGGTGCCATCGCTCAGCGTCGTACGCCAGTCGATACCCGAAGCTGTAGAGGACGCGGTGCTTTGCGCACTGGAAAAAGTCCCCGCGGACAGATTCGCGACCGCCGCGGAGTTTGCCAACGCACTCCAGGCGTCCAGCGGATCGGTATCGGGCACCGGACGTCGCACGGGACGTCGGAGCCAGGGTAGAGCGGCGACGAGCAAGGCGAGCCGGAGCGTGATCGCGATCGCGGCAGCGCTGGGAATATTGGTGATCAGCGGCGCGGCGTGGGCGGGAAGAAGCTTTCTGTGGGGGGCGAAGCACGAGACATCTTCGAGTGCCGGTGGCTTCCGACCACAGCGCATCGCCGTGCTCAATTTTACGGATCTGAGCAGCGACAAGCACCTCGGCTACCTGGCCGACGGTATCACGCAGTCACTGACGGACCAGCTCAGTCGCGTCAGCGCTCTGGACGTAATCTCGTCGTCGGGAATCAACCAGTTTCGTGGAAAGGACGTGGCGCGGGACAGCATCGCTCGCGTGCTCGAGGTCGGGACTCTCGTCGAGGGCAGCGTCGCACCGGAAGGAAAAAATGTCCGCGTCACGATGCACCTCGTCGATGGGAACAGCGATGTGGAGCGCAATGATGCCTCTGTCGTGGCTCCGCTCGGCGATCCGCTCGCGTTGACGACGAAGCTCGCGGACAAGCTGTCGCCGATGCTCCGGGAATGGCTGGGCAACGAGATCCGGCTGCAAGCGCTGCGCACCGGCACAGAGAACCCGAATGCATGGTCGCTGGTTCAGCGCGCGGAGCGGATGCGCAAGGATGCCGACGCGAGCGACCAGGGCGGAAATACCACCGGCGCGCAGCACCAGCTCCTCGCCGCCGACACTCTGCTCACGCAGGCGGAGAGGCTCGATCCCACGTGGACGGAGCCAATAGTACTGCGCGGGAAAATTGCGCGGCGGCTGGCATTGATGACCAACGATCCCGGCGACGCCGCAAGATGGATCAACGTCGGACTCGCTCACGCCAACCGCGCAGTGGCGCTGGATCCCCGGAACGCCGACGCACTCGAGCTTCGTGGGACTCTGCGCGTAGATCCAATAAGCCGCGGATTTGTCCCGGACAAGCGCGAGATCGACGACCGCGTAGCGGCCGCGGAAAAAGATCTGCGGGCAGCTATAGCGGCGAATCCCACCCAGGCTGGCGCGCTGTACATGCTGAGCAGGATCCAATACGTGAAGGGCGACGCGGTCGAGTCCCACAATCTGGCGCAGCGCGCGTATGACGCGGACGCTTATCTCGCCTCGGCGCCGGACATACTCTGGAGGCTGTACGTCACGTCCTATGACCTCGGAGCGTTTCCCAATGCGGAAAAGTGGTGTGACGCACTGGTGGAGCGGTTCGCGCAGAACCCGCTGGCGAAGCGCTGCCGTCTGTGGATTCTGACGGCAAAGGGAATGAGCCGAGATCCTGCCGAAGCGTGGCGGAGAGCTTCAGACTTCGCGAATTCGGCACCGCCCCAGGAACGGGAATACTACCGGCGGGAGGGAGAGATAGTTGTCGCGGACGTGCTGGGACGCGCGGGACTGATGGACAGCGCTCGCCACGTCCTCGTTCGCGCGCGTCCAGACCGAACCATCGATCCCCGGGGCGAGCTCATGGGATACGAAGCGTTCGTTCGCGCGCAAATAGGGGACAAGAAGGAGGCAGTCGATATTCTGCAGCGATATCTCACGGACCACCCCGAACACCGGGGTGGATTCTCCAAAGCAAGGCCCTGGTGGTGGGAGAATCTCCAGAACGATCCGCGTTTCCAGAGATTGATTGCGGGGCAGGGCTAGAATTCACGGTGGTGAGGCTTGGGGGGTTTTCCCTCTCGCTCTTTGCGCCATCGCTCCTATATTGGGTTTCCTGAAAGCTCATCTGTAGCCGGGGTCTGGACGCCCGACCGGTCCTTCCAAAGGAGTGTCCAATGAGAGCTCGTAGTCTGCTGTCCCTTGCGGCGAACCTGCTGCAGGTTACTACGGTGACGCATTTCACTGACGATTCGGGCACGCCGGATTACACCACAGTGGAGACGTTCCAGAAATACTCCTAAACCTCGATCCTTGCGGGGCATTCGATGCAGAACAACATGCTCGATTCTCGACAAGCGCTCGCGGCTGAAATCGCGGAGTCAGTGCAGCTGGCGCTGCACGCGAAACAGTCCGCGGCGCAGCTCAGTGCCACGATCGAGAAAAGTCTGCTCGAAGAGGCGCGACGCGCGGAGCTGAAGCTTGCGTACCTTCGAGTGGCGGCCGCCGGAGTGTTCGCTCTCTTCGTAATCGGGCGGCTGGCGTTGAGCAAAATAGCGACTCTCTCTCCGCCGACGATCGGCAGTCTGGGCGCGTCGCTCGTGTGGATGACGTACTCGGCGGCAGTGTTGGTGCTTCTCCGGCGTGACTGGTACAAGTCCTGGCTGCGGCGGGCATTCCCGATTGCCGACGCCACGCTTCTCGTCGTCGGCCTGGGATTGAGTCAGCTCGGCGCCGATCCTTTCGCTGGACCGCCCGGACTCGCGACGACCTTCGCGGCGCTTTGCGTCGTCCTCGCATTCACGGGCGCGTTCCGACTCACTCGTTCAGCCGTGGAAATGACCGCTGGCCTCGGCGCACTTTGCCTTGTGGTGGCGGCCGCTTTTGGTTGGCTGCCCGTATACGCTGCGGGTGGCGCGCTCGTCGGTGTCGTCCTCTCGGGAGTGCTGGCACTTTCCGTCACCGACATGATTCGCCGAGTGGTGACCAATGAAGTGGGGCGCGTCACGCTGGGGCAGATGTACGGCGAGGCGCAGGGAATCATCGACGCGCGCGAGGAGATCCTTCGCATCGTCGCGCACGATCTCCGCAATCCGCTCAACACGATTCACATGGCGACCGAGCTGTTGATCGACACCGCCGGGACCGACGCGCCGCGGAGGAGCCAGCTCCGCATCATTGCCCGCGCGGGCGAACGGATGAATCACCTGATTCAGGATCTCCTCAGCGTCACAACGATCGAAGCAGGACGCTTGTCGATCGCGCCGCGCAAATCGGTTGTGTCGGAGCTGCTGTACGAAGCGCGGGAGATGCTAGAGCCGATCGCGAAGGAGAAGGGGCTCACGCTGAAGGTGAGCGCGGAGGCGGATCTACCCGCCGTGCGCGCGGACCCGGCGCGAGTGCTGCAGGTTTTCTCGAATCTCGTCGGCAACGCAGTGAAATTCACTCCGTCTGGTGGGACGGTCACTCTCTCCGCTATTCGTGCCGACGGCAGGGTGCAGTGCTCGGTCATCGACACCGGGCCCGGAATTCCACCCGCGCAGATTCCCCGACTGTTCGGAAAGTTCTGGCAGGCGAAGCGCGGCGATGGTCGCGGCGTCGGACTCGGGCTCGCGATCGCGAAGGGGATCGTCGAGGCGCACGGGGGAACGATCAGCGTCGAGAGCGAGGT
>DATCPG010000214.1:0-3102 GCA_036570225.1 Gemmatimonadaceae bacterium | reverse complement strand
GCGGCCGAATCGTCTTGCGCTCGATGCCGCCTGGGCGCTCACTCCCGAGGAATCGGAGCTGCTGTCCGATTAGGGCACCTCGCGAGCCGCTGAGGTAATTTTGACGGGTTACTCATTACTGGGGCACGACCGATAAGACGCTTTCCCTCGCCGGGCTGGACGACGGCCGCGATCCTGTTGTTTGTGTACATGCTCACTCTTGCGCCCGGAGTAACGTTGTGGGACTCGGGTGAGTTTCTTGCGGCCATCCACGCGCTTGGAATTCCGCATCCGCCGGGAACGCCACTTTACGTTTTGCTCGGCAACGTCTGGAGCGTGCTGTTCGCCGGCGTGTTCGGCTTCGCCCGCGCCATCAATCTTCTTTCGGCGGTGTCGACGGCGGTCGGTTGCGGGATCTTCGCCAGTCTGTTTGCGAAGTGGACAGAAGACGGGTTCGGCGCAACGGCGGCGGGAATCACCGCGGGACTGATGTCGACCGTGTGGATGAGCGCGACCGAGACCGAAGTGTACGCGATCGCGCTGCTGTTCGGCGCCCTCATTCTCTGGGCTGGCGACCGGGCCGGCGAGAGATCGGACATGAGGTGGAGTCTGCTTACGGCTTATCTCGCGGGGCTCGCGTGGTCGCTACATCTCACCGCGCTCCTCGTGCTCCCGAGCGCCATTCTGCTCGTGTTCAGCACGCAGGACGGATACTTTGCGATACCGGTCGGGCGCCGACACGTCGATGGTCGCCGCGAGAGCCACTCGTTTGCAAAGTTGATGCGAGGGTCGATCATCGTCGCGCTCATCGGGATGACGTGCGCGTTGTTCCTGTACTTCAGGGCCCGCCACGATCCCGCGATCAATCAAGGCAATCCTTCGACGCTGAGCGCGCTCGTCGACGTGATCATGCGGCGGCAGTACGACGTTCCGTCCCTGTGGCCGCGGCAGGCGCCATTTTATCTGCAGCTGGGGAACGTCTTCGAGTACGCGGACTGGCAGTTTGCCAAGGGCCTCGCGCCGGACGCGCCCCCGAGCTGGTGGCGCACACCAATCACCATACTTTACGCGCTGATGGGAGTCGCAGGATGCCTCGCCCACCGGAACACCGACCGCCGGAGCTGGCGCGCGATGTTTCTTCTCTTCATCGTCACCACGCTCGGCGTGGTGATCTATCTGAATCTCAAGGCGAGCCCTTCGTTCGGCATCGGAGTCCTCCCGGCCAACGCCCCGCACGAAGCGCGTGAGAGAGATTATTTCTTTTTCTTCGCGTTCATCTGCTGGGGACTCTGGGCAGGGTTCGGCGCGATACGCTTGTCGAGGCTGCTGAGGGCGCCGCTCAACATGGTTGCCATAGTTCTGCCCTTCGCGCCGCTGATCCTCAATTGGACGGCGGTGGATCGCAGAACGGATGCGGTCGAGGCGCGCGCCCGAATCGATTCGGGTGAGATGCTCTCGAAAGTTCCGCCGAACGGAGTAATGCTCGCGCTGGGCGACAACGACACGTACCCGCTCTGGTATTTGCAGCAGGTCGAGAGCACCCGCAGGGACGTGACGATTGTCACCGTTCCGCTCCTCAGCGCGAAGTGGTATCGCGCGGAGCTGGCTCGTCGCTACAAGCTACTCGACTCGACCTCTGTGGACACCTGGGTAGGGCGCGACAGTACCGTGGCCCTGCTCACCAAGCGCTCGTACTCCCAGAACCGGCCGGTGGTGAAATCCCCTTTCTTTTCGACCGACACGACCGCTCGTAGCCCGAAGTAGCTCAGGCCCGCAGCCACCGGCCGGCTCGCACACCGCCCTCGGCCGGTAGTGTTCCGTTGCTTTTCTTCCTCTAGTAGCGGTAGTGCTCAGACTTGAACGGACCCTCGGGCGGAACGCCGAGGTAATCCGCCTGCTCCTTTGACAACTTCGTCAGCTTGACCCCGAGCTTGTCGAGATGCAGCCGCGCAACCTTTTCGTCGAGGTGCTTCGGAAGCGTGTAAACTCTGCACTCGTACGCGTCACAGTTCGTGTGCAGCTCGATCTGCGCCATCACCTGGTTGGTAAAGCTAGCTGACATCACAAAGCTCGGGTGACCCGTCGCGCAACCCAGATTTAGCAGCCGCCCCTCGGCGAGAATCATCACGCTGTGTCCGTCAGGAAACACGTACTCGTCGTACTGCGGCTTTATCTGCACGCGCTTGATGCCCTTGGTCTTCTTGAGCCCGGCCATGTCGATCTCGTTGTCAAAGTGGCCGATGTTGCCGACGATCGCCTTGTCCTTCATCTGCGCCATGTGCTGCGCGGTGATGATGTTCATGTTGCCGGTGGCCGTGACGAAGATGTCAGCGGTCTTCACAACGTCCTCGAGCGTCGTCACCTGATAACCTTCCATCGCTGCCTGCAGTGCGCAGATCGGATCGATCTCCGTGATGACCACCCGCGCGCCCTGTCCCTTCAGCGCCTGGGCGCAGCCTTTACCGACATCGCCATAGCCGCAGATCACCGCGACTTTTCCTGCGAGCATCACGTCCGATGCCCGCAGAATACCGTCGGTCAGCGAGTGACGGCAGCCATACAGGTTGTCGAACTTGCTCTTCGTCACCGAGTCGTTGACGTTGATCGCGGGGAAGAGCAGTGTGCCGGCTTCCATCATCTGGTAGAGACGGTGCACGCCGGTCGTCGTCTCCTCTGAGACACCACGCAAGTCCTTCGACATCCGCGCCCACCGCTGCGGGTCCTTGTCGAGCTCCCGCTGGAGAAGACCGAGGATGAATCCGTACTCTTCAGAGTCCTTGTTGGCATCGAACTTCGGAATGCGTCCAGCCTTCTCGAACTCGACGCCTTTGTGCACGAGGAGCGTTGCGTCGCCGCCGTCGTCCAGAAGGAGATTGGGACCAGAGCCGTCCGGCCAGACGAGCGCCTGGTCGGTGCACCACCAGTACTCCTCGAGCGTCTCGCCCTTCCAGGCGAACACCGGCGTGCCCTGCGGGTTGTCGAGCGTTCCTTTCCTGCCGACGACTACTGCCGCGGCGGCGTGGTCCTGCGTCGAGAAGATATTGCACGACACCCAGCGCACGTCAGCGCCGAGGTCGGCGAGAGTCTCGATGAGGACAGCTGTCTGCACCGTCATGTGCAGCG
>DATCPG010000213.1:0-14622 GCA_036570225.1 Gemmatimonadaceae bacterium | reverse complement strand
GCCTTCGTCTCTCGCTCTGTAGGTTCTGCTCGCATTCGAGCTACCCTGGGCGAGACTGCTTGCCCAGTCCGGATGCACGAGCCGAAATGCCTTGATGGCGAGTGGATTCCGCATGATGGGCCGAATCAACCGGTAGCCGCGATCCTCCTTGTCTCTCAATCCGTCACCGTGCTCGACCCTGACTTTCCAGCCGGCGATGGTTCCTTCCCACGGACCGACGAGGTAGGAGATGCCAACGTCTTGTCGAAGTATCTCACCGCCCCAGCAGTCATGATTTCCCGCGACCCAGACAATGTCGAGGCCGGCATCCTTGAGCTCCGCGAGCGCCGCGAGCGCGCGAAAGCTCTTGCGCGGAATTACCGTCTTCCACTCGAACCAGAAATCGAAGAGATCGCCGTTGATGACGAGCGATCGCGCCTCGCCTGCAAGACCGCGCAGAAAGGCTACGAACGAGCGCTCGATCTGCGGGCTCGCAACTCCGAGGTGCGCGTCGGATACGATGTAGCAGGGACCGTTGAGCACGGCACAAGTTAGCGTCCCGGCGAAGCCTTTACAAAGCGGCGTGAGAGGGGCATTTTCGGATTTCCCCCGCACATGACTTCCGAATCCAATCGTGGTACGGCTCACACCGTCGAATTCAGGGTACGGTACGCCGAAACCGATCAGATGCAGGTGGTGTATCACTCGAACTATCTCATCTGGTGCGAGATCGGGCGGACCGAGTTCATTCGTGCTTTGGGCACTCCGTACGCCGAGCTCGAGCGGCAGAATGTCACGCTCGCTGTGGTTGAGGCGAGCCTTCGATTTCATTCCGGCGCGCGATACGACAATCTGATTCGAGTGACCACGAGGATCAGCGATGTGAGATCGCGCACGCTGACCTTCGACTACGTGATAACGAACGCCGAAACAGGAGAAAAGTTCGTGACGGCATCTACGAAGCTCGCTTCACTCACTCGCGATTCCCGATTGACGACGCTGCCGGACTCCCTCCGCAAACTGCTGGAAAATGCGATTTCCAGGTAGAGCTCTACTTGGCGTTCTGATTCTGGCGCTCTCTGCGCCAGCGAGCGCACAAAAGCTGCCGGCATCTGTCGGAGCGAACGAGATCAGTCTCTACGCGCGGCTGCTGGCGATGGCGGACATGCGTCAGCTCGATATGCCTCTCGTCGAGCGTGCGTTGTCGAGTCAGTGGCAGCCATTGCGAGCGGCGGCGACACTCTCGATCGGCCAGGTTGGCGCGGAGGTCGGTAAACCCGGAGCTACCCGGCTCCGAAGCCTGCTAAAGGATCCCGACATTACGGTCGGCGCGAACGCTGCATATGCACTCGGACTTCTGCGCGACACTGCTGCAATCGTCGACCTGAGCGCAGCACTCGCTGCAAATCACGAGATCGCGCGCGAATCCGCCTGGGCTCTTGGCGAGATTGGCGCGCCTGCGCGTGCGGCAATTGTTGCGGGACTAAATGCTGCGGGACTCAAATCCCGGCGCGATGACGACATCGCGATTCAGTTGCTCCTGGCCGCCGCGAAGCTGCGGCCTGTACCGATCACGGATCTCGAGCGATATCTGCACGCGCTTCACCCATCCGTAGTTTGGGCGGCCGCATACGCGATCGCGCGCACCCGCGCGCCGGGAGGAGTTCGCGACCTCATCGAGCTCGAGGCCACACCATCAATAGTTCCGCGATTTACGAACGCCGACCGTCGCGCCCAGTCGTCGGCACCGTACGATGATTCTCTAAGCGGAAACATGCTTGCACGAGCAGAGATCGCGCGCGGTCTCGCAAAGTCGGCCGCCGGCGATTCACTCGGCGTCAAGGCGTTCGGTGTCCTCGCCAGGCTCGTTGGCGACGCGGATGCCCACGTTCGAATCAATGCAGTTCGCTCCATCGGTACCTACGGGCCCCCGGCAAAGGCGGCGCTCGTGTACGCGGCGCACGACCAGGATCCCAACGTTAGAATCGCGGCCGCCCAAAGCCTGGGAACGGTCCTGGCCAAGGACGCAACCGAGTTTCCCGCGTTGTGGGCCCTCGATACTTCAATCGTGTACCGATCATCACTGCTTGCATCCGCCGCGCGAGCTGGACTCAGACCGCCAGAGCTCAACGCATGGGCCTCGGCGCCCGACTGGCGGTTGCGCGCAGCCGTAGCATCTGCGTCCGGCGACACTCTCGATCGGGCATTTGCGTTTTCGCGAGCTGCGCCTTTGACGCAAGACCCAGACGCGCAGGTGCGCGAGTCAGCCTACGCCGCGCTCGCGCCATCGGCCGGATTGGCGCTCGAGGACACCGTGCATGCGTTGCTCATCAATGGGCTTCGAGACCCGGACTTCTACGTCAGAGCAACCGTGATCGGAGTGTTGGCGGATAGACCCTCGGCCGCAGATCTGTCAGCAGTCCTGACGAGCTACAATCTGGCAAGTCGAGACTCCGCCAACGATGCGCGGCTCGCCGCAATCCAGTACGTCGGCGCACTTTGGAAAAAGGACAGCGCCTCGCTCAACCTGACCTGGCGTCAGCACCTTGCCCAATTGCCCGTTCCTTCCGATCCGCTGGAGCGCGCGGCGGGAAAGGATTTTCCGGTCTGGGCCAAATGGTCGGCCGTGCCTGCGTCTCCGAAGCCGATGGCATGGTACGAAGGAGTTGTGAAAGCGGTCGTCATGCCGGTGTACGCTGGCAAGACGGTCAACGCCACCATCAACACTGTGCGTGGGCCGATCAGACTCGAGCTCTTCGGGGCCGACGCACCGATCACCGTGTCGAACTTTCTTTCGCTTGCGCGCTCCGGATACTATCGCAATACGCGATTCCACCGCGTCGTTCCGAACTTTGTCGCGCAGGACGGAGATCCACGGGATGATGGAAACGGCGGACCGGGCTACGCCATACGCGACGAGATGAATCGTCATCGGTACGAGCGAGGCGCCGTTGGGATGGCGCTCTCCGGTCCAGATACCGGTGGCAGCCAATATTTCATCACACATTCCCCGCAGCCGCATTTGGACGGACACTACACGGTATTCGGACGCGTGATACGGGGATTCGACGTACTCGACAAGATCGTGCAGGGTGACGTGATCACGAAGGTCGATCCGCAATGAGAAAACTCGCCTTCGCTCTGCTTGTGGTATCTGGTTGCACGCCCAGCGCGGCTCCGCTCAAAGGCGTGCTCGCGCCCGATCGCGCGCTGCCGTCGATTGCAATGCAGAGCGGCCACCGGCATATCGTTTTCAAGTGGGATTACCAGGAAGGCGATATCGCTGCCCGTGGGGATGGATCCATTCGCACCGCCGCGCCCGACAGCGCGCGTCTCGATTTCTTCCTCGGAGGCGGACTTGGCGTCGGTGGTGCTATTTTGATTGGGGATTCTTTGCGAACTCCTCACGCAAACCTTGCGCGCCGTTACATACCGCCTGCGCCACTCATGTGGGCCGCTCTTGGGCGTCTCGCGATTCCGCCGCTTCCTGATACGGTGGTGAAAGTGGACGGTGAGCTTACACGCGCCGATATCGGGCGTCCATTACAATGGAGAGTCGCGATCAAGGGAGACACGCTGGTTGGGCTCGACCACATCTCCGATGGTAAGATCACGGAAAGCCTGACGCGCGAAGCGGACGGAACCATGACGTTCCAGGCGCCCGGCGCCAGACGAACCTTGCGGCTCACTGTCATTCGGGAGGAACCTGGATCTTTCGATGCGTCCATTTGGAGCTTATAGTCTTGTCCTGGTGCTGCTGACTGCCTGCATCCCGTACGGCTTCACGGGGGGCGGGTTGCCCTCCCACATAAGGACGGTCGCCATAGTTCCGTTCGATAACCAGACTGCAACGTCAGAGCTGCCGCGCGAGCTCACCGACGCGCTCCGAACCCGGCTCCATGACCGGCTTGGGCTTCGCGACGCCTCCGAAGCAAAGGCCAATGCAATCGTTCGCGGAACGATCCAGCGCTACGAAACCGACATTCCCATCGCCTACAGCGCCAACAACAAGCAGACCACGACAGCGCGTCGGCAGTTGCAGCTCGTCGTAGACATCGAGATGATCGATCAGGTGACCGGCAAGACACTGTGGCAGCGGAAGGGTCTGCTTGCGGAAGGCCAGTACGAGGAGCGGGGCGAGCCCGCGGGAAGAAAACAGGCGATAGACCGCATCGTGAACGACGTCATCGAAGGAGCACAGTCGCAGTGGTAAACCGTCGCGGCGCGAGCCGGCTGGGCTGCCTCTTCCCGCTGCTCATCCTGGCGGTCGCGGTCTATTTCGCCATCGATTTCGGTCAGGTCTACTTCCGAGGCTACCAGTTCAAGGATGCCATGACCTCCGAAGCGAATTTCGCCACTACGCTCTCGGACGAAGCGATCACGCGCCGACTCGTGGCGCTCGCCGACTCTCTTCAGCTTCCGCCAGGAGCTGAGCTCATCACCATAGTGCGCTCGCCGAGATCGATCACCATCTCCAGCGACTACGACGAGGTCATCAAGCTGCCGATGAAGAAAGAACAGGTGATCCACTTCCATCCCGAGGCGTCTGCTTCACTCCAGTGAGCGCACTCTGAAGCCTCGGCAACCCGCGACGAAAGTTGCAACCTGGGGTGAGGCGAAACGGTGGAGAGCCGGACGGAAGGACCGGGTGGCGTTCACCAACGGCGTCTTCGATCTCCTCCATCCCGGACACATCGATCTGCTGTTTGCCGCCAGAGAAACCGCGGACGCGCTCATCGTGGGGATCAACAGCGACGCGTCGGTACGCCGTCTCAAGGGTCCCGATCGCCCGATCAGGAGCGAGAGCGAGCGAGCCTACGTTCTCGCAGCACTCGAAGCCGTCGATCTCGTCGTGGTATTTTCCGAGGACACACCGCTCGAGCTCGTGAAGCTCCTCGAGCCCGATGTCATCGTTAAGGGCGGAGACTATACGGAGGCAACGATTGTGGGCGCATCCGAGGTAACAAGTCGCGGTGGCCGAGTGGTCGTCGTGCCACTCACACCAGGTCAATCGACGACCGCCATCATAGGAAAGCTAGGTGAAAAAAAGTAGTCCAGTGCGCACAGGGCGCAGCGCCTCGGAGCTCCGCCCGATCAGTTTCGAGCGCGGTATCGCGCCATACGCGGAAGGCTCGTGCCTGATCGAGTTCGGCGCGACGCGAGTCCTGTGCACAGCGTCTGTCGAGGAGGGCGTTCCCGGCTGGAAGCGAGGAAAGGGCGAAGGCTGGCTCACGGCGGAGTACGCCATGCTTCCGCGCGCTACACGCACGCGCACGTCGAGAGAACGCGCCCAGCTCGGCGGACGCACCCAGGAGATTCAGAGACTGATCGGGCGCAGTGTTCGCGCCATGCTCGATGATTTCAAGTTCGGCGAGTTCACCCTGAAGCTCGATTGTGATGTGCTCGTCGCCGACGGCGGCACGCGCACTGCCGCGATAACCGGCGCGTCCGTAGCGATCGTCGACGCGTTCGACTGGATGGTCTCCGCTGGAAAGCTTCCGCACACTCCGGTCAAGCGGCGTGTCGCGGCGGTGAGTGTCGGGGTAATCGGGGGCGAGCCACGCCTGGATCTCGATTACGACGAGGATGTGACAGCCGAGGTGGACATGAACGTCGTGATGAGCAGCGCGGGAGAATTCGTGGAAGTGCAGGGAACCGGCGAGCACGGGACTTTCGATCGCGCGCAGCTCGACCAGCTCCTCGATCTGGCAATCGCAGGAATCCGGCAGCTCGATGCGGCACAGACCAAAGCGCTATCGGAGTGAGCGATCAGGTCTTTCTGCTCGCGACCCGCAGCGCCGGCAAGCTGCGCGAGCTGCACGAGATCTTCGCCGAGTTTCGGCTGAAGGTCACCGATGTGACGAGCCTTGGACTTCCGGAAACTCTGGCGGAAGACCAGCTGGAGCGCTTCGACACCTTTGAGGAGAACGCGCTGGCGAAAGCACGTTATTTCTTCGACATCTCTGGCGGAATGCCGACATTCGGCGACGACTCGGGAATGTGTGTCGACGCGTTGGATGGAGAGCCCGGCGTCTACAGCAAGCGGTGGTCTGGCAATGAAGGGCTGGAACGTGAGGCGCTGGACGCGGCGAACAACGCCAAGCTAGTCGCGCGAATGACAGCGGCGCGGCAGCACGAAGCGTTCACTGACAGTGCCAGATACGTCTCGGTTGCCGCCTTCGCGGACCATCTAGGTGTTGAAATGCGCCGCGGAGAGATCGAAGGGCGCGTCCTCCAGGGTCCGAGAGGGAGCGGAGGATTCGGATACGATCCGTACTTCGAGGCGCCGGATCTTGGCGGAACGTTTGCGGAGTCGAGCATCGAGAACACCGCCCGCAACAGTCACCGGAGTCGGGCTTTTCGTGCTCTGTTAAGTGCGTTGCGCGCTCGAGGCAGGATATAGTAACTTGCGCGGACCTCGGGGCGTAGCGTAGCCCGGTATCGCGCCTGCTTTGGGAGCAGGAGGTCCCCGGTTCAAATCCGGGCGCCCCGACTGACAAGATGAGTCCCTGCGACGGATCCCGTTGCAGGGGCTCTTTGCGTTTGATGCAAATGTATAAACCTGATTCCTATTCGTTCGGTCCCCTCCACGACACGGTTGCTTTCGATTGCACAAAGCTTTGGCGATCGAATCCATTGCGATGCGCGCGATTGTCGTCCGGCTCGTTCGCCAATTTATACATCTCGATCATCGGGCGAGTCTCGTCCGCCCTCAGCGTCAGCTCTTGTTTTTCCCAGATCCCCGCCCGCCTCTCCTCAAACCACGAGAGAGTTCTGAGTCCCGTCGCCGCATCCGCTTCGAGATGCACACCGCGCACATTACCGGTTTTGTTCTCCACGGCTTTCAATCTCACCGGTAGCGCACCGGCGACGCAATGCGTGTTTACCCCGGCTAACGAGAGCCACAACTCGCGGTGCGGGTGGGTCCCGCGCCTCTCGCGTGTACTCTGATGATGAGCGCGTGAGTAGAATAACTCTGACGGAAGGCTGCAGTCGTCAGCTCGGCTGACTCTCACAACAAATACCAACGGGAAGCGATGAAAAGTCGGGAAATTCCAGAGAGCACCTGGCGTCTGGCGCTTGTAGCGGTCGTTGCCGGGAGTATCGCGCTCGCACCCCGCGCCAGCGCGCAAGCGCAGGATCCGCAACCACAGGGTGCTCCTGGCGGGGAGCGACTGGATCCTCGTCAGGTGATCGACCAGAGGATGGCGATGCTGACGGAGACACTGAAGCTCGATTCCGCGCAGCAGACTGGAATCCGCTCCATCCTCGCTGACGAAACGATGGAGATAGAGGCGCTCAGAATAAACGGAGATGGTCAGCGTGGTGATGCGGAAGGTCAGCGGGGTGGAAGGCGTGGCGGAAGGGGCGGAGGACGCCAGGGTAGTGCGCCACCCGACAGCACTGGCGGCGGAGAGAGTCGCGGCGGTCAGGGAGGCCAATCGCCCCAGGCGCGCGCCATCAGGGATCGCACCAACAAGCAAATCGAGGGGCTTCTCAACGCGCAGCAGGTGATGACTTATCGCCAGCTGTTCGAGCAGCACCAGCAGCGGACAGGCGGCGACAGCGCGTCCCGTCGTGGCGGTGGCTCCTCCTGAGCCTGACTCATCGGGTGAGTTTCGGTCGCTGGCATACGTGCTAATGGAGATAGGCGTTACGGAATGCTTCTAACTCCGAGAGCGCAGCATCGGACACCGCCCACGCGCTGAGTCCGCCATTCGACCAGTGCAGTACGCTGTACCCTCTCACGGAGAACGATCCACCAGCAGTCTCACCCGGTACAGTTCTCCATATGAACAAGTTGATCGTGTGACCGCGTCGGCCGTACGCAAGTGCTGCGGCCGTGTGACCGTCTACGTAATCGAGCCTGCCGCCGAGCAACGGGAATCCCTTATCGCCGAGGTCGACTACTACCGGCGCGATATCTGTCTTGCCGGCGAACCACGGCTTCACAGTGTGCCGATCACTCGATTCGACGTCGAGCAAATGGCCCGGCATGAGCGATCGCACGTGGGCATCTACGAGCTGAGTGGCTATCGCGTTTGTGGGCGACGTGGCTCCGGCTCCAGGTCGCAGAAAACCTGCGCCCCACCCAGCTGCTGCCGCGATCAATAGTCCAGCAGCGATCGGCCACTGAGATAGACGCCGAGCGCGCGAGATCGAAGGGCGAGCCGATTGTTCAGGCTGTCCCGACGCCTCCTCATCAAGCTTGCCTGCCTCCTCCCGCGCCCACGCCTGAAGCGACGCTGGTGCCTCGTAAACGGGGAGCGCTTCACGCATCGCTGCCCCGAGGTCAGGACGGTCGCTCACAGGGCATCTCCAAAGTCAACGACATCGCTCAAAAGATCAGCAAGGCGCGCCCGCGCTCTCGATAAGCGCGACATGACGGTTCCAATCGGAACCTCCGTCACAGCAGCAACCTCGGCGTACGAGCAGGATTGAAGCTCTCGCAGAACGATGGCCTCGCGAAGGAGCGGGGGCAGCTGGTCGACTGCAGCTCGGACGCGTTGCTGAACCTGCAATCGCTCGGCGGCAATGTCAGGTTGTTCATGACTATCGACGAGTTGAGGGCCGATCGCATCGATCGAGATCATGTCGACTCCTTGCGGACGGTCCGTGCGATACGCCGTAAAGCAGACCCGGCGCACGATGGTGAGAAACCAGGCGCGCGCATCGGCGTCGCGGAGTGTTGGGAAATATCGGACCGCGCGGAGAATGGCTTCCTGAACAGCGTCTTCCGCATCGGCTCTGTTGCCGGTGAGATACATCGCGAGAGTGAAGCCGGCGGACAAGTGTGGAAGCACAACATGTTCGAACCTCCCAACCTGGGCACGTTCTCCACGCTCCGCCTCTCCTGACTTGCCAGCACGATGGATCAACCTCACCTCGAGCTCTCTTTCATCGCGTTACGACGACCTTCCCCTGCATCACCGGATGTAGTGAGCAGAAATACGGAAACTCTCCACTCTCAGCAAACCCGACTGAGTAAACCGATTTTGTGTCCAGCAGTGGCGAGCCCACGAATCGATTGTCCGCACTCTGGATCTTGTGCGGCACGTCGTCACGATTTCGCCACGTCAGCTTGGAGCCTGCCGTGACAGAGACGATCTTCGGATTGAACGCGAAATTATCGATCGTAACCTCATTCGTTCCGGATGCGCCAGAGACTCTACCCGCGGCAAACTGGGGCGCGGTCGCGTGCGCCCTCGCGGCCGCCTCGCCGGCAGCAAATGCGGCGTCCGGCGAATTTCCCGAAAGCGTGTGATCGACAACCGCCAGATGCCGGTTCGACGGCACATAGTGAACTTCGCGCACTCCAAGAACATCCCGCAGTTGCCCCGCCGGCACAACCATCGGGCCCGGTGAAGGTGCTGTGCCCGGGCGCGGCTGCGGAAAAGCAGTCGACAGGGCAGTGTGGAAAGCAACATTGCCCTCGACCTTCTGCATTGTCTGATGGATGTGACCGTTCAGCACTGTCACCGATCCGAAGCGCTTGAGGAAGCCGAGTGCGCGAGCTCCATCGTCGGTGCCCCAGCCCCAGGCGGGATAAACGCTCCACAATGGTACATGTGCAAACACCACGATAGGCGTGCTGCTCGAAAGATGCTTCACGTCTCGTTCGATCCAGGCGAGCTGCTCGGCTCCGAGTGAGCCCAAACCGCCAGCTTTGAGATTGAGAACGTTCACGAGTCCCATGAAATGGACCCCACTGTGGTCGAAGCTATACCACCCGCCGCCCTCTCGGCCTTTCTGTGCGCCCTTGCCGTAACGCTCCAGGTAGCTCACACCGCCATCTACTCCAACATCATGTTCTCCCGGAACGTAGAAGGTTTTCCCGGTGCGAGCTTCCCTGAGGACCTGGTCCGCGGTGTCAAACTCGGAGGGCTTGGAAAGTTGAGTGATATCGCCCGTGTGCAGCAGAAATGCGGGTTGCGCAGGTAGTGCATTTATCTTCGCGATTGCAGCCCGCAGCGTCGCAGTCACATCGGTGTTCGCAGCCTTGTCGAAGCCGATGTGGCTGTCGCTTATCTGCATGAAGAAGAGTTGTCCCTTGGCGGGTGTTTCAGCACCCAGGCGTGACGAACGAGGCACGCCTCCGCTTATGGTCCACAGCAGGCCTGTTCCGACCCACGCCATGCAGCTGAGGAAGTTGCGGCGATCGAGGCCGTCCGAATCGGTCGCGATGTCTGCTGCGTCGCTAACGGAGACTTCGTCGGCGTGCGGTTGATCGTACCTTGAATGAGCGCTGGATTCGGGGGGGGTGTGTGGCATCGTGGATCGGTCTCGAGGAAGTGATGATCCTATAGAGACCTTGAAGGTCCGCGATTTATTCCCCGAGGTGGGCGATCTCCGGCTGCGGGAAGTCTGTCAGCACTTGTGGACCCATAGTCACCGTCTGCTTATCGCCCGAGACGAGCGTGAGTGTCGCCAAAAGCAGCAACAGCGGCGCGCTGCAACCACTTAGGGTGGTCCGTGCTCCCCGTAACGCTCTGCCATTGTGAGCGCCATGTACGCCCTGATGCGGGCGGTGACCTCAGGGTCTGGCTTCACCCGGATGCCAGATTCTTTCCTGGCCGGCGACAACAGTGCTGCCAGAGCGGCGTAGAACTCTGCCATCGCCGTCGCATTTCGAGCAGTCATCGTTCTGAAATGGTCGGTTAGTTGGTGGCGGTGCACTCTCAACCAATAGGACGAATAAGTATCGCTACTGGTTCACACCACTCGCCAAAAAGCCGCCGTCAACCGCGAGCAGGTGCCCGGTTACGAAGCTCGCCGCCTCGGATGCGAGGAAGACGGCAGCACCCGCGACCTCCTGCGGCTGCCCGAACCGCTTCATAGGTGTGCGCATCAGCAGCTCCCTGCCGCGCTTCGTGCCGTCGAGCAACCCCTCGTTGAGAGCAGTCCGAAAGACACCGGGAAGGATCGCGTTTACACAGACGTTATGAGGCGCCCATTCGACCGCGAGTGATTTCGTGAGTGCCGCCACGCCCGCTTTGGACGCACCGTACGCTGCAACTTCGTAAAGCGCGACGACCGATGTGAGCGAGCCTATGTTGATGATGCGTCCGTAACGCCGCTCAATCATGTGGCGCCCGAAAACCCGGCACGCACGCAACATCCCGGTCAGGTTCGTGTCCATTATCTCGTTCCACTCGGCGTCCGGGACGTCCAGCGTTGGGCGTCTTACCGTTCGGCCCGCCGCGTTCACGAGAATGTCTACCTTGCCGAACTTCTCGATCGTTGCGTCGGCGAGCGCTTGCAGCGAGTCGGCATCGGCTACATCCGCAGCCATCGCCAGTGAGCGGCGTCCGCGGGCTTCCACCTCACGCGTTGCTTCCTTGGTCAGCGTCGCGCGCCGACCCGTCGGCACGACATCAGCGCCAGCGTCGGCAAGCCCAAGTGCGATCGCCTTGCCGATGCCCGACGTCGCCCCGACGACCACCGCGACGCGGTCCGTTAAATCGAGTGCTGGAAAGGACATGATGCGGTAGAATCTGGTGAGCAGGTTGGCCGGAACGTAAGATTGCGCATGGATCTCGTCACCTTCGGCGAAGCGATGGTGCGGCTCACCCCGCCGGCGTTCCAGAGGCTCGAGCAGGCCCACACCTTTGACGCCTATGTCGGAGGCGGCGAGCTGAACGTCGCAGTCGCGGCTGCGCGGCTCGGCGTTTCATCGCGCTGGGTGTCGCGCCTCCCCGAAAACGCGCTGGGCCGAATGATCGCCGGTCGCGCCCGCGAGCAAGGCGTTGATGTGCATGTGGAATGGACATCCGGCGACCGCGCGGGACTCTATTTCGCTGAGCTCGGAGCGGCGCCTCGCGCGAGCAGCGTGCTTTACGATCGTGCGGCGTCTGCGATCAGCAGAGTGAAGCCCGGTAGCATCGACTGGCCGTCTGTGTTTGACGGAGCGCGCTGGTTTCACGTCAGCGGGATCACGCCAGCGCTCAGCGACTCCGCGGCGAAGGTCACCGCGGAGTCCATACTTGCGGCGAAGAAAGCTGGGCTCACCGTGAGCTACGACTTGAATTATCGCAGCAAGCTGTGGAGCGCCGAGAAGGCGCGCGCGGTGCAGGAGCCGCTGATGGAGCACGTGGACGTCCTCATGACGACCGAGGAAGACACGCGAGTAGTGTTCGATATCGGTTCCGAGACGACCGAGACATACGAACGCATGGATGCTGATTCCTACACACATGTTGCACTCGCTCTCGAGAAGCGATTCGGCTTTCGGGCTGTGGCCGTCACTCTGCGTGAGAATCCGCGGGTACTGCTCAACGGCTGGAGCGCGATCGTCGCGGCGGAAGGCAAGATTCACCGCGCCCACCTCTATGAGGTCGAGGTCGTTGATCGCATCGGCGCGGGCGACGCATTCAGTGCGGGTTTGATCGTGAGCCGGCTCGAGAATCGCGGCTGGGAGGACGCCGTACGGTTCGCGACCGCGGCGTCCGCGCTCAAGCACAGTATCCCGGGCGATTTCTGCCTGGTGACGCGCAACGAGGTGGACCAGCTCCTGCGCGGAACGAGCCTGCGCGTGTCGCGATGACGACCAGGACACACTCGCGATCTTCGGTTTTATCGACACTTCGCGAGGTCGGAATCATTCCGGTGATCCGCGCCGACAGCTCCGGCGCCGCGAAGGCTGTCGTGGAGGCGCTCGTGGAAGCGGGGCTCGTTGTCGCTGAGATCACAATGACCGTTCCGGGCGCGATCGACGCAATCGCGTCGGTGAGAAAGCGTTTCGGCGATAACGTGGTCGTCGGTGCAGGCACCGTGACGGACGCCGATAGCGCAAGGCGCGCGGTGGACGCCGGCGCGGAATTCATCGTCACGCCATGTCTCGTGCCGGAAGTGATCGACGCGGCTCGTCGCGCGGAGGTCCCCGTGCTGCCCGGGGCACTCACCCCGACCGAGGTGCTGCACGCATTTCGCCTCGGCGGCGACATGGTGAAAATCTTTCCCGCGCAGAACGTCGGCGGCGCATCGTATCTCCGTGCCCTGCGCGGACCGTTTCCGGAGATTCCCCTTGTCCCGACGGGCGGCGTGACACTCGACAACGTGCGCGAGATGTTCGACGCCGGCGCCGCCGCCGTGGGTGTCGGCAGCGAGCTCATATCGAAGGACGCGCTCGCGCGGCGTGATTACGCGGCCATCGGCGCGCTGGCGGGGCAGTTCCTAGCGGCGGCGCGGAAAGCCCGCGCGCGGTGATGCCGACCCGCTGCGAGACGGAGACAAGGATCGAATGATCACGTTTCGGTGGTTCGGGCCGAGCGATCCCATTTCGCTGGCATATATCCGACAGATTCCGGCGGTGCGCGGAATCGTTGGCGCACTGTTCGATATCCCTGTCGGGGAGAGGTGGCCCCTCGATCGCATCGCCGCCCTGCGCGAGGAGGTGGAGCGACACGATATGTCGCTCGCCGTCATCGAGAGCATTCCCGTCCACGAGGACATCAAGCTTGGCCGCCCTACGCGCGACCGCGTCATCGACAACTATTGCGAGAGCATCCGCAACATGGGACGCGCGGGCGTGCCGGTGCTCTGTTACAACTTCATGCCTGTGTTCGATTGGACCCGCACCGAGCTCGAGCGTCGGCTCGACGACGGCTCGACCGCGCTCGCGTTCGATGACGCCGCGCTCTCGAGGATCGATCTCTCGCGCGGCACGGCCGACCTGCCTGGCTGGGCGACCGCATACAGCGCTGACGAATTGGGAAGACTTCTCGACGCGTACAAATCGGTGGATGAAAGCAGGCTGTGGGACAATTTTGCGTACTTCCTCGAGCGCGTAGTTCCGGTTGCCGCTTCGTCGGGGGTGAAAATGGCGCTCCATCCCGACGATCCACCGTGGTCGATCTTCGGATTGCCACGCATCATCACCGACGGCGCGGCGCTCGAGCGCGTGACAAACATTGTCGACAGCCCCGCGAACGGCATCACGTTCTGTACTGGATCTCTCGCGGCCCACCCGAAGAATGATCTGCCGGCGATCGTTCGCTGCCTTGGCCCTAAGGGCCGTATCCACTTTGCCCACTGCCGCAACATCAAGCGCACAGGCGCACGATCGTTTCAAGAGACTGCGCACCCGTCCGAGTTCGGCGACGTCGACATGTATGCCGTGCTCCACGCGCTTCACCACATCGGGTTTACCGGTCCGATCCGTTCCGATCACGGGCGCATGATCTGGGGCGAGACCGGTCAACCAGGCTACGGCCTCCACGATCGCGCGCTCGGCGCGACGTACCTGCATGGGTTATGGGAAGGAATCAGTGGTGGAAGGTAAGACTGACGTAGCAAGCCCGCCGTCGTACAGATGGACGATCTGCGCCTTGCTCTTCGTCGCGACGACGATCAACTACGTCGACCGTCAGGTGCTGGGGATCCTCGCGCCGACGCTCCAGCGGGAGCTGCATTGGACCGAGGCCGACTACGGCGACATCGTTTCGTGGTTCAGCTTTGCGTACGCGTTTGGCTTTCTCGTCGCCGGCCGCGTGATGGACTGGATCGGTGTGCGTCGCGGATTGGCGACCGCCGTCATTGCGTGGAGCGTCGCCGCCATCGGCCACGCCTTTGCCAGGACGGCCGCTGGATTCTCGATCGCTCGCGCGATGCTCGGCGTCAGCGAGTCGGGAATCTTCCCAGGGT
>DATCPG010000212.1:0-3167 GCA_036570225.1 Gemmatimonadaceae bacterium | reverse complement strand
GCCTTGCCCACCTGCAAACGTTGTCGGCACGGTCAACATCGGCAGCACGACGAAAGCCGCGGGTGTTTACTGCTCACCTAGCTCGATGCTGGTCACGGGCGATCTGACACTCGATGGCGGAGGCGATGTGAATTCGACATTCGTCTTCCAGGCCGGCAGCACGCTGACGACGGCCGGCAACGTCATTCTGATCAATGGCGCGCAGGCAAAGAACGTGTACTTCGTGGTTGGAAGCTCGGCCACGCTCGGCGTCGGCTCGGCATGGCAGGGCAATGTGATCGCCCTGTCCAGTATCACGCTGAACGACAACGTAACGCTGACAGGACGCGCGCTGGCGCGGAATGGCGCCGTGACGCTTGGCAACAACAACGTCATCACTCTGCCATAGAGTGGGCGCCAGCCGGAACCGGACAACTGTCCGGTTCCGGCCCGGCTCCGGGAACGAAATGTTCGAATTGATTCACATATGTCAGTCCGGGTCGGATGTCGACCCAGCGAAGATCTACCGGGCGAGCGGGTCCGTGCCAGGTAGATCTTCGGTCATGGCACGCATCGATGGGGGACCGACTGATGCGACCAAGCAAATTCACTGAAGTGCAAGTCGCGCAGGCACTCCGCCAGGTTAAGGGCGGGACCCCTGCCGTGCAGATTTGTCGGAAGCTCGGAATCACGCAGACTACGTTCTACCGCTGGCGCAGCAAGTACGGCGGCGGAGCGGAGAGCGAGTCGCGCGAGCTGCGCGAGCTCCGCGAGGAAAACCAGAAGCTCAAACAGATCGTGGCCAATCTTCTGCTCGACAAGGAGGGCCCGACGGATTTTCTGCGGAAGAAATAGCGGCGATCAGCACGCGCACGACCGCACGTTGCAGGTGAAATGCACCCGGGTGTATTTTTCCGGCTCGCTCCCCGCGGCGCCCGCAGCACTTCCCTTCTGATTGGAACCCTTCTGTGACCACTGACGTCACTTCCTTCGATGCGATCGTCGTGGGCTCGGGCATCTCCGGCGGATGGGCGGCGAAGGAGCTGTGCGAGAAGGGACTCAAGACGCTGGTGCTCGAGCGCGGCCGCAACGTAGTCCACATCAAGGACTATCCCACAATGGATGTCCTCCCATGGGAGCTCCCGCACCGCGGCGCAATGTCCCGCCAACAGCTGAAGGAGAATCCCCTGATCAGCAAGGCCGCTGGTTACGGCGAGGACACCGCGCACTTCTTCGTGAAGGATCGCGATCACCCCTACGTTCAGGAAAAGCCGTTCGACTGGATTCGCGGCTATCAGGTCGGCGGGAAGTCGATCATCTGGGGTCGCGCCTGCCAGCGCTGGAGCAAGCACGAATTCGTCGCGCCCGAGAAACTCGGTTACGGAATGAACTGGCCGATCGGGTACGACGATGTGGCGCCGTGGTATTCCCACGTCGAGAAATTCATCGGTGTCTGCGGCAACCGGGATGGCATCGAAGCGATGCCTGACGGTGAGTATCTCCCGCCGTTCGATTTCAACTGCGTCGAGAAGCATCTGAGCGACAGCGTCCACGCGCACTACGGGAATCGTTACGTGGTTCAGGGTCGCTGGGCCCATCTCTCGAAACCGAAGGCCATCCATCTCGAGCAGGGGCGCGGCACGTGTCAGGCGCGAAATCTCTGCATGCGCGGATGTCCGTACGGCGGATACTTCAGCTCGAACGCGTCCACTCTTCCCTGGGCGGCTAAGACCGGAAACCTTACCATTCGCCCTGACTCAGTGGTCCATTCGATCATCTACGACGAAGCGAAAGGAAGAGCGACCGGCGTCAGGGTGATCGACGCGAAGACGCATGCCGTCACCGAATACCACTCCCGCATAGTGTTCATGAATGCGTCCGCTCTGAACACCAATCTCATCCTGCTCAATTCGACGTCGTCGCGGTTCCCCCACGGGTTCGGCAACGACAGTGGCGTGCTGGGCAAGTATGTCTGCCACCACAACTACCGCGTCGGCGGGAGCGGGAAGATGGCTGGGTTCGAAGACAAGTACTTCTACATCCGAAATCCCACCGAATGCATCCTGGTCAACTTCCGCAACGTCGGAAAGCAGGACACGGATTTCGTCGGAGGATACACCACGTTTACTGGCGCATACCGGAAGCGGGGCGAGCCGACAACAGAGCGTGTCGGCGGCGACTACAAGGATGCGCTCGCGAAGCCCGGCCCGTGGGGGATCTACATGTACATGCAGGGTGAGACGATCCCGCGGGAAGCGAACCACGTCCGTCTGCACGAAACCGAGAAGGATCAGTGGGGAATTCCGCGTCTGGTCACGTCGGTCGGCTACGACGAGAACTCGGAAAAGATGATCAAGGACTGGCAGACCGAGGCGAAGGCGATGCTCGAGGTCGCCGGCTGCCACGACGTCGAGACGCGCGACAACCATCAGCCTCCGGGACTAGACATCCACGAGATGGGGGGCGCGCGCATGGGAAGTGATCCGAAGACGTCGGTTCTGAACAAGTGGAACCAGGTGCACGCGAGTCCGAACGTCTTCGTCACCGACGGCGCGTGCATGACGTCTACCGGCAACCAGAGCCCATCGATCCTGTACATGGCGCTCACGGCGCGCGCGGTGAATCACGCCGTGAGCGAGATGGCGAAGCAGAACTTGTGAAAGAGAGACTCCCATGCCGCCGATGAACCGACGCGAAGCCGTCAAGGCAGCCACCGCGTTGATCGGTGGTGTGCTCGTCACATCCAATGGCTTTCTTATCGCCTGCGCGCGCGATTCGACCAAACCCGCCGGCAAAGTTCTGACGCTCGACGACCAGTCGCTGATCGAGGACATCGCGGATACTCTGCTGCCAACGACGCCATCATCTCCAGGCGCGAA
Source organism: Gemmatimonadaceae bacterium (assembly GCA_036570225.1). GTDB lineage: Bacteria > Gemmatimonadota > Gemmatimonadetes > Gemmatimonadales > Gemmatimonadaceae > UBA4720. The sequence goes on along the minus strand of DATCPG010000212.1, from coordinate 309 downwards.
AGCGGCAGGCGCCGGCGCCGCGATCAACCTCCTCCTCAGCGATTGCTACGAGCCCGACGCGCAACAGCGTGTAGTGAACGGACTGCAGGAGTTCCGGACAATGTGTCAGAAGCGATGTGGAGACAGTTTCGCTTCGCTACCGCAGAAGGAGCGCGAGCAGGTGCTCCGAGACATCGACGCGGAAGCGCAGAAAGCTGGGCCTACGCATTACTTCGGGCTGGTTCGCGAGCTTTCCACTCGCGCGTATTTCTCGTCCGAGATTGGGATGACCAAGGCGCTCCGCTACGTGATGGTGCCCGGCAAATGGGT
>DATCPG010000211.1:0-5814 GCA_036570225.1 Gemmatimonadaceae bacterium | reverse complement strand
AGGTTGCGAGTGGTGTCGTTGTCGGGGGGCAGGAACTGCACGTCCTTCACGCTGCCCGCCAGCTGTCCCGCGACCGTGACCGGGCCCCCCACGCGCAAGCCACTCGCGTTCGCGACGAATGCGACGAGTCGATAGCGTTTGCCGAACAGATTGCCAGCTTCGCCGAGTTTGACGATGGCGACCACGAGGATGAGGAGCGCCACGAGTATCAGCACTCCGACCTTGAGCTGGTCCCACGTAATCGACGTCGATCGCTTCATCGGCTAGAAAATATCACAGATGTCAAAACCCGCCCAGAAATTCGCGAAGGTATGGTTCGTCGCTGCCCGTCATTTCCTCTGGAGTCCCGAAGAATCCGATCTTCTTGTTGGCGAGCAACGCGATCTTGCTTGCCATGCGGAACGCAGACCTGATGTCGTGTGATACGACGACGCTGGTTACTCCGAGCTCACGTTGCAGCTTGATGATAAGGTAAGTGATCGTGGCTGTAGTGAGTGGGTCGAGACCCGACGTTGGCTCGTCGTAGAGCATGATCTCAGGGTTATTGGCGAGACCGCGCGCGATACCCACTCTCTTCTTCATCCCGCCCGAGAGCTCTGATGGCATCTGGTCCATCACTTTGTCGGGCTCGAGATCCACAAACGTGAGCTTCTCGCGGACGCGCGCCTCGATCTCGTCATCGGAGAGGGTCGTGTGCTCACGCAGAGGATAAGCGACGTTCTCGTAGACGGTCATCGAGTCGAACAGCGCGGCTCCCTGAAACACCATGCCCATCTTCTGGCGCACCTTGAGCGCATCGTCGAAGGTGAGGCCCGTAATGTCTTCACCGTCGATCGACACCCGTCCCCGATCGGGAACGAGCAGTCTTAGCAGAAGCTTGAGGATCGTGGATTTCCCCGTGCCGGACTCTCCGACCACGACGACCGTCTCGCCTTCCTTGGCGTTGAACGACACGTCCTCGAGGATGGGCTCCTCGAAAGCGAGGTAGATGTTCTCGAGAGAGATGACTTTCGTCGTCGATTCGATGGAAGGCTGCTTACCCTCGTTCTGGTCGGCGACTTCCTCGAGCTCCGTGCGAATTGCCGCGCGCACTCTGCCGGAATCGCGCGCCCGGCGAGGCATTGATGTCTCGTCTTTCGGGTTTGGGACCCTGCGCTCGGATGGCTTGCGACGATCCTCTTCCTTGCTCACGGCTGGAACACCGCCAGAATGACCTGGGTGAGAAAGTAGTCGACGACGAGAATCAGGATGCTGGCGGCGACGACGGTCCGCGTCGTTGCCAGTCCCACTCCCTCGGTGCCGCCGCTCGTCTTGAGGCCATGGTAACAGGCGACGGTAGAAATAATTCCTCCGAAGACGAACGGCTTTATCAGGCCCTGGATGTAATCGTTCGGGATGTACCGCAGCGTGAACCCACCGGAAAGCATCTGCTCGAAGACGGTCCTCCAGTACATAGCTGTCGGAAGCCCGAGATAGAATTTAGCGATGATGTTTCCGCCGAGGATGCCGACGAAGTCGTTGATGATGGTCAGTATCGGCAGCATGATCAGAGACGCGAGAACTCTTGGTGTAACGAGTTTCTTGATCGGGTCCGTCCCGAGCGTGTTCAGAGCGTCGATCTGCTCCGTTACCCGCATCGAGCCAAGCTGGGCGGCGATGCCCGAACCCACCCTGCCAGCTACCATCAGGCCGGCCAGAACCGGACCCAGCTCGCGGACCATCGACGCCGCGATCAGTTTTCCAACGAGAGCCGTCTGCCCGAGGGCCGCCAGCTGCACCGAAAGCTGGAGCGCGAGCACCATCCCGGTGAAAAAACCGGTGAGAAGCACGATCCCCAGAGATCCCACACCGATGATATCCATCTGCTGAAAGAGGTCCGCTGCGTAGAACGGCTTGACGAAAATGAAGCCAAGCGCCTTGCCGGCGAGGACGAAGTACTCCTGCAGCGAATGGACGCCACGCTTGGCCGCGTCGTTGAAGCTGTCGAGGATCAAATGATTTAGGCGAAGGAAGTCGAGAGCGTACCGCTTGACCCCATGAGAGGGCAAGGGGTGGGCCCGTTTGCTCGTGGTAATGCACGCATTTAAGTTCTCAACTGCAGGTTCCAACGGAACAGAACACGGCGGGAGGTGCCAGCGACTAAAGGTGCCAGGCACCAGGTGCCTACGCCGGGACTTTACCACTGGCGTGATAGCGGAGGCAGGTTTCAGAACGGCAATAGGTGCCTGGCACCTGAGTGCGATCAGATCGCCAATCGTAAAGTCTGGGCGTGCTAACCCGGTGCCTGGCAACTACGCCACTGGCACCTCCTACCGTGTTCAGTTCAGTTGGAACCTGATAACCCCTCACGAACCCATTTTGATAGAAACAATCTCAAGGGACCGACTAATTGATCTGCTGAACGATGGCGCCCGGCAGCGCGTCGCGATAATCGGCGACGCGATGCTCGACGTGTACATGCGCGGCGACGTTGAGCGGATTTCCCCTGAGGCCCCGGTCCCGGTGGTGCGGATCCGCGACAAGGAGCTCGCACTCGGCGGCGCGGCCAACGTCGCGCAGAATGTCGCCGCCATCGGCGCTGAGTGCGATCTCGTCTGCGCTGTGGGCGACGACGCCGAGGGACAGGTCGTAAAAGAGATGCTGCGCGAGCTGGGTGCGAATGTCCGGTCCGTCGTGACCGTCAGGCGTCGCACGACAACCAAGACACGCGTGATTGCCCGCTCGCAGCAGATCGTCCGCTTCGACGAGGAAGAGGACGCCGATATCAGGGGCGACGAAGTCGTCGCGCTGATCGATGCCGCGATAACGGCGATCGACAACGGGACCGCGGTGGTGTTCGAGGACTACAACAAGGGAGTGCTCACCACGGAGCTCATCGAGCTGGCGATGAAACACGCCAACGCTCGCGGGATTCCCGCGGTGGTCGACCCGAAGTACAGGAATTTCTTCGCGTACAAAGGCGCGACGGTCTTCAAGCCGAACCGGCGGGAGCTGGAATCCGCGCTGGGCGCCGCGGTGGACATCGAGCATCCGGAAGCCTTGCCAGAGGCGCTCAAGCGGTTGGGCGTAGATCATATTCTGCTCACACTGGGGGAGGCCGGAATGGCGCTCATCGCCGCCGATGGTGAAGTGGGTCGAGTTCCGACCACCGCGCGCGAGGTGTACGACGTAGTTGGGGCGGGTGATACGGTCACTGCTTACCTTGCGACAATGCTGGCCGCGGGTGCGACCCCAGCGGAAGCCGCGGTAATCGCCAACTTCGCCGCTGGCGTGGAAGTCGCTAAGCTCGGCGCCGCCACCGTGACGATCGACGAAGTAATCGAGGCCTACGATCTGTTTGGGAGTGCGGGAACGGCCGACGTCACGCTCGCGTAAGGCAAAGGTCCCATCTTACAGGCTCGGCGAAGCTTATCACTGACCGGAGAGCAGTATTGCCGTACATAAAGTGCGTCGTTGCGCTGATGGTTTGCGTGACGGCTGGAACGACTGCGCGCGCGCAGGACATCCCCGACCCAGCGTTTGCTCAGGGATTGCTGGTTACGAGTGGAATTGAGGGAGATCTACCAGCTTTCCGCGCCCTCCTGCCCGCCTCCCCCCTCCCACTTCCCTCAGTTGACTCGGCGGTCGCGCTACCAAGTCCGACGTGTCCGCTCACTTCGAGTCAGCTCGCCGCCGTCCGCACTGGGGTGGGCTCCGCTTTCGTCGGCGTGAACGCGTACCTGTACCATTACTTCAAGAAGGCGTGGTGGTCCGGCGAGCGCGCTCCGCACTTCTTCTTTCACGCCGACTGGGACCTGGAATTCCGCGATCAGGACAAGTTCGGCCACATGCTGGGCGGGTACCACCTCGCCCGATTTGGATATCTGGGATTGCGGGCGGCCTGCGTCAGCAAGAAAAAGGCTATCATGTGGAGTGCCGCTTACGCGGCTGCGTTCCAGCTTCAAATTGAGATCTTCGATGGGCAGTTCAAGAAATACGGATTTTCATACGCGGATATGATTGCGAACACAACGGGACAGACTCTGGCTGTGATGCAGGAGCTTCACCCGTCGCTGCAGGCGATCAAGCCCACGATCTCGTATCACAGGACTATGGCGCTGAGGAATGGACTGAGTACCGAGCTGCGTCCCTCCCTCGACTACTCGGGACAGACGTACTGGTTCTCGACCGATGTGAACCGCCTTCTGCCGGATGAAGCGAAGCCCTACTGGCCCTCCTTCATTCGGTTCTCAGTCGGTCATGCGATCACGGACTGGGTCAATCCGGAGACGGGCGCGACTCAGAGGGCGAAAAGAAAGATCGTGCTCTCCCTGGATTTCGATCCTGAGAAGCTGCCCGGTCAGGCGCCGTGGTGGAAATCGGTTAAGCACACGCTCAGCTACTACCGATTCCCTGCACCGGCGCTCGAGCTGACGCCGAAGGTCAATCTCTCACCGTGGTACAGGTGAAGAAGCTCGCTCTCGTGCTTTTTCTCCTGAGCGTCAGTGGGCCGAGGGCATTGTCAGCTCAGGCGTCAGCGTACGTGCCGCTCGATGACATCTCTTATACATACGTGAATGCATTGATGGCCCGCGGGATGTTTCGCGAATTGTCCACGCTCGAGAGACCCTATACCGAAAGAGCGATACGCACTGCTATTGATTCTGCTCGCACGAAAGAGCCTGGTCGGGTGACAAGCTCTTATCTCGACGCGTTGTACAAGGCCGTCGAGAAGTACGCGGTACGGCCGGGAGATTCCGATACGGCGTCGGCGCAGACTTTCCGCGCTCGCTGGACGGGAGACGCCTACGCAACGGCGCAGACGTCCGGGCGGCGAGAGTTGATGCTTTCCGACAATCAGAATGGCTTCAAACCTGGCGGCGCGTTGCGCGTCGTGATGGCCGGCGGACCGATCGTTGGATTCGAGCGCGTGCTCATCGATTCCCGGCTCAACGTCGATCCGGAATTCGCTGGACGCAAAGACCGGAAGCTCGCGGCACGGACCGAGGATGGTTACGTCGGCGGAAAGTGGAAGTACGGCGAGCTCACATTCGGCCGCGTTGGACGAAACTGGGGGCCGCCAACTCTCGACGGGTTGATGCTCGGCGACTATGCCTACACCTACGACCATCTGTATGGATCGGTCGGCACCGACAGGATTCACTGGTCGACGGTCATCGCGCGCCTGGATGACATCGTGCCGACGACCGGTCCCGATGTTCAGCGATATTTTTCGATCCACCGCATCGCCTTCAGCCTGGGCGACTGGGACTTCGCTGGTAGCGAGAGTTACGTGTACTCCGGAGTCGGGCGCGGATTCGAGCCGGCTCTCGCCAATCCGTTCAACGTGTATGCGCTCACGTGGCGCAATGAGAACAAGGACGGCAATCTCGGTTTGGGCGGCGAGTTCGCGGTGCGCACTTCGCGATTTGGCACTCTCGCTGGACAGCTCTTCATCGACGACATGCAGATCGATCACAGCTGCAACCCGTACTGCAAGCAGCCCTCGTCGTATGCGCTGACGATGAGTGCCGAAGGATTGCCATTGGCCGGCGACCAGCGCTGGTTCGCGTCGTACACGAGGGTGTCGAACCTCGCCTACCGAAACAAGAACCCCAACGAGACCTACGAGATCTACGGCGTCGGGCTGGGCAGGGGATTCAGCGACTACGATGAATTGAAGGCGGGACTCGATCTCGCACTGGTGCCGAGCACGCCGCTTCGCGTGTACGCGGCGCATCGGCGTCAGGGCGAAGGGAGCTACAACACTCCGTTTCCGTTGCCCGCCGACTTCGCGACGACGCCCGGGATGTTCAGCGGCGTCGTGATGGGTGT
>DATCPG010000210.1:0-3578 GCA_036570225.1 Gemmatimonadaceae bacterium | reverse complement strand
TGCTGAATCCGTACGCGATCCGCACGATCAAGCAGCGGCTCTCCGTGCCGGTCATCGTCGACGCCGGAGTGGGCACTGCGTCGGATGCGTGCATTGTGATGGAGCAGGGCGTGGATGGGATTCTCATGAACACGGGAATCGCGGCCGCTCAGGATCCGGTGCGGATGGCCGCCGCGATGAAGAGCGCCGTCGAAGCGGGCAGACACGCCTACCTGGCGGGGCGCATGCGGCGCCGCGAAGTCGCGGTTCCATCGTCTCCCACCACGGGGATGCTCGGCGCATGAACGCGACCGTCGTCTCTACCGGCGGTGTCACCGCGTCGCGAGCTGTCGCCGCGGAGATCTGCGTCGACCTCCGCAGAGGAGAGTTCCTCGATCAGTCCTTTGATCGACGGATCGCTCCGCTCGACGCGCGCGATCGCCGCTGGACGCGCGAGCTCGTTTACGGGATGCTGCGTCACCGGGCTTCGATCGACACGATTCTCGCCGACCGGGTGCGCGGTGGACTCGCGCGTCTCGACCCGGACGTGATCGACCTGCTCAGGCTCGGCGTGTACCAGCTCACCAACATGGGAAGCGTTCCCGCGTACGCCGCCATCGCGCAGACCGTCGAGCTCGCCAAGCGCCGTCACGGACTGGGCGCGAGCAAGCTCGTCAACGCTGTGCTGCGTCGAACGGATCGGGAGCGCGATGCCCTTGATCCGGCAGACGGCACACCTGCGGATACTGTGGAAGCGTTGGCGCTCAAGTATTCGCATCCGCGCTGGCTTGTGGCGCGATGGGTAGATCGCTGGGGCGAACAGGAGACCGAGCAGCTTCTTACTGTCAACAACGCCGAAGCTCCGATCATCCTTCGTCCCTACGGAATCGTGAGAGAGCAGCTGGAGGCAATGCTCGAGGGGGCGGGCGTTCACATCGGTGACGCGCCCTATCTGCGCGAGAGCATCGCCGTCTCCGGCGGAATCACGCTCACCGAGCTGGGCGCGTTCAAGAAGGGACTCTTCTTCGTCCAGGATCCAGCGGCGACTCTGGTCACCGAATACGCGGCAATTCCTGTCGGAGGTACCGTCGCGGACCTTTGCGCGGCACCGGGCGGCAAGTCGATCGAGCTGTCGAGGAGTGCGGCGACCGTTTTCGCGAGCGACAAATCGCTGGGACGGCTCCAGCGATTGCTCGCCAACGAGCGACGGCTCGAAGCGACCAACATCTATCCTTTCGTCGCCGACGCGCGCCACCCCGCGATTCGGCCCGTCGATGCAGTTATCATCGATGTACCGTGCACCGGCACGGGCACGTTCCGGCGTCATCCCGACGCGCGGTGGCGACTCAAGGTTTCCGACCTCGCCGTGATGTCCGCTTTGCAGAAGACGATTCTGCGCGCGGGCGCTGGCGTCGTGCGGCACGGTGGGCTCCTCATCTACAGCACCTGCTCGCTCGAGCCCGAAGAAAATGACGCGCAGGTGGATTCATTTCTCGCCGACAATCCGAATTTCGTTTTGGAGCCGCCGCCCGAAGGATCGGTCTCGCCGGACCTTCTCGACAACGGCCGGTTGCGCGTGCTGCCCCAGCGTCACGGGACCGATGGAGCCTTCGCCGCGCGACTGCGCAGGATAAGCTAGGTGAACTGGCGCGCGCTTCCGCGGCGTGCGTTCCCATACCTCATTGCTGCGGTTGGCGGATTCCTGATCGCCTACGTCGCGGTCTTTCTGTTCGCGTTTCCCGCCGAAGTTCTTCCCGACGAGGGAATTCTCCCGAAAGTCGTGGGCAAGACGTTCGAGGACGCGTCGGCGATCCTGCAGAAGACGGGATTCGTCGCGCAGCAGGGCGAGACGCGATTTCACAAGAGCATCCCAGCCAACATAGTGCTGCAGCAAGACCCGCCGGCAGGAAGCCGGCAGAAGCGCGGGACGACCGTCGTGCTGGCGCTCAGCGGAGGCCAGAAAACCGCCGAAGTGCCCGTCACCACCAACATGTCCCAGCAGCAGGCTCGGATCGCCATCGAGAATACCGGCCTGACCATGGGCAATGTCACCGAGCAGTTGTCCGATTCGCCACGCGGTCTGGTCGTTTCCTCGTCGCCGCCGGCGGGCACCAAGCTCGATCTCCCCGGCAGTGTCGACATCGTGCTGAGCAAAGGACCGGCGACGATTCAGGTTCCGGATCTCTACGGCCGGAGCGTTGGAGAGGCGAGGTCCATGATCGAGCAGCTCGGGCTGCGAATTGCGGGAATCTCGCGCGACACCAGCTCGCTGCAGCCCGAGAACACGATCATCCGGCAGTTTCCGGCTGCCGGTCAGACTGTTTCAGCGGGCGGACCAGTGAGTCTCACCGTCTCTCACTTCCCTCCGCCGCCGACCATCAGAATCGACACCGGAGTCTCGCCCCCGCCGCCATGAGTGTTCGAATTGCTCCGTCAATTCTTAGCGCCGATCTGGCGAAGCTCGCTGATGAGATCGCAATGCTGGAGGCCGGCGGCGCGGACTGGATCCATGTCGACGTGATGGATGGCCGCTTCGTTCCGAATCTCACTTTCGGGGCTAAGGTTATCGAGTCGGTGCGCAAGCTCACCAGGCTCTCGATCGACGTTCATCTGATGGTCGTCGAGCCCGAGAACTATTTCGACGACTTCGCCGCCGCCGGCGCAAATGGTATGTCCATTCACACCGAAGCGTCCCCGCACCTCCAGCGACAGCTCAATCGCATCCGCGAGCTGGGCTGCCGCGCAGGCGCCGTCGTGAACCCGGCGACGCCCCTCAATGCCGTGAGCGAAGTGATTCCCGATCTGGATCTGCTCCTTGTCATGACCGTAAACCCCGGCTTCGGCGGACAGAAGTTCATCAAGGGCTCCGTCGACAAGGTCCGGCGCGCTCGCGAGCTCCTCGCGGAAAACGGCAGCAAGGCTTTTCTCGAGGTCGATGGCGGCATCGATCGCAAAACGATCAAGTCGGTGTGGGAAGCAGGCGCCGACACGTTTGTGGCCGGCAACGCAATTTTCGGCGCGAAAAATCCAAAGGCGGAGATCGGCGAGCTTCGCGCGCGCTGCACGGCACAGGCATGACCGGCCGCAAGCAGCTCGCGATCGGGTGTGTCGTCCTGGCAATCGTTGCAGCCATCGCCTACGGAGCGACGCAATACCTTCGCAAGGAGCTGTTCCCCATTGAGCTGGGCTCCAAAGCGCCTGACTTCACTGCGCTCACGCTCGATTCGATTCCGCGGGAAAGGCGACTCGCGGATTACCGTGGCAGAGTGCTCATGATCAACGTGTGGGCGACCTGGTGCCTGCCGTGCCGGGTGGAGATGCCGAGCATCGAAGCGCTGAACAAGGCATACGCATCGAAGGGACTCAAGATCCTGGCGGTCAGCGTCGACGACCCCGGTACCGACGCCACCATCCGGGCGTTCGTGAAACAGTACGGACTGACCTTCGAGGTGCTGCACGACGCGCGGGGCCGGATCTCGGAGCTTTACGACATCTCTGGCTACCCGGAGACCTTCATCGTTGGGAAAGACGGCATCATCAGAAAGAAGCTCATGTCGGCAACTGATTGGAATTCGGCCGACGCGCGCGCACTGATGGAC
>DATCPG010000209.1:0-7705 GCA_036570225.1 Gemmatimonadaceae bacterium | reverse complement strand
TTCGATGAGCGACCGCGTTTCGGCAGATGGCTCAGTCTGATACTCAGTAGCGAGCCGGCGAGCAAATGTCTCGTAAGTCTGAATCGCGCCCGCCCGGTCGCGGGACTTGCACTGAAGATCGATCAGCTTTTGCAACGCGCGCTCGTCGGTGTCGGTGAGCTCGAGGGAGCGCCGCGCCCAGGCAGTGGCCGCGGCGACGTTGCCTCCGGTGTCGTACTGATCAGACAAAGTGAGGGCAGCGCGCGCAGCGGACGCGCGGAGTCGCATCCGTTCGGAGTGCAGCCATCGATCGAACTCCGGAGCCTCCTCGATGAAGAAGCCGGCGAGCAAATCGCCGCTATACAGATCGAGAGCTTCTTCCAGCCGGTTCGCCTTCACGCTCGCTTCGAACGTCAGCGCGTCGCACGAGACGAGGCGGGAATCGACCGCCACCTCTTCGTCACCGCGCGACAGTATTGCGTCGTCGCCTAGAGATCGCCTCAGGATGTGAAGCGACTTTCTGAGGGATGTGCGCGCGTGCTCCTGATCGGAGTCCGGCCAGAACAAACCGAGAAGCGTATCGCGCCGGTGAAATCCGTGGGGCTGCGCGACGCAGAGGTAAGCGAGCAGCGCAACGCGCTTCGGCTGGGCGAGCAATGAATGGAGCTCTCGACCTTCAGCGGAGTGGAGGTCCAGTGTACCGAGAGTTCGCAGCTCAATCACTGGCATCGCTATTTGGATTCGGCGAGTGAAGAGTGAGCCGTCAGCTCGTCGAACCAATTGTCCACAACAATCAGTTTTGCGGGCGGCTCAGGTGCCCATCGAATCATCAGGAAACGGTTGCCATCCGGCGACACCGAGTATCGCCCTGCTACAAATCCAGCGGTAGAGAACAGCGGTACGGCGCGTCCGAGTGAAAACATCGGCTTGGTTCTTATTTCGACCGCGACCAGGTTCCCTGCGCCATCGCGATAAAACAACTCATGGCCAGCATGAGACCATTGAGGGTCAGTTCCGCCATTTGTCGAAATCGCCTGCTTGGTTGCGTGCGTATTCGGAAATGAGACGACATATACCTCCTTGCGACCGCTCTCATCCGAGGAGTACGCGAGCCAACGTCCATCAGGCGACAGAACGGGAGCAACCTCCCTGAACCTGCTAGCAACAAGGGGAACTCCCGACTTATCGATCCCCGGTCGGATTCCGGCGATGTCGCCTGAATCCGGGCCACCGATGTCAGTTCCGTAGACCAGCCACTTCCCGTCAGCGGACCACGCCGGCGTGACGGGCAATTTCTTCTCACCGAACTGGAACAGCGCCGGACCGCTGCCGTCGGCTCTCATTGTCCATAACCCCTGAGTGCCCGCCGTATCCCACAGGAACGTCACCGACTTGCCGTCGGGGGTCCACGCTGGCAAGTCAGCGGAGCCGTGCCGCGAGGTCAATCTGATACTTGGACCTCGATCGAGCTGCTTGACCCAGATATCCAGCCGCTGACCATCAAGTCGCCTCCCGATCGCGACCTGTTTCCCGTCCGGGGAAAGCGCAGGCGCATAGAAGTCTCCCTTCCAATCAGGATCAATCGGTTGGGTCTTCCCCTCGCGCGAAACCCAGACGAGATCTTGCTGCCCGTGTCCTCCGCCTATCGCATAAAGAAGCGTTCCACTCGCTGAAACTGCTACGTCGGCCGACCCGAACCTGCCCAGCCGCATACTGTCAACCAGCGCTCTGGGCTCACCCGTCACTTTCATTGAATTCTGATCGAAGGGCGCGACCATCAATGTTTTTTTCGTCGTGACGTAGAGTAGATAGCCCGACGCCGCGTATCGCGCGTACATCGCATCCTTCACTATCACGCGGTGCTTCCCGGAGGGGATGTCAGCGACAGCGATTGCGTACGATAGACTGTCCGGTATTCCGTTGGTTCGGGTGAACGTGATCGTGAATACGACGCCTCTTCCCTTGGGCAAAACATCGGGCCAGGTGTGGTCGATTTCTCCCGCTGCCGTATCGAGGGTAGTGAACCACTGAGGCCTGGCTCCCCCCTTCGCTTCAACGCGAAGGAGACTCACGTATCCCCGGCCGTCTACATAGATGAATCCGTCTGGCCCCCAGGACGCGCCCGCCACTCCCGTTCGTGATTCCGATACGGCGACGAGCGGCCCTCCGTTAACGGGCGCGGTGTAAACGTGTTCCTCTGTAAGGAAGCCTACCTGCCGACCATCGGGGGAAAAGAACGGAGTCTCCGCTCCTTTTGTCCCAGAGATCGTTGCCGCGTTTAGTTGATCGCGTGGCCGGATGAGGAGTTCTGCATTGGGACCGCCGACGTAGGCCAATCGCGTTCCATCTGGCGAGATAGCAAGACGGCCCCAGTGAGCCGCGCCGGGGACAATCGCCTCGCTTGAGTCAACCGCCAGTGTGTAGCGAACCACTCGCTTGGACGGCGTCGGACGCCTCAAACCCCAAAACAGTACAACCAGAGTGAGAATTCCAAGTGCGGACGCGACATACTGTATTCGCACGGGACGGTGAGCACGGGTCGTCTCCTTCGCCGAGACTGTGGGTGGGCGTGCCGCGGTTGTGCGGCTACCACTGTTGCCGGCAGCGGGCCCTTTCACTACGAGCTCTGGCCCGAACGGGTCCGCGCCCGAGCGGACCCGTTCGATCAGCGACCGCGTCTCGGCCGCGGGCTCCGTCTGGTACTCGGCGGCGAGAGTACGCGCGAATGCGTCGTAGGTCTGGATTGCCCCCGCCCGGTCGCCTGCTCTCCCTTGCAGCTCGATCAGTTTTTGCAACGCGCGCTCGTCGGTGCCAGAGAACCCTAGCGATCGCCGCGCCGAGATGACGGCAGCAGCAATGTCCCCGGCGGCCGCGAGCTGATTCGCCAAGGCTAATGCCGCACGCGCTGCGGACCCGTGCAATCTTGTCCGCTCGGCGTGCAGCCATCTGTCGAACTCCGGAGCTTCGTCGATGAAGAAACCGGTGAGCAGGTCGCCACCATACAACTCGAGAGCCTCCTCCAGTCGATTCGCCTTCACGCTTGTTTCGAATTCAGTAGCGTCACACGAGACGAGCTGGAAATCGACCGCGACCTCTTCGTCTCCCCGCGACAGGATCGCGTCTTCGCCGAGGGCCCGCCTCAGGATGTGAAGCGATTTTCTGAGGGATGTGCGGGCATGTTCCTGGTCGGAGTCCGGCCAGAATAAACCGAGGAGCGTGTCGCGCCGATGGAATCCGTGGGGCTGCGCGATGCAGAGGTAGACGAGGAGCGCCACCCGCTTCGGCTGAGCGAGCAATGCATGGAGCTCCCGGCCTTCCGCGGAGTGAAGGTCCAACGTACCGAGAGTTCGCAGCTCGATCACGGGCACGCCGCCCTCCTCGACAGACACTGCGGGCTATTGAAATCCTCCCGCGCCGCTCAGATCACGCTCAGGGAACGGGCGCGGAACGGACCGCCGTCAGGTTCGAACCTACGCGAAGGTCGGAAATGCGGCAACGACAATCGATGCTGCCCGGCCGGAATCGAACCCGGAGACGTTATGAGAGTCACAACCCGCATTGCCCGAGCCCAACACACCATTGTTTTTGGATTGATCCTCCTGGCGGCGTGTGTCAGCGCTGGAACACAGGAGGCGCGCACGAGTCCGTCGAGGTCTGTCGATCGAGATGTCATGACCGCGTCCGAGATCGCGGAATCTCAGGCGACGACGGCATACCAGGCGATCGAGCGCCTACGCCCTCGATTCCTGCTCACACGGGTCGACCTCACCCCCACAGCGCCACGACTTGTCTTCCTCAACGGTATGGTGCTCGGCGGCGGACTCGAGGAATTGCGCGGGATCGCGGCGAAGGATGTGCAGGAGATCCGCTTCGTTCGCGCGATCGATGCGGCGACCGAGCATTTCGGGGGAGGGATATTCGTCGTCAGCAAAGCTGGGCGGTGAGATGGTCAACTACGGGGGCCATCTTAACGGGGAACTGCAGGTTCCAACTGAACTCAACACGGTAGGAGGTGCCAGCGACCAAGGGTGCCAGGCACCGGGTGCCTACTCCCAGACTTCAATACTGGCGTGATAGGGGAGGCAGGGGTCAGACACGGCGACGCCACGTCACCAGGTACCTGGCACCTGTGTGCGGCCAGAACGCCAATAGTAAAGTCTTGTGGTGGTAACCCGGTGCCAGGCACCTACGCATCTCTGGCACCTCCTACCCTGTTCAGTTCTGTTGGAACCTGCAGTTAGCTCGTGGTCAACAACGTCCGCCCAACCGCCATGGCAACCGGCCCCGCCGCCCTCATCAACTCGGCGAACATCTCGAGAGTGAGCGACTGATCCCCGTCCGACAGCGCCGCGCCAGGATCGGGGTGCACCTCGACCATGATCCCGTCCGCCCCGGCGGCGATGCTCGCGAGCGCCAGCGGCAGCACCAGCCGCGCTCGTCCGCCGGCGTGACTCGGATCGACGATCACCGGCAAGTGGGTTTCTTCCTTCAGTACCGGGATCGCGGAGACATCCAGAGTCGACCGCGTCGCCGTCTCGAACGTCCGAATCCCGCGCTCGCACAACACGATGTTGCTGTTCCCCGCCGCCATCACGTGCTCGGCCGCCAGCAGGAGATCGGTGATCGTCGCCGACAGTCCACGTTTCAGCAGAACCGGCCGGCCGGATCTGCCGACTTCTTCCAGGAGCGAGAAGTTCTGCATGTTGCGCGCGCCGACCTGCAGCATATCCGCGCTCCGCGCGACGAGCTCGACCTGGCGTGTGTCCATCACTTCGGTCACGATCGGCAGCGAGCTCTCGCTGCGCGCATTCTCCAGGAACTCCAGGGCGCACGCGCCGAGCCCGTTGAACGAGTACGGCGACGTGCGTGGCTTGAACGCGCCGCCGCGCAGCATCACCGCTCCCATGCTCTTCACGCGATTTGCAATGCTGACGATCATCTCGCCGCTCTCCACTGAACACGGACCGGCGATCATCGCGATCGCGGTCCCGCCGATCGTGACGGCATCGCTGACGCGCACGGGTCGAGTCGATCTCGCAGCGCCGTTCTGGGCATGAGCGGCGAGTCTATACGGACGCGAGCCGTCGTTGGTGGGAAACCCACCGCTTGTTTGTGGCCGCGCGATTTTCAAGTGAGCCGACTCGGATTTGATCATGACTGCCCCGACTGTTGGTTGAGAGTTTCGTTCGTGCGCTCGCGGGGCAGCAACAAAAAAAGCCCCCGCGATTGCGGAGGCCCTTGGTCTGACTGCGATGCTGAAGCTTACTCTACCGCACGCGCGACCCGGGCCCCCGTCGGTTATAACCGAAGAGTCCGAAGTAATAGGTCGTGCTAAACCAGTTGCGGATCATGATCGCAACCTAGGACGGATTGCTGCAAAAGTAAAGAGTGGATGTCCTGCTCGTCGAGCAGCTTCTTCCGATCGGCGAGCTCCTTGAACCGCGCGAACAGCAGGCTCAGCTCCTCGTCGCTAAGCACGTAGCCGAGCGACTCCGTCTTGGCGCGCAAAGCATGTCGTCCCGAGTGCTTTCCCAAAACAAGTCCGATCCCGTTCCAGCCCACGGTATCCGCGCTCATGATCTCGTACGTGAGTCTGTTCTTGAGCACGCCGTCCTGGTGGATCCCCGCCTCGTGCGCAAACGCGTTGGCACCGACGACTGCCTTGTTGGGCGGCACGTCGATGCCGGTGCACTCTGACACCAGGCGCGACGTCCGCGCGAGCTCCCGCGTCTCGATGTTCGTGTAGAGTCCGAAGAACGAGCGGCGCGTGTGCAGCGCCATGACGAACTCTTCGAGCGCCGCGTTCCCCGCGCGCTCGCCGATGCCGTTGATGGTGCACTCCGCCTGTCGCGCGCCCGCGCGCACCGCAGCAAGCGAATTCGCCACCGCGAGTCCGAGGTCGTCGTGACAGTGCGCCGAGATCGTGACGGCCTCTACGCCGGGAACGTTGGCGCGCACACCGGCGACGAGCGCGCCGTACTCGTCGGGAGTCGAGTACCCAACCGTGTCGGGCACGTTCAGCGTCGTCGCGCCGGACTGGAGGGCCGCCGTTAGAACTTCATGGAGAAAAGCCGGATCGGACCGCGCGGCATCTTCCGCGGAAAATTCCACGTCAGCGCCGAGTGAAACGGCGTGCGAAACCGCGGTGACGGCGGCGGCGACTACCTGCGCTCGCGTCATCCCCAGCTTGTGCTTCATGTGGACGTCGGACGTCGCGAGGAAAATGTGAATGCGCGCAGTGGCAGCTGGCTCGACCGCGCTCCAGCAGCGGTCGATGTCACGCTGGTTGGCGCGCGCCAGACCGCAGATAGCAGGACCGTCAGTTACCCCTACCTCCCGCGCAATCTCGTGAACCGCGGCCCAGTCGCCGTCTGACGCGGCGGGAAATCCGGCCTCGACGATATCCACCCGCAGGCGCGCCAGCTGATGCGCGATGCCGAGCTTCTCGATGAGCGTCATGGTACAACCCGGCGCCTGCTCGCCGTCGCGCAGCGTGGTGTCGAAAATCTTTATGCGCGCATCGGTCTCAGAGGCGCCATGGCTGGCGTCTCCGTTTTCTCCGTTGCGGCTGCCAATCACCAGTGTCATGCGCTCGCCGCGCCCGGTACTACTTCCTTGGCGTTCACGAACGTCATCATCCGCCGCAGCGATCGACCCACATCCTCGATGCGGTGATTCGTCTCGGCAGCACGCGTGCGCTTGAAGCGCGGCTGGCCCGATGCGGTTTCCTCGATCCACTCCTTCGCGAAAGAGCCGTCGCGGATCTCCGCCAGCAGCTCGCGCATCGTCTCGCGCGTCCGTTCATCCACAATCCTCGGCCCCGCCACATAGTCTCCGTACTCAGCGGTGTCCGACACCGAGTAGCGCATGTAGTTCAGCCCGCCCTGGTACATCAGGTCCACGATGAGCTTGAGCTCGTGCATGCACTCGAAGTACGCGACCTCCGGCTGATATCCGGCGTCGACGAGAGTGTCGAATCCCGCCTTCACGAGCGCGGACACTCCGCCACACAGAACTGCCTGCTCGCCAAAGAGATCTGTCTCCGTCTCTTCCTCGAATGTCGTGATCAGCGTCCCAGCGCGCGTCGAGCCGATGGCCTTGGCGTAAGCGAGCGCGTCGTCGAGAGCGTGACCTGACGCATCCTGGTGCACCGCCACCAGCGCTGGCACTCCCCCGCCCTGCTGGAACACTTCGCGGACGCGGTGTCCCGGAGCTTTTGGGGCGACCATGCTGACATCCACACCAGCGGGCGGAATTATCTGCCCGAACCTGATGTTGAATCCGTGCGCGAACATCAGCGTCTTTCCTGGACCGAGGTTCGGCTCGATGTGATCGCAGTAGAGACGCGCCTGACCGGTGTCGGGCGTGAGGATCATGATCACCTGCGACTGCTTTGTCGCATCGCCGACACTGGCGACAGCGAGTCCAGCCTTTCGAGCAGCGTCGTTGCTCCGCGAGTCTTCGCGAAGGCCGACGACGACATCCACGCCGCTGTCCTTCACGTTGAGATCGTGCGCGTGGCCCTGGCTGCCGTAGCCGATGATCGCCACCCGCTTTCCCGCGAGGCGACCGACATCCGCATCAGCGTCGTAGAAGAGTTTCGTCATGATTCGCCCCTCAGGCGGCGCCGTCGGCCTGCGACCACCACGGTCGGCCCTTGTCGTCGGCGGGCACAGTTACCTCGCGTCGAATCGCGGCGCCGAGCGCCATTGCCAGGCTCCCGGAG
>DATCPG010000208.1:0-1800 GCA_036570225.1 Gemmatimonadaceae bacterium | reverse complement strand
CTGCTGTTACGCGCACCTCGGATTCACGGGAACTCAATACCAGACGATAGCTGCCGTCGCCACGAGTGACTGAGAATCGGTTGTCCCCGACGGCGCGCACCGTCGCGTTTACTACGGGACTTCCGGTGACTGCGTTCCTCACGGTACCGGTAATCGCCAATGGCGTCTGCGCCGACAGTTGTACCGCGACACTCGTCAGTATGACGAGGGTCGCGGCGAAACTCCACGCTTTAGCTGCGAGAGTTGATGCTCTTTTCATTTATCCTCATTGCTGAAGAGTTCGGGCGCTGGAGCAGGATCGATTGCGCGATTCGTTTGGGTGAAAGCCTGCAAGCTGCCCGCGAATTCGATCCGGTTTCCGGTTCCTGTTGCCGGGATCACCGGCCCAGTGGGTCCGAGGACATCTGCATACACGTTCGAGCGCAACCCGCTGCCCGTCACGCCACGCATCACAGCCCGCAAAGTGTTGCCATCGCCCGGAACGAGTGACGCACTCGTGACAAGCGCTCCAGCTAGCCGGAAGTCCCTGACGAACGAAGCTCCGCCACACGAAGGAGTTGTGACCGTCGTGCCGATGAGCTCCAGGTCCACGGTGTTGTCCGTCGTCGGACCTGCGGTCGGCGAGGCGAAGAAGCGCCTGCCACCAGTTGCTAAGACCCCGGTCGTGAAGCCTTCGATGCGATCGTCAAGAGAGTGGATGCTCAGCGCATTTCTCGCCGTCTCGCCAATCACCAGCGGGGCCGGAATACCCGAGCCGCCCGTGTCGTTCCAGCCGGTGCGCTGCGGTGCGCAATGATCGGGGCTGTCATTGCGATAGAGATTCCGCTGCGACTGGATCGTGGTTCTGGAATCGTGTACCGCGTCGGGAAGACTAACTCCTCCGTTCGCTATTATTCCGCCGCCGATGACGTTCCCCTCGAGCGCGACGGACACGCTGGCGAGCGGCGCGAAATTGAACGCGAACAGCCCACAGTTTGTGCCTGTCGAGAGGGAATGGATAAGCGACCGGGTCACCCGGGCAGCGATTGCAGCTCCCGTGTGAGGCGGCGGATCGGCCCCCAGGTTCGGGTTCAGTGTCAACACGGCTACGCCACACCCGCTCGCCCCGGAGGAGGGCATAATGACGTGAGCGTTTGGATTGACGATCTCGATTTCGTCGATATTCGCGGATACCTGGTCGCCCGCGTCACGAGAAACCACCCCGATCGCGTTCCCGACGCGACCGGGCATGTCGTCGATCGCGATCCCGCTAACGGTGACACCATTTCCGAGCGTCAGCACGTTGCCGGGCGTGTTCGCCGTCACTGTTAGAGTTGTGCGAGTTTCGTTCGCAAAGCCGGTCGGCAGTCCCGCGCCGTCGAAGAGCATGACGCCCTCGCCTTCCAGCGTGACTTCATCAGGAACGGTGAGCGGCTGGGTAACGCTGTAATCGCCCGCGCGGACGCGGATGCGACGGCCGGCATTTTCCGGCACCAGAGCCGCCACCAGCTCAACAGAGTTGCTGACGATGATTTCCGCGATCTTCGGCTCTGTCGGATTCGCTGTATCGGTGGCGCAGCCTATGACTCCGATTGAGAAAACTGTCAGCGCGACCACCAGGGAAATACCGGAATGGAATGCGTGGTGGTGTGAAACTGTGGGCACATGTCGCATGGGAATTTCTCCGTTTCTGAGGGGTTGCCCTCATTCTCGGATTTATCGGCGAAATCGGCTCACGCTGGAAATGGGTCAGAAGATGTTTGCGCAAACGCAGTCGGACCGCAGGGCGAGCGGTGCTGCCTCACACCGTCGCGCACTCAC
>DATCPG010000207.1:0-6482 GCA_036570225.1 Gemmatimonadaceae bacterium | reverse complement strand
CGCCTACGTCGATGTGTTCACTCCGATGCTCGACGCGTCGGGTCAGCCAAGACGGGAGCTATATCTGGAGGATGGGTTGCACATGACGCCAGCGGGATACGCGATCTGGCGCGACCTGATTGCGCCGTTGATCCGATAGTGACTGCGGATTGGTGAGCGTTAGCCGCGCGCGTTTCTCGGGTCGGGCTTTACCGTGAACAGCTGGGTGTAACTCTTACCGTTCACGGTGAGCTTCGCCGTGAAGTCGCCGATATAGTGGCGGTCGGGCGGGCCACCTTCATCCGGAGGCGGCGCCCCGCGCACTCGTGGACGCAGCGCGCTCCAGGTCACGCGATGCATACCAGCAGCTGCAGACGGAAGCTCGGGGCGAGTCTGCCACAGCGGAGACACGCGCGGGATTCCGGTGGACGGCGTTCGGGCTGGGCCACCAGGCGCCCGCTGCGCGTTTGGATCGCTCGATAGAGTCTGCACCACCGCCCCGCTTGCATCGACAATCTCGATCACGACTGGCGCGTTCGACGCGCTTTTCAGGTAGTAGTCGATCGTCACGCCGGCGGGCGGATTCTCTGCGTGCGGCTCGTCTTTCTGCAGCGGAGTGCCGTTGTCGCTCCCCTCGACGAAGTTGATCGTGTCGGCCGGCTTGAACAGGTGAGCGTCCTCGCGCGCGATGGCGTCCGTCATTTGCCTCAACGAGCTGATGTCGTCGATCACCCAGAACCCGCGACCGTGCGTCGCGAGTATGAGATCGTTGCCGTAGATCTCGAAGTCGCGCATCGACGTCACCGGCAGATTGAGCTGAAGCGACTGCCAGTTGTCTCCGTCGTCGAACGAGATGTGTACCCCGCGCTCGGTACCGGCGACGAGTAGCCCGCGTCGGCGCGGATCTTCCTTCACCGAATGGACGTACACGCCTCCAGGCAATCCCTTCGTGATCCTCTGCCAGGTCTTGCCCATGTCGCGCGTGCGGTAGATGTACGGCTCAAAATCCTGGAGCTGGTGGCGGTCGATGCTCGCGTAGGCGGTGGCAGGATCGAAGTGCGAAGCCTCGATCATCGTCACCCTGCTCCACGGCGCGATCGCGCTCGGCGTTACATTCTGCCAGCTTTTGCCATCGTCGGCCGTGAGCTGGATGTTGCCGTCGTCGGTGCCAATCCATAGAAGGGGCGCCTGCACTGGCGATGGAGCGATCGTGTAGATCACGCCGCGCTTCCCGTTGCGATCCACCGCGACCGCCGCAACCGCATCCAGCGTGGGAGGCACGACAATCTCGGCGCGCGTGAGATCGGGACTGATCTGCGTCCAGGTCTTCGCGCCGTCAGTCGTCTTGAACAGGAATTGATTCCCGTAGTACAGCGCGCGCGAATCTGCTTTGGAGAAGACCAGCGGTTGAGTCCAATCGCTCCGCGCAGTCTCCGGCGCTTTGGGGCTCGTCGTGTTCTCGATCGGAATGTTGGCGTCGAGATTCCAGCGCTGGCCGTCTCCGCCGAAGACGACGCCGGGATTGAGTGGATCGCCAGCGGTGTACCCGCTTTCGCCTCCCGGCGAGATCGGCTCCCAATCGTGCATCGAGATCTGTGAGAACTTCCCTCGGGACCGTACGGCGATAGCGCCCGAATCCTGTTGTGCGCCTGTCACCCAATACGGAAAGCGGTAGTCGACGGAGACGTGATAGATCTGCGCCGTCGGCTGGTTGAGCCAGGAGCTCCACGTGACGTCGCGCGGATCATTCGTGCGCGCGTTCCGAGTGATGATCGCGCCCTGATCGCTGGCGACGATCATCGTGTTGGGATCGTCCGGCGACACCCACGGCTGATGGTAGTCGTCGCCGCCGGGTGATCCACGTATGACATCCCACGTCTGGCCGCCATCCCTCGTTCGATTGACGGCGACATTCGGCACGTAGACGATGTCGGGATTCTGCGGATCGACGGTCAGCTTCTCGAAGTACCAGCCGCGACCCCAAATGGCGGGATCGTTGGACAAGCGAGTCCATGTCGCGCCGGCGTCGTCGGACCGGAAGAATCCTCCCTGCCCTGGCGGCGGGCTGGACGGAGGCGCTCCCGCCGGCGACGGTCGTTGAGCGGGCGTTCCGAGTGGAGGCTCGACCTGCACCGGAGCCTCAGGCAGGAGACAGTCGACGACGGCGTAGAGGCGATTGGGATTTGTCGGCGCGATCGCGATGCCGGTTCTACCGATTCCCTCCTTCGGCAATCCATTGGTGAGCCGAGCCCACGTGCTTCCACCGTCGGTTGACTTGAAGATTCCGCCGCCGGGACCATTCGTCGGAGCGTAGGTGAACCAGGGCGGACGACGCGTGTTCCAGAGTCCGGCATACACCACGCTCGAGTTCGACGGATCGATCACAACCTCGACTGCGCCCACGTTGTCGTCGCCCAGCACTTTCTGCCAGGTCTGTCCCCCATCTCTGGAGCGGAAGACTCCGCGCTCCTTGTTGGCCGCGTACAGCTTGCCGATCGCGGCTACGAAAACGTTGCTCGGATTCTTCGGGTCGATCGCGACCTTGCCGATGTGGTGCGTCTCGTCGAGTCCGAGGTGTTTCCACGTCTGACCGGCGTCCGTTGATTTGTACACGCCGTTGCCGTAGCCGACGGAATCGCGGAGCGTAGACTCGCCGCTCCCGACGTAAATAGTATTCGGCTGGGATGGGGCGACCGCGATCGCGCCGATCGACGCGGTCGATTGGGAATCGAATATCGGCGCCCACGTGCGGCCGCCGTCGATCGTTTTCCAGACTCCTCCGTTTACGGCGCCGAAGTAGAATTCGTTCGGACGGCCGGGAACTCCCGTCGCAGCCGCGACTCTGCCGCCGCGGAATGGGCCGAGCATGCGCCAGCGCAGTCCGGAGTAGAGATCTGAGGGAACGGGAGCGGTAAGAACTCCGCGATCCAGATCTTCTTGCGCGACCGAAAACGCACCGTCGCACCGGAAGAGATTCCGGAGCCCGGGATTGATTACAGAGAAGGCTAGCCCGTACTGACCGGCGCGGACAAGAAAGTCCCGCCGGGAAAACTCTGGCTGTTCCGTCACTGGCCGGCTTTCCCGGCAGCCTCCCAGTCCTGACGCGAAATCAGAACGATGGGCTGAAGGTTCTTGCTGCCAAGCTCGGTATTGAGCGCGGCGAGATCTTTTGCCGACCACGTATCGAATGCCGCCACCACGTCGGACAGCTCGTGGCCGATTGCAACCGTTCGATCGAGCTGCATCTGCGAGGGCCGTCCGTCGTAGAACACGACCGCACTATACAGGTCGGCGAGATTCTCGCGAAGTCTCTCCTCGCCGGTGATCATGCCGCCTTCCTTGGTGGCAACGATCTTCTTGCGCATGACGTCCGCCGCCGCTGATGCATCCCGGAGCCGCTGCGCCAGCGCGTCGCCGGCCGGCAGCTTCGTCGCACGATCTGCGAGCCCAGCTCGCACAGCGTTCATCCGCTCGACCGCAAAGGACATGTCACCGAGCAACAACGAGAGCTTGTTGGCGAGCGCGAACTGGGCCTGACGATCCGCGAGTGTGTGCGTCGCCCGTGGATCAGGCACGAGCTGTAGCGGCAGCGTATAGACCTTGTTGTCCTTGGTCATCTTCACCGTGTAGGTGCCGGGCAGAACCCGTGGACCGTACGCGGCGCCGAAGGCAGCGCTCGCGGCCGACGGAACTCTGGGCGGCTTCAAACGCATGGACCACCGCACTCTGCTCAAGCCTCGCCGCTTCGTGCTCGGAACCGTTCCGACGACCTTACCGGCTGCGTCCAGCACCTCGATTTTCATGTCGCCGAAGATGTGGCGCTTCTTCAGATAGTAGGTGATCACCGCCGCGTCGGTAGGATTGTCGCCCGTGTAAGACGCATCGCCGTTCGCCCAGCCGCCGCCGGCAGAAACCTTGAGGACGGTCGGACGCGCGCGGATGAACACGACATCGCTCGCCAGTGCCGCCGGCGTGAGAGCGCGGAGAGGCGTGATGTCGTCGATTATCCAGATCCCGCGACCGTGCGTCGCGATGACGAGGTCGTTGTCTCGTGGATGAATCGCCATGTCGCGCACGGCGACCGCCGGGAAATCGCCACCCTTGTAGCGTGACCACTGCGCACCCCCGTCGAGCGAAACCCAAAGCCCGAACTCAGTGCCGAGGAAAAGCAGATTCGGGTTGACCAGATCTTCCTTTATCACGTGGGCGTAGCCGCGGACCGGACTTCCAGGCGCGATCACAGACGTCCATGTCATTCCGAAATCGGTCGACTTGTATGCGTACGGACGCATGTCGCCGAACGTGTGCAGGTCGAACGTCGCGTAGATGGTGCCATCGTTGAAGTGGCCCGGCTCGACCGAAGACACCCATGCGTTCTTCGGAAGATTCGGGATGTTCGCGACGACGTTCGTCCAGTTTTTTCCGCCGTCGCGCGTGACCTGCAAGTTCCCGTCGTCCGTCCCCACCCAGATCAATCCCGGATTTCTCGGCGACTCGGCGATCGCATAAATGGTCGTGTGCATCTCGGCCGCGGAGTTGTCGACGGTGACTCCGCCCGACTGTTCCTGCAACTGCTTCGAGGGATCGTTCGTCGTCAAGTCCGGTGAGATGCGATCCCAGGTCTGCCCAAAGTCTTTCGTGCGATAGAGATACTGCGACCCGATGTACAACGTGCCGTTGTTCGTGGGACTCACGTGGATCGGGGTATTCCAGTTGAAGCGCTCCTTTCCTTCCTTGTAGCGGGGGAGAGGCTTGAGTGGTCGCGTCTCGTGCGTCTTTCTGTTGACGCGTCCGATCTCTCCGCCCTGCGCCTCGGCGTAGAGATAGTTCTGGTCGGTGGGATCGACGAACATCCAGAATCCATCGCCGCCATACATGTTTTCCCAGCGGCTGTTGGTGATGCCTCCAGGATATTCCGAATCGCCAACCCACGAGCTGTTGTCCTGCAGTCCGCCGTAAACGTGGTACGGGCGATCGTTGTCGAGACTCACGTGATAGAACTGCGAGACGGGAAGATTGTCGCCCTTCCACCATTTGTTGCCGGCGTCGTACGAGTACCAGACGCCGCCGTCGTCACCAGTGATGAGACGGTCGGTGCTGGTCGGGTCGACCCAGACATCGTGGAAGTCACCGTGCGCGCCACCGCCGATGCCGCTGAAGCTCTGTCCGCCGTCGGAGCTGACCACGAGCGGACCGTCGGGCTTGTAGATGCGGTTCTCGTCCTTGGGATCCACGATCAGATTCGCGAAGTAGAACGGACGCCAGATCATGGCCTGGCTTCTGTCGCGCATCTCCCAGGTCTTGCCGCCGTCGGCTGACCGGTAAAGCGCATTCTTCGGCGGAGCCGCCTCGATGAACGCGTAAACGACGTTCGGGTTCGATGGGGCGACAGTTACAGCGATGCGTCCCCAAGGCTTGGTGGGGAGACCACTCGCGCTCGAAGCATTGAGATCGCTCCACGTCGCGCCACCATCCGTGCTCTTGAACAGTCCACTCCCGCTCGGCGCCGTCTCACCATCGCCGCCAGAGCGGAACGTCCATCCTTTGCGCCGGAAATCCCACATGCCGGCGAACAGCGTCTTCGGGCTCTTCGCGGCCATTGAAATCATCGAGCAGCCGGTGGATGCGTTGGGTCCCTTGAGAATCCTGGTCCAGCTCTGGCCCCCGTTCGTGGTCTTGTAGACGCCGCGATCTTCACTATCGCTCCACAGCTTTCCAGGAACGCAGGCGTAGACCGTATTCGGATCGGAAGGATCGATCAGGATCTTGGCGATCCGCTCCGATTCGCTGAGACCCATGTTGGTCCAGTTGTCTCCGCCGTCAACCGATTTGTAGATGCCATCTCCGATCGAGACGCTGTTGCGCGTCCATGCTTCGCCGCTCCCGACCCAGATCACTTTCGGATTGGTTGGATCGATCGCTACTGCGCCGATCGACTGAACCGGCTCCTTGTCGAACACGGGCTTGTAGGTCGTCCCGCCGTTCTCCGATTTCCAGACGCCCCCACTGGCGGAGCCAAGGTAGACTGTGAGGCGATTGCCCTCGTGTACCGCGGCGATGGCCGCGATGCGTCCGCTCATCGCCGCTGAGCCGATGTTGCGTGCTCCTAGCCCGGAGATTGTTTCCGAATCCACCTTCGGCGCCGAGCCTGGAGCGATGGTTACCTGTGCGAGCGCGTTGCTGCCCATCACTGTGACCAGCGCAGTTCCGCACAGGGCGGATTTCGAGGAGCGCATCATCAGAGTGACCCTCCGCCCGTCGGAGGCTTTGGCCGCGAATAGCGGGTCGTGTCGATTGGCACGTTGAACTCGATCTTGTCGAGCGTGATTTTTCCGGACCCCGAGCTCCCCTTCTGATGTGTCTCCATCGAGAACGGGAGATACCAACCGCCAACCTGTTTGTAATCGCCGAGTGTGGTTTCGGTCTCCTGGGGGGTGCCGCGAATGATTCGCTTGGTGTCGTACTTGATTGGTACGTACGAATCGGTGTCCATATAGTAGTAG
>DATCPG010000206.1:0-3759 GCA_036570225.1 Gemmatimonadaceae bacterium | reverse complement strand
GACGTACTCCTCGAACGAGTTGAGCACGCGTCGGCTGAGCGCCTCGGTCTCGGGGTCCTGGGTTCCAATTCCTTCGAACCGAAGCGGGGCAGCGGCCGCGCGCAAAACGTTGCCGGCCGGGATGTAGCGAGTGACCCGCGCGCGGGCGATTCCTTCCACCAAAACGCGAGTCGTGCCGGTTGGGAGTCTCGACACCTGGACGACGCGGCCGATTACGCCAGTGCGATGGAGATCGGCGGCGGCCGGCTCCTGCTTCTCGCCATCACGCTGTGAGACGAGCAGGATGATCTTGTCTTCGGCGAGGGCAGCCTCGATCGCTGCCAGCGACGCCGGACGCCCCACCAGGAGCGGAATTACTACATAGGGGAAAATGACAACATCCCGAAGCGGAAGGACCGGAATCCGGTCCGACGTCGGGATGCTCTCGTTGTCGCGCTCAAAAATTTGTGGCAAGACTAGGCTTCTTTCTTTCTCCGCACGGGCGAGATCTCGAGCAGCGGCTGCGTCCCGTTCGTGATGCAGGACTCCGTCACCTTGACCTCGACGACGTCCTCTCTGCCCGGAAGGTCGAACATCACTTCCATCAGGACTTCCTCGAGGATTGCCCGCAGGCCGCGCGCACCAGTGCCGCGCTTGAGAGCCTTGCCCGCAATTGCGACGAGGGCGGCTTCATCGAAGGTGATCTTGACGTCCTCGAGGCCGAAGAGTTTCGCGTACTGCTTGGTGAGCGCGTTCTTCGGCTCCTTGAGGATCCGGACCAGCGCTTCTTCGTCGAGACCTTCGAGGGCAACAGTGACGGGAAGGCGACCCACCAGCTCGGGAATCAACCCGTAGCGCAGAAGATCATCGGGCTCGACCTCAGAGAACATCTTGGTTTGCGCCAGCTTCTTGTCGCGGGCGGCAGTGCCATTGAACCCGATCTGCCGCCGCCCGGTGCGTGCTTCGATGATCTTCTCGAGTCCGTCGAACGCTCCGCCGCAAATGAAGAGGATGTCCTTCGTATTGAGCTGGATATACTCCTGCTGCGGATGCTTGCGTCCACCCTGCGGTGGAACGGAGGCGACGGTGCCCTCGATGATCTTGAGCAGGGCCTGCTGTACTCCTTCGCCAGACACATCGCGGGTTATGCTCGGGTTCTCCGACTTTCTCGCGATCTTGTCGATTTCGTCGATGTAGACGATACCGCGCTCGCACTCGGCGACGTTGAAGTCACCGGCCTGGAGCAGGCGGACCAAAATGTTCTCGACGTCTTCGCCAACGTAGCCAGCTTCGGTGAGAGTGGTAGCGTCCGCGATCGTGAAAGGCACGTCGAGAATGCGGGCTAACGTGCGCGCCAGCAGCGTCTTACCGACGCCGGTGGGTCCGATCAGCAGAATGTTGGATTTATCGAGCTCTACATCGTCATCCTTGAGCGATGTGGAGTTGATGCGCTTGTAGTGGTTGTAAACCGATACGGCCAGTGCTTTCTTCGCCTGCTCCTGCCCGATCACGTACTGGTCGAGAACGTCCTTGATCTCCTGCGGGGCTGGTACCTGAGTTATCGCCTCCGCTACCTCGCGCTCCTCGTCCTCCGCCAGAATCTCGTTGCAGAGAGCAATGCACTCGTTGCAGATGTACACGGAGGGTCCGGAAATGAACTTTCGGACGGAATCCTTCGATTTTCCGCAGAACGAGCAGCGAAGATGTTTCTCTTGGGACATAGTTAGACGGGGAAACGGGTGATGCCGGTATTAACGCCGGGCACCGAAACCTTCTTTAAGATACCTAACAGCCGCGCCGAAAACGGTCAAGCAATGAATCCGGGAGCATGACTTGTGAAGAAATTCACAAGTAACAATCGCCCGGAATTACGCCTTTTTCTTGAGAGCTTCCTCCATCTCTCCGCGGTACGAGATCACGTTGTCGATCATCCCGTACTCCTTGGCCTCTTCGGCCGACATGAAGCGGTCGCGGTCGGTGTCCCGCTCGATCCGCTCTACGGGCTGTCCAGTGTGCTTGGCCATGAGCTTGTTCATCTCCGACCTCAGGTGGAGGATCTCCTTTGCCTGGATCTCGATGTCGGATGCTGTACCGCCGCCCCCACCCTGGGAGGGCTGGTGGATCATAATGCGGGAGTGGGGAAGCGCTGACCGCTTGCCCGGTCGCCCAGCCGCAAGGAGGAAGGCTCCCATGCTCGCCGCCAGACCCATGCAGTTGGTGTTCACCGGCGACTTGAGGAACTGCATCGTGTCGTAGATCGCCAGACCAGCCGACACGCTGCCGCCGGGCGAGTTGATGTAGATGTGGATGTCGCGCTCGGGGTTGTCCGACTCGAGAAAGAGCAGCTGCGCGATGATGATGTTGGCCACGTCATCGTTGATGGGCGTGCCGAGGAAAATGATCCGGTCCATGAGGAGCCGGGAGAAAACATCGTAGGTACGCTCGCCACGGCTCGAGCGCTCGATGACGTACGGCGTGTAGATCGTCGGCATTGGCTCTTCTTCTTCCTTGTTAGGCATTAGACGAAACGTCATTTCTATCCAGCAACCACTTGAAGACCTTGTCCTCGGTGATGCTCCTTTCCATTTCCTTGAGCCGGCCACTCTTTTCCAGCTGCGCGTAGATCTGGCCGGGATTGGCTCCGCGCTTCTCCGCCTGCTCGGCGATGCGATCGTCGAGGTCCTTTTCCGTAGCCGTCAGACCCTCTTTCTCGGCGATGGTCTCGATCACCAGGTCCCGCCTGATCTGCCGCTCTGCCATCGACCGGAACTCTCCGGCAAACTTTTCCCGCTCTTCCTTCGGCACCTGGTACGCTTCCGCATAGTTCTCGACGAATTGCTGCACCCAGCTCTTGGGCACGTCGAAAGCGTTCGCGGAGATAATCTGGTCGATCAGCTGCTGCCTGACGCCCGCTTCCACCTCGTGCTCGGAGTGGCGCTCCATGTCGGATCGTACGGCAGTCCTTAATGCATCGAGTGACTCGAAATCACCGACCTCGCGGGCGAAGGAGTCGTCGAGGGCCGGCGCCGACTTGCGCTTCACTTCATTGAGCGTGATGCGAACTGTCTTGGTCTGGCCACGCTGTTTTTCGTCGGGGAAATCATCGGGCCATTTCACCGGCTTCTCGACCGTCTCACCCGGGGCTGCAGTCATTATCAGCTCCTCGATCCCCGGGATAGCTTGCCCGGCGCCCAGAACAATCGGGTAGGTCTTGCCTTCCGCCGCGTCGCTGTCCGATGCCGACGTCGAGAGCTGGACGTTGACCATGTCCCCCGGTATCGGCTTTTCGCTCACAGGGGTCCAGATGGCCTTCTCATCGCGGATCTGCTCCAGCTGCTGGTTGAGCTGCTCGTCAGTGACCATCGCAATCGGCCGGTCTATTCGGAAGCCGTTCGTGCGGGCCAGCTCGATCGTCGGGCGAACTTCGAGGTGGAGCTCGAACGTCAGGGGTTTTCCTTCCTCAAACTTGATGTCGTGGACGTGGGGCTGGGCCGCAACCTTGATGCTCTCTTTCTCCACGAACTCCTGATAAGCCTCGCGAACTAGCGCTTCGAGGGCCTCCTGACGGATGGCCTCCCCAAATTTTTGGCGGACGACGGTGGTCGGAGCCTTTCCCGGCCTGAACCCAGGCAGCCGAACGGTGGATGCGTACCGTCGAGCTGCTTTGTCCTCCGCGTCCTTTACGGCTTCTGCCGGAACCGAGACCTGGATGAATCGCTCGACTCCTTCGGATGCGCGGGGGGTGAACTCGATTTTCATGTACGCAATATAACAGAGGGG
>DATCPG010000205.1:0-19357 GCA_036570225.1 Gemmatimonadaceae bacterium | reverse complement strand
GACGTGGCCCGTAGCGGGATCCGTCCACGTCTCATGCGGGAAGGGACCGACGATGCTCCGGCCCTTGTAAATCAGATATGTCGATATCAACGAGACGAAGAGCATGCACTCGGAACCGATGAACGCCCAGATGGCGACCTTGCGGCTGTCGAGACCCAGCGTCGTGTAGTGGTGCGCCGCGGGCGCCGATGTGTGAACGACGGTTGCGTGTCTTGCTGGCGCGGACATTCTAGTGGTGCTCCGGCTCGAGCGGGCTCAGGAGCCAGCTGTATAGTGAGAAAATCATGAGTCCCGCGCCCAGCGCGATCAGGATCGGCGTAGTCATGAGGCCGCAGAACATGAGGATCAGCCCGAGCGCGACGAACAGCGGTTTGATCGTGTTGTACGGCATCACGATGCCGAGGTCTGCCGCGGTCTTGCCTTCCTGGGAATTGATGCGCGCGCTCTCGTGGTCGACCTCCTTGCCTTCCCAGAGCGGGTACCTGCTCGTCACAGTGGGAATTTTCGCGAAGTTGTACTCCGGCGGCGGGCTGGGAATGCTCCACTCCAGCGTTCCTGCTCCCCACGGATTCGGCCCGGCGATTTCTCCACGCTTTCTGCTGGCGAAGAAGTTGTAGATGAAGATCAGCATCGCGATCGGGAAGATCATCGCGCCGGCGGTGGACATCGCGTTGAAGAGATCCCAGCCCTGTCCGGAGTCGTAGGTGTAGATACGCCGCGGCATGCCGAGCATTCCCGAGAAGTGCATCGGGAAGAAGGTGAGATTCATCGCGATAAAGGTGAGCCAGAAGTGAATCTTGCCCAGCTTCTCATCCAGCAGGCGTCCCGTGATCTTGGGGAAGTAGTGATAGATGCCGGCGAAGATTCCCATGATCGAGCCG
This sequence comes from Gemmatimonadaceae bacterium, assembly GCA_036570225.1. GTDB lineage: Bacteria > Gemmatimonadota > Gemmatimonadetes > Gemmatimonadales > Gemmatimonadaceae > UBA4720. Next base: position 18,476 of record DATCPG010000205.1, on the reverse strand, counting down.
CCGAACAGCACATAGTGGAAGTGCGCGACGATGAAATAGGTATCCGTTTGCTGCAGGTCGGCCGGCGGAGACGCGTGCATGATCCCGGAGATTCCGCCGATCGTGAACAGGCCGACGAGCCCGATTCCGAACAGCATCGACGTCGTGTAGCGGATCGCGCCCTGAGCCATTGTCGCGATCCAGTTGAAGATCTTCACGCCGGTGGGGATGGCGATGAGCATCGTCGTCAGACCGAAGAACGTGTCGGCGATCGGACCCATGCCTACGGCGAACATGTGGTGCGCCCACACTCCGAAGCCGAGCGCGGCGATGAGGATTCCCGAATAAACCATGACCGGGTATCCCAAGAGTGGCTTCTTCGAGTAAGTCGGCAACACCTCGGACACGAGTCCGAACGCTGGAAGAATCAGGATGTAGACCTCCGGGTGCCCGAAGATCCAGAACAGATGCTGCCAGAGCAGCGGATCTGCGCCCGCACTCACGGTGTTGTAGAAATTCGTCCCGAAGAAGCGATCGAACAGCAGGAAGACGAGCGCAATCGTGATGACGGGGAAAGCGAGCACGAGCAGCACCTGCACCACGAACGCCATCCATGTGAACATCGGCATCCGCATGAGCGTCATGCCCGGCGCGCGGAGGTTGATGATCGTCGTCAGGAAGTTGAAGGCGGCAGCGAGCGACGACACGCCGAGTACTTGCAGGCCGATCACCCAGAAATCGATGTTGACTCCGGGTGAATAAGGTTTGGTGGTGAGAGGCGCGTAGCCGAACCACCCCCCATTGGGCGCGGCGGCGAACAGAATTGGAACGGTGATGAAGATTCCGCCGAACAGGTAAACCCAGTAGCTGAAGGCGTTGAGGCGCGGGAATGCGACGTCGCGGGCGCCGATCTGCAGCGGGATCAAGAAGTTGAAGAATGCTGCCGAGAGCGGCATGATCGCGAGGAAGATCATGGTCGTCCCGTGCATCGTGAAGAGCTGGTTGTAGAACTCGGCCGACACCAGGTGCTGGTTGGGTGCACCGAGCTGGGCGCGGATGATGATGGCCTCGACTCCGCCGAACATGAAAAAAAACAGGGCGGTGTAGAGATAAAGAATGCCAATGCGCTTGTGGTCTACCGTGCTGAGCCAGCTCCAGAGACCCGATTGTTCTCCAGGGTATTCGCCGCCGTAGGCCGGGGTCGATATTGCAGTCGTCGCCAAGTCTAGTCTCCGGTTACTTCAGTGCAGTTAGATAAGCGACGATATCGGCGATCTGCTGATCGGTGAGGCCGCCGGTTGCCGCTGTTACCTTCGTCTTGAGAACAGGATCGTATTGATCGAGGCCGAGAGTCGGCATGATGACCTCAGGCTTCATCGCACGCGCGTTCTTGATCCAGAGCGCCATGTAAGCAGCGGCGTTGGGGAAACGACCGGCTGCCAGCGTGCTCCTCGAGCCAACGTGAGTAAGGTTCGGACCGGTGATGCCCATCGCCGCGGGATTGCCTGCGATCGAATGACAGCCGATGCACGCGGAGCTGGAGAAGACCTGTTTTCCGCGTGCCGCACTTTCGGTGAGTCCGGGCGTGAACGTGAGTCCTGGTGGAATCGGCGCGTGCGGGACAGCGTAATCGGGAATCTTTTCGCGCGGGAAGATGTAACCCGCCGGGAGCGAGCCGGACGTCGCGGCAAAGCTCGCTCCCGCCGCAGCGACTCCAGTCACACCAGTTTGCGCACCTGGATTTGCTTCAGGATTCGACGGCCGCGGAATCGCTGGCTGGGTGCCGCCCACCGCCTGAGTGCCGGAGCTTTGCTGCGCGACTCTCGGTGCAGCAGCCTGCGCTGCCGGTGTGGGCGAGTTGGATCCGCCAGGACTCGTAACCACGGCTGCCTGCTGCGGCGGCGTAGTTTGAGCGACCGCGCCAAAATGCGCTGGCATCTTCTGTCCCGCGACCCACGACGCGAACTGCTCCGGCGTCACTGTGAAAACGCGGAAGCGCATGTTCGCGTGAGAGCTGCCGCAATACTCGACACAGAACCCGTTCCAGACGCTGCTCGCTGTCGAGGAGTCCGGCGTGTACCAGATGTAATTCGTGCGATTCGTGACGACGTCCCGCTTGCCGCCGAGCTGGGGAGTCCAGAACGAGTGAATGACGTCGGCTGAGCGGAGACGGAAATTCACAGTGCGTCCGACGGGCAGATATATCTCGTTCGCCGTCGTGACTCCGTATTCGGGATACTTGAACTCCCACCACCACTGGTGGCCGGTCACCTCGATATTGAGAGAGCCCGGCGCGGCCTGAGCCTGGGTGATGAAGATCGTGCGGACTGTCGGCACAGCGATGAATACCAGAATCACCGCGGGGATCAGCGTCCACGTGATCTCGAGCTTGGTGCTGCCGTGCGTCTGCGGCGGCGTTGGCTGATTCTCTCTGCGCCGGTACTTGATGACGATGAAGATGAGGCCACCCTCGACCAGCACGAAGACGATGGTGCCGAGGAGAAGTAGGCGATCCCAGAGAAAATCGATCTCGCGCCCAAAATCAGAGTGGGGAACGAGTGTGGTGTTGGGATGTGCTTCATTGCAGGAGACAGCCGCGATGGCGAGTGCGGCGAAGAACGCGTAGGATGCAAGCCGCCGGAGGCGGTCAGTACCTTTCATGCGAAGGAAATCCTGTGCTCGTCGTTGGAAGCGTCTCACCTTCGCCGGGTGAAACACCGTGCGGATTCTTCAGGGGGAAGCACGTACAAACTAACTCTGGACGAGTGGTTGTGGGAGGGCACGCGTAGCGGGAAGCCGTGCTCGTCCCATACCTTATTGAAGCCAACCGGCCGCCGCTCACGAGGACACAGAATTTTCCTCCACCCTACCCAAATGCCGCGATCTGCTCACTGCCTGGCCGCATGCGCCGCACTCCTCACTTCACTCGTCGTTCCCGGAACCGTCCGCAGCCAATCAGTTGCCGGGCCCGGTTTCGCGATGGTCATCCATGGCGGCGCTGGAACGATTCTGCGCCGGAACATGACGCCAGCGATGGAGAAGGCTTACATCGACACGCTGACGATCGCGCTCCGCACCGGATATCAGATTCTCGCACGAGGTGGCAGCAGTCTCGACGCCGTAGAAGCGACGATCAGAGTGATGGAGGATTCTCCGCTCTTCAACGCGGGGAAGGGAGCGGTGTTCACGGCGAACGGGATCAACGAGCTCGATGCTTCCATCATGGATGGCAAGACTCTCGACGCCGGAGCCGTTGCCGCAGTGGAGCACGTCAGGAATCCGATCTCGCTCGCGCGACTGGTGATGGAGAAATCTCCGCACGTCATGATGGTCGGATCGGGCGCGGAGGAATTCGCCGTGTCCCAGGGAGTGAAGCTCGTCCCTCCGTACTATTTCTGGACCGAGCGACGCTGGAAGGAGTACGAGGCCGAGAAAGCGAAAGCGGATAGCGGGAAGACGGGCGCCCGCTACGGCTCAGAAGGACACTTCGGGACAGTCGGAGCAGTTGCTCTCGACAAGGCGGGAAACCTTGCCGCCGGGACATCGACCGGCGGCACCGACATGAAGCGGTACGGACGGGTCGGGGATTCTCCAATCATCGGTGCCGGGACTTATGCCAACAACCTGAGCTGTGCCGTGTCCGGGACCGGCGACGGCGAGTACTTCATTCGGAACAACGTCGCAGCGGACATCTGCGCTCGGGTTCGATACACCGGCGTATCGATCCAGCGAGCGGCCGACGACGTCGTGATGAAGGAGCTGGTCGAGCAGCACGGTGGGGGCGGCGTGATCGTCATGGACGCCAGGGGAAACATCGCTACGTCATTCAACACGCCGGGCATGTATCGCGGCTGGGTGACCGCCGATGGCAGGATCACAGTGAAAATTTACAAAGACTAACCGAGGTCAAATGGAAATCTCGAGACGGAAATTCATCGGGGTAGGCGCTGCCGCTGCCGCATCCCTCACCCTCGACCGCAGCGCCCGAGCTGACGTGCTGGCTGGCGCTTTACCGCGTGCAGCGCCGCTCGCCGCGCGTCCGGTCGTGGTCGCATCCGCGAACGGTATTCGCGGCATCGCCCACGCGTACGACATGATCACTCGGCAGAATGCCGACACGCTCGACGCGATTATCGCCGGCGTGAACATCCAGGAGCTCGATCCGGACGACCAGTCTGTCGGCCTGGGCGGACTGCCGAACGCGGAAGGCGTGGTGCAGCTCGATGCGTCCTGCATGCACGGGCCGACAAAACGTGCGGGGGCGGTCGGCGCGCTGGAGGATATCGCGACGCCATCGCTGGTCGCGAAGGCGGTGATGGACTACACGGATCACATCATGCTCGTCGGAGCGGGGGCGAAGAAATTCGCGCTGGAGATGGGCTTCAAGGAGCAGAATCTTCTAACGGAGAAGAGCAGAAAAGACTGGCTGCGCTGGAAAGCCTGCCTCAATCCAGCCGATGCCTGGCTCGACACGCGGAGCGACAGCGCGGGCCCGCCGCCCACCGCCAGCATTCCGTTCGACGATCCCCTCCACGTCAAATTCACTACCGGCACGATCAACATGAACGCCGTGAATGCGGCGGGAGATATGTCGTCAGTCACCACGACCAGTGGGCTATCGTGGAAAGTGCCCGGCAGAGTCGGAGATTCGCCGATCATCGGCGCGGGTCAGTACTGCGACAACAGCGTGGGCGCCGCGGGATCGACTGGCCGGGGCGAAGCCAATATCAAGACGTGCGGCGCGTTTCTGATCGTCGAGTTCATGCGCCAGGGCATGTCGCCCGACGACGCGTGCATGAAGACGATCGATAGGGTGATCGCGATGACGGAGAGGCGACTGCTCGACGGGCGCGGACGTCCGCTATTCGATTTGCAGTTCTACGCGCTGGCGAAGGACGGCCGGTTCGGATCGGCTACAGCCTACGAGGGCTTTCGTTTTTCGGTCGCGGATTCTCAGGGCGCGCGGCTAATTCCGATGCCGTTCAAGTTCAGCCGCGCGGAGAGGCCTCAAATGCCCGAGGTCAGGTGCCGCCAAGCTTGAACGTGTTGACCAGCTGAGAGATCCGGGCTGAAGCTTCGGTGAGCTGGCCACCCGCAGACGCGATCTCGCCAATGTGCCTGCTCTGCTCCTCGCTCGAGACTGCGACGTGCTGGATCGCACGCGAGAACGCCGTCATTCCCTGAGAGAGATTCGCCAGTCGCTGCGTCATGCCTGTTATAAGCTCGCCTGATTCACGAACACTGGTAGCCATCCGCCCGCTCAAGTCCTCGCCTTCGACTGTCCCTTCTTCGACCCGGGCCAGCGAGTGGCGGGCGGCGCGCGTCGATTCCAGGACTTGCTCCACCGTCGAGACCGTGCGATGCGTCGACTCGCGCGAGTGCTTGATGCTGTCGAGCATCTCCTGAACGAGCGAAGTGGTGCGCTCGGCTGCTTCCGCCGAGCTGCTGGCGAGGCGGCGGACCTCGGTGGCGACGACGGCGAAGCCATGACCATGCTCGCCAGCCCTCGCCGCTTCCATAGCCGCATTCAGCGCAAGGAGCTTGGACTGACGCGAGATCTTCTGAACGAGAATGAGGAACGCCCGGATCTCGTCCGCGGCGGCCGACATCGCGTCTATTCCTTCCGCGCTCTCCAGCGCATCGGAGGCGAGCGATTGGAGCGACGTCGCCGTCCGCTCGAGCCTGATGCGGTTGTCGTGCGCGAGCTGGCGGAGCGCCTTGTCGCGACGGAGACCTTCCTGTGCCGCCTCACTCATGTTGGCCGTGATCTGGACCAGCCTGCTCGCTTCGGCGGTCAGCTCCCTGATGGTCCGCTCGCGTGTCGCGGCGTCCTGGCTCAGCACATTCGACGTTGCGGCACCTTCACGGGCTGACGCAGCGGCTGCCTGGGAAGCGATGGCGATCTGTCCGGCGAGCTGATCGTTGTCGTGGGCGGATGTGCGCATTTTGCCGGCGACGCTTCTCAGCTCGGTGAGCATCGTCATCGTCGACCTCGTGAGGCGGTCGACGGATACGTTCGAGGCGGACGGCTTGTAGATACTCGAGAGATCGCCCTTGGCAATCGCTTCGTGCGTGCGCGCCAGCTCGGTCGCGGGGCCGCTGACGTGCTGCCTGACGAAGATCATGGCTGCTCCAGCGGTAGCCGCGAGGGCGACGGTGATCCAGAGGGAGGCGATGATCAGCGCCACCATCACTCCGTCAACGGCAAGAACGTCGCGAAGAATCTCTTCTGGGATCAGGTGATATATCTGCCACGCGATCGCCACGAGGCCGACGAGGAACACCGATCCAAACAGCAAGCTCGCTCTGAGTGCGCGGCGCTGGAGCGCGCTGAACACGGGCTTGAGAAAACCCGAGGATGAACGGGGAGTGAGTGGTAGCGGTGTTGCGGTCATTTTTGGCAGCGATTGTGAGACTACTCTGCACTGCGGCGACAGATGAAACTGTGTCGCTGAGCCACTAGCTTTTACGGATGGACAATTCGGCAACACGGGACGACCCTTTCTCCCCTTCCGTGCTCGCTTACGATCCACAAGCGATCGAGCGGAAGTGGCAGCGCATCTGGCAGGAGCGTGGAACCAACAACACGGACCTGCATCGCGCCCAAAGGCCGTACTACGCACTCATGATGTTCCCCTATCCGTCCGCCGAAGGACTCCACGTCGGGAATCTTTTTGCGTTCACTGGGAACGACATTCATGGACGATTCCAGCGGCTTATGGGACACAACGTGTTCGAGCCGCTCGGCTACGATGCCTTCGGGATTCATTCGGAGAACTATGCCCTCAAGGTAGGGCAGCATCCGATGGATCTCATCCCTCGCAACATCGCGAACTTCCGGCGGCAGCTCGAGAGAGCCGGACTGATGGTCGACTGGAGGCATACGCTCTCGACCACGGAGCCCAACTACTACAAGTGGACGCAGTGGCTGTTCTTGCAGCTCTTCAAGCAGGGGCTCGCCTACAAGAAGCAGGCTGCGGTCAACTGGTGCCCGAAGGACAAGACCGTTCTCGCCAATGAGCAGGTAGTCGGCGGTCATTGCGAGCGCTGCGGAACTCCGGTCGAGCAGCGTCTTCTCGAGCAGTGGTTCTTCCGCATCAGCGACTACGCGCCGCGGCTGCTCGAAAATCTCGATCGCATCGATTGGTCCGAGAGCACGAAGACCGCCCAGCGGAACTGGATCGGTCGCTCCGAGGGCGCCGAAATCTCGTTTGCCACCAGGGACGTAAGCGGGCGCGGCTGTGAGATTCGCGTTTTCACCACGCGTCCCGACACGATCTATGGCGCGACCTATATGGTGCTCGCGCCCGAGCATCCGCTGGTGAACCAGCTCACCGCGGCAGGCGAGAAAAAGAAAGTCGACGCCTACCGCGACAGGACGAAAAAGCAGGACATCATCACGCGAAAGACGAGCACCGAGAAGACTGGGGTGTTCACCGGCGCCTATGCCATAAACCCGGGGACTGAGAAGGAGATTCCGATCTGGGTTTCCGACTACGTGCTGATGGAGTACGGAACAGGCGCGATCATGGGAGTACCCGGACACGATGCGCGCGATTTCGAGTTCGCGACCAGATTCGAGCTTCCCATCATCCGCGTGGTGTGCGGCGAAGGCGAAAACGCATCGACGCCGTTGCACGAAGCGTTCGTCGAGTGCGAGTCGGGCACTCTCGTGAATTCGGGCCTGTTCGACGGATTCCGCGTCGAAGCGGCTAAGAAAGCGATCGTCGAGCTGCTCGCGAAGGGCGGGTCGGCGAAGCCCATCGTCCATTATCGCCTGCACGACTGGTGCATTTCACGACAGCGATACTGGGGCCCGCCGATCCCGATCATCTATTGCGATTCGTGCGGAACGGTGCCGGTGCCGGAGAAAGATCTTCCGGTGGTTTTGCCGTACATCGAGGACTTCAAGCCCGACGACTCCGGGGTCTCTCCGCTCGCGCGGCACGAGGAGTGGTATCGCGTTGCGTGCCCGAATTGCGGGAAGACGGCGCGTCGCGAGACCGATGTGTCGGACACTTTTCTGGACAGCGCCTGGTATTTCCTGCGCTACCCCAGCGTTGGCCACGACGATGTTCCGTTCGAGAAGACGATCACGAAGAAATGGCTTCCCGTGAATTCGTACATCGGCGGCAACGAGCACGCCGTGCTGCATCTGCTCTATTCGAGATTCATCACGATGGTGCTGCACGACGCCGGAATGCTCGACTTCGAGGAGCCTTACATACGGTTCCGCGCGCACGGGCACATCATCCGTGAAGGCGCGAAGATGTCGAAGACGCAGGGCAACATCGTGAATCCCGACGAGTACATCGAGCACTGGGGCGCGGATGCGTTTCGCACCTACCTCATGTTCCTCGGTCCATACGAGCAGGGCGGAGATTTCCGGGACCAGAGCATCTCGGGAACGCGTCGCTTCCTGGACAGGCTGTTCGCATCCGTGCAGAGCATGTCGACCGACGGAAGTCCCGATCATTCGGTGCTGCGCAAGCTGCACCAGACAATCCGCAAGGTCGGCGACGATGTCTCGCGTCTCAGCTACAACACTGCGATAGCGGCGATGATGGAATACATGAACGTGCTGCGCAAAGGCGAGCGTACGCCGCATCGGGAGGAGATCATGTCGCTGATCCCGCTCGTGGCGCCGTTCGCGCCGCACATCGCCGAGGAGCTGTGGGAGCAGACGGGGGGAACCGGAAGCGTGTTCGATTCGGCGTGGCCGCGGTTCGACACCGCCCTGGCGGCGGAAGACTCCATCGAGCTCGTGGTGCAGGTGAACGGCAAAGTGCGCTCGAAGATCACGGTGCCGCGCGACATTGCCGAGGAAGCCGCGGTAATTGCCGCACTCGCCGACCCGACTGTCGCGAGGTTCGTTTCCGGCGCTCCAAAGAAAATCATCTTCGTTCCAGGGCGGCTGCTCAACATCGTCGCCTAGCGTCCCTGCGCCGCGCGGAGTCCGGGAGTTTCTGGGAACTGCCGCTCGGGATGCTTCGGACTGCGACACCGAACTTTCCTACGAAACAAAAAAATCGTAGCCCTGCCTCACGGAGCGCTACTGAAAATCGGAGCGGATCAGAAGCATCCGCGCTTTATGCGGAGCATCCGTATAACCCTTTGGCATAGATGCAAGCTCGAGCGGCAGTTCACTCACTACTCGTACATGTCTTCAGGATCAGCGTTAGCGAGGTCCACGAGAAATCCACCGATTCGTTCGGTTACTGCCTGGAGAAATTTCTCCCCTTTCTCGGCGGTAGATGCTTTTGGGTTCCCGGTGCCGGTGTCGCTCGTGACTTTCGACCATTTTCGGGGAGCCCACGCCCAGCCATCGCGCAATCCAGCGATACGGAACTTTCTCGCTTTGCCCACGCCGGCTTCGGACAATGACAGCAGAAGATCGGGGTAAAGAGCCATCATCATGCTCGTCTCCATCTCTCCGGCGTGATCGCCCGGTTCGTTGAAGTAATCCTTCCCGCTCACGCAGGTCCACCAGTTGATAGTGCAGATGAAAAGCTTCACACGCGGCTGGAGCTCGCGAATCATCTGCTTGAAGTCGTTCCCACCGTGGCTGTTGACAATGGCGAGCTTTTTCACGCCCTGACCGGCTAAGGCCGACGCGATATCCGTGAGCACCGCCAGCTGTGTGCTCGGGTTCATGTTGAGAGTGAGCTTGAGATCCAGCTGGCCCGTGTTCACCCCAAAGGGAACTGTGGGAAGCACGATCACCTTCGCGCCCCGTTTCCAGGCGATCTCCGCCGCGCGCTCGGCGACCGCCGCCGACTCGAAGTTGTCCGTCGCGTAGGGGAGGTGAAAGTTGTGCGGCTCTGTCGCCCCCCACGGGAGGATGGCGACCTCGTAGTCAGTAGCGTTGACGGACTTCCAATTCGATTCGGCGAGAACGTAAGGTCGTGGTGGCATCAATGATGGTAGCAAAAAACAGAGCGCACGGCACCCGTGGGTGCCGTGCGCCAGCGAAGCAAGAGCTCGAAGCGGGGTTCTCTACAGATGCAGCGCGCAGCCGCCGTTGCCGGAATTCACCCAGTTTCTCTGCACGAGGTAGTCGACGCCCGCAATGTTCATGTTCGCGACGCCTCCATTAACTGTATAGGTCGTTCCCCAGGTCCACGCGCATTTGTCCGCGTTTTCGTAGCCGCGGCGATCGTACCAGGCAGTACCGAGCTGATCGGTGGTGGTTTCCTCGATCTCGTGTCCCAGAGTGTTCACCTCGTAGTTCGCGCCGGCGTCCGCGTTAGGAGACGCGAGGCCGGACGTGCAGGCGCTCGGATACGCGTAGTCGTACGGCATGGCCGAGTACAACACCGTGACGCTCTGGCCGTTCACAGTGATCGTTCCATGACCGTGGTACGCACAGTACTGCGTACCGAAGCCCCCGCCCAGGTTTACCTTGCCTGCCGTGAAGATGTTGTAGAGCGTGTTCCGATCGTAGGTCAGTTTTCCCGTGGCGAAGCCGGATTGCAGCATGGACAGCATTTGCGCGTCGGTGACGGACGCCCCGTCAGCGGGTACCGAGGTGTTGTTAGCCCAATATTGGGTGTAGTTCACGACGTTCTGGACGTGCACATTGCTGCCGTCGTAGTAGGTCGTGTTGATGTTGAAATAAGCCGAGCCTCCGAGAGTCCGGAGAAAGGCTCCCACCAACGAATTGTCGCCCAAATTTCCGCTGGTGCTGAACGTGCCGGCAGCCGGACCGTTCGTGTAAATCGGCGAGATCGCCCAGTAGACTGCGGCCACGTTCGTCGTGTAGAGAATCGGTCCGCCGTGATAATAGATTCCAGTGTTTCCCCCCTTCGCTCCATTCTTCTGGGCCTGGGCGAGAGCATCCTGCGCCATCGACTTCGTCGGCATGACGTGAATGTGGGCGTTGTTGCCATCGACGCTGAACATCGGCTGCAGGCTGACGGGCGCCACGACTTCCGTCGGGTTGTCGGCGCAAGCGGCGAGAGCAATTACGACAGCGGACGTAATCAATGAAGCGGCTAGACGGTTCATCGGATCCTCGCGTGGACAACACGATTCGGCTCTCGCCTTGCGGCAGTGCCTGGTAGGTGCGTATCAGTCTGCGCAGCACGAGAAGGTGCGGCGAGAGCCGATCGGCCAGCGTTTCTGGCCGGTAAACGAATGTCTATACTACAACGGGGACGCCATTTGTCCAGAAAGAAATTCAGCCGGTCGAAAAGGAGCAGCCGCGCGACGGGACTACTGATGACCTTGGCCATTTCTGCCCTCGCAGGCTGTCCGACCGCACGTTCGTCTCAAACCGCGGGATCATCGCCGCTCAGCGGAAGCTGGAGCGGAAGCAAGGGTGGCTTGACGGTGACGATCGCGCTTCAGCAATCGGGGGATTCCATAACCGGTTCGGGGAATTTCGAGGTCGTAGCCATTGGCTCGCTTGGCTGTGGCGGAGAATCCCTCCCTGCCAGCGGAAGTCTGCGAATGACCGGGCATCTGGCAGCCGGAGAATTTCAGGGACGAATGAATTTTGGAGACGTGTGGACTCCACCGTTTCTCGGAGTCGTCATCGCCCCCGATACGTTGAGAGGTCACTTCATGAGCATCGACAGAGGAGGCTGTCCCTTCGATCTCGTTCGTAAGCGATAGGGGAAAATGCTCTCGTCGCGCCGAATCAAGACAGAACGGCGGCCAGAGTCTGTCAGGTGATCTCCGTCTTGCGGTATTGCCAGGTGCAGCCAACATTCACGAGTCGTCGCCCGCCTCTCGTACCAGGCCGGAGGGATCCATGATAGCCCAGGCTCGCCCCCGCTTCATTCGCACGGTGTTGGGTTGTCTGGTCGTGGCGTCAACGCTGTCGTGCGTAGTCTCCGAACACCGGAGCTATACGCGGCTTGGCGACGATTTGATCGCTTCAGGCGGGATTGCCCTGTACCCAGGCGACAGCGTCGCCGGCGACGTGATCGTTGTCGGGCGCTTTGTCGAGCAGCGCACCGGCATTGGCGGAGATTACCTCGGGGCAGCAGGAACCCAGAACATTGGCGGACGAATCCATGGGTCGATCCGCGCGGCGGGCGGTGAGATACACGTTTCGAGCGCCGTGGATCGGAACGCCACCATCGCCGGTGGCAGCGTTACGCTGGATTCGACCGTAGACATCGCACGCAACGCCTATCTCGTCGGGGGGAATCTCTGGGTGAACGGTGCCGTGCGCGGCAACCTTCTCGCGTCCGGCGGCAACGTCACTCTGAACGGCACGGTTGGACGCGATGTCGAAGTCCGCAGCGATGAGCTCCACATCGGGCCACATGCGGTGATCACCGGGAATCTCCGCTATCGGGTGCCGGCTGGGAAAGTCCACATCGATTCCGGGGCGCGCATTTCCGGAACAGTCACCGCGCTTCCGATCTCCAGGAGATGGGGGCTCACGCGCTGGCTCGTGATGCTCGGCTTCCTCGTCGTCGGAGCCGTTGTCGTGACTCTCATTCCGCGCTACAGCGCGGAGACAGCGGACATAATTCCCCTGCGGCCAGTCCGGTCGGGAGTGGTCGGCCTGGGATGGTTCATCCTGGTCCCGGTTGGGATCGTCGTCGCGATGGTAACGGTAATCGGGATACCCTTGGCGATCGTTACGGCTCTGCTTTACGGAATCGTCGTGTATCTGAGCACTGTTCCCTTCGCGATCTGGCTGGGCCGTCTCGTGCCTGGCGCACGGACACGCGTCGGGCGTCAGGGTGTTCTTCTCAGCTTTCTGATCGGCGGGATAGTGGTGCTGGTAGTTCAGGTCATTCCGGTGGTCGGGCCGATCCTCTCGTTGATCGCCGCGTGCGTCGGACTCGGGGCGATCATGCTTCGAACCCTCGCACTGCGAAGAGAGCCGCAGGTGGTGTAGGAGCCGCTACAGTCTCCTGCCTACCCACCCGCCAAAGAAGTAGCCGACCGCGGCAACGCCGACGCCGACGACGAACATGTCCAACCCCGAGCGGAAAACCGACCGTCCGGTGAACACCGACCGCGCCGCACCGACCAGGAAGTGGGAGAGCATCGACACCGTGAACGAGATCACGATCGCCGTCGTGCCATGCCAGACGAGAAACGGAAACACGGGAATCGCCGCTCCGAACGCGGTCGCCAGGCCGGTGATCCACCCCTCGCGCAGCGGCGACATGTTGAACTCGCCGATCTTGAGCTCTTCCTGCACCTGCTCCTTCAGCATGAGCTGAGGGTCCCCCATCACCCGCGTCGCGAGCGTGTGCGCGGAGTCGCGGTCCATCCCCTTTGTCTCGTAGATGATCGCCAGCTCGTCGCGCTCGATCTCGGGCATCAGCTCGACCTCGGCCTTCTCCATGGAGATCTCGTACTCGTAGACCTCGCGCTCGCTCTTGCTCGCGAGGTATCCGCTCGAACCCATAGACAAGGCATCCGCGATCAGACCCGCCACTCCCGCCACGACAACTGCCTGGTGCTGATTCACGGTCGCCGCGCCGATCACGCCGGCCACGAGACCAAAATTGGCGGTGAGACCGTCGTTGAATCCGTACACAACGTTGCGCAGGAAGCCGCCCGACGATGTCTTGTGCCACGGCTCGCCACCCTTTCCGGAGATTTCCCCGAGCGTCGTTGCATGCTCCGCAGACTCGCGCGCGAGCAGCAGGGCTTCCGGGCCGCCGGGCGCGCCGCGCGGGGTCTCGCGATGCATGTCGAGGTACGCCTTTACCTCTCTCCCTTCTTCCTCGAGCAGCATCGGCAGCAGGAAGCTCGGGCCGAACCAGCGTCCGAGTGTGGCGAGGAGCTTCGCCCGACCACTGGGCCGAAATTTCGGCGGAGGATGGCCGTGCGACGCGAGCAAGTCGCTCCAGACTACGACGTGCCGATCTTCAACGTCCGCGAGCCTCGAATAGGTGTCCTTCTTTTTCGAGTCTGGCTCCGCGGCGGCCAAAAGCCGGTACAGGTATGCCGCGTCCGCTTCATCCTGCCAATGATGCTCGAAGGAGTGGACGTCGATCTCGTGGCTCTCGATCGGCGCTTTGGGGGGCTCGAGCGTCGCAGACATGACTCAATATCGCCGGAACGGTCGCGTTTTGCACCGGCAACCCTTGATCACGGTTGGATGTCATATGGCACAGAACCATCAAGGAGACACGATGAAAGCGTTACTACTCGTTTCCGCGATAGCTGCAGTGTCAGCCGCGGCGACACTCGATGCGCAGCCGGCCAGGGGACAACCAGACTCGACGTGCACCAAATACTCGGACGGGCGCACTGAGTGTCGAGTGTTCCGACGGTTTTTTGGGGACTCGGCGTTCGGCAACAGGATTTTTCTGCGAATGGATTCCGCGATGGCGAAGCGCGCAGCCCTCGGCATCGAGCTCCGCGCGACCGGCACGCGACGGGATACGCTCGGCGTTTTCGTGGAGGGTGTAACGCCGAAGAGTCCGGCAGAGGCCGCCGGGATAATCGAAGGTGATCGCATCGCTTCGATAAATGGCGTCGACCTTCGCACTGCCGTCGCGGATATCGACGATTCCTTTTCCAGCGAGGTGGCGACGCACCGGCTCACTCGCGAGGTCCAGAAGCTTTCTCCGGGTAGCCGAGTCACGCTGCGCATCTATTCAGGCGGGAGATTCCGAGATGTGCAGGTGGTCGCCGGGAAGGCGAGCGACCTGATACGCTTCGGAAATCAGTTCAGAATCGGCTTTCCGGGTGGAAATGGCATGATGGAACTGGACGGACCGGGCCGCATGGTGATGCGTCCTGACCTGGAGCCGTTTCGCCGTTTCGAAGATCTGGAAAAAGGCCCGGGCATTGTTCGACTTCGCGCGCCGATAAGGGTGAGAACTCTTTCGCCTCTGCGTTCGCGAGTGATAAAGGTCGACGGGCCCGCCGGGCTGGAGTCTCAGCCCGTAACGGAAGATGTAATCAGGGCTCTCGCCGCAAACGCAGCTCGCGATGCAGCGTCTGCTCTAAGGCAGCTTGCTGCGGACGGAGTTGTCTAGCGAGATCGTCGGTGCTCTCCTTCCAGCGGCTCCCGAGAGTCTGAGTCGCGTAGTGAACGCGTTTCTCCAGCACGGTGGTGTC
Organism: Gemmatimonadaceae bacterium; assembly: GCA_036570225.1. Taxonomy (GTDB): domain Bacteria; phylum Gemmatimonadota; class Gemmatimonadetes; order Gemmatimonadales; family Gemmatimonadaceae; genus UBA4720. The sequence goes on along the minus strand of DATCPG010000205.1, from coordinate 3,452 downwards.
CGGCAGCGCGTTCGTCGTCATGATCGCCGGATGGATGACAGTCATGGTTACGGCCGGGGGCGGACTCGTCGTTACCGGACACCACATTTGTGGCGGATGTTTCGGGTCAGTAGCCGCGTACCCCATCCTTGGCAGCAGTTCGGCGGCGATCAACACCAGGCCGGCCAGAACGACCAGAAGCGAGAACGCGTGCATCTTCGGAAGCCGTCCGCGCCACGTCGTTGCCGCAACCCACAATCCCCCGAGCACGATTACGCCTTCGACGCCAACGTAGCCGAACCATCCCCAGCCGCATTCGCGGGAATACGGCCACATGATGAGCGCGGCGCCCAGCGCGAATACGAGAATGAGGCGCGCACCGGCGCCGAACATCGCGGTGCGCTGCTGTGCCCTTTCTTTGGCGCGACGCTCCGCTTCGCTCTGCATTTTCTGAACTGCAGGCGATGGCTCCGGCGGGAGTCCGTCGAACTCCCTCTCGATTTTTTTGAGCTGGCTTGTCCAGTTGTCTTCGACCACGAACGCACCCCACAGTGGGATCTCGCTTATCTTGATGACTCCGAACCCTTGGCAGGGGCAACGAAGGGATGAGCGCAGGCGACGAAATCAAGGTACGGCTCGACAAGTGGCTTTGGGCAGCCCGCTTTTACAAAACCCGCTCGCTCGCCGCGGAAGCCATCGAAAAGGGAAAGGTCGAAGTAAACGGAGAGAGGGCGAAACGCGCGAAGCTGCTACAGGCGGGGGATGCGCTCGTTATCCGACTGGGTCCATACCAGCATCTACTCACAGTGCGCGCGGTTTCAGAGCGGCGCGGACCGGCTTCGTTCGCGGCGACCCTCTACGAAGAGAGCGCCGAGGGACGCAAGGCGCGCGAAGCCATGCAGATCCAGGTGAAAGTGGCGCAGTCAGTTCCGGGCTACGACCGCGGACGCCCGACGAAGAAAGATCGCCGCGATATCGAAAGAATGCGGCGGAAAGAAGTGGAGTAGTTCTCAAACCTCGCACCTAGGACTTTCAAAGGGGGAAGGGGGAAGGGGTAAGAGGGGAGCGGGAAGCTCTCTGTTGCAGTTGCGTCTTACCTAGAACTCCATCTGCGCGCCGAGCTCTACGACGCGATTTGGCGGAATCCCGAAGAACTCTGTCGCCGGCCTCGCGTTGCGCTGCATGAAAATAAAGAGATGCTTTCTCCATCTCGCGATTGGTTTCGTGCCCGACGGAATGAGATTCTCACGTCCAAGGTAGTACGTCGTCTCCGCAGGCTTGGCGATGATTCCCCGCTCGGTGGCCAGCGCCAGCACTTCCGGCACGTTCGGCGTCTGCATGAACCCGTACTTGGCTTTGACGCGCGAGAAGTTGTGCGGAAAGCAGGTGACTTCGACCCGCTCCGTAATTGGCACTTCCGGCACCTGGGCCACCATGATCGAGAGCAGCACCACGTTGTCGTGCAGCACTTTGTTGTGCTTGAGATGGTGGAGCAGAACCAGCGGCGCATCCTTCGACTCTGAGGTGAGAAACACCGCCGTTCCGGGAACGCGAGCAGGCTTGAAGCGCTTGTCGGGATTGTCGTCGCCCAGGTCTTTCAGGAGCGCATCGAGCGGGATCGATGCGTCGACCAGCAGACTGCGGACAATCAGCCTGCCACGTTGCCACGTCGTCATCAACACGAAGATCCCCAATCCGATTGCGAGCGGCACCCAGCCACCCTGCAGGATCTTCAACAGGTTGGCGCCGAAGAAAGCGAGATCGATGATCAGGAAGAACGCGGTGAGTGCGCCAGCCCGCCAGATGCTCCACTGCCAGTGTGACCGCGCCAGCACGTAGAACAGAATCGTAGTGATTGCCATCGTGCCGGTCACGGCAATGCCGTAGGCGGCGCCCAACGCGCTGGAGGACTGGAAGTACAGCACCACGAAAACGCAGCCCAGCGCCAGTGCACGGTTCACCTCGGGCACAAATATCTGCCCCGTGTCCTGCTGTGAGGTGTGGATGATCTGGACGCGCGGGCTGTACCCTAGCTGCACTGCCTGCTGCGTGAGAGAGAAGGCGCCCGAAATCAGTGCCTGCGATGCAATGATCGCGGCGATGGTCGCCAGAGCAATCATCGGGTACAAGGCTGCTCTTGGCGCCAGGAGGTAGAATGGATTCACCGCGGCGCTCGGGTCGCGAAGAATCAGCGCGCCCTGACCGAAATAATTGGAGAGCAAACACGGCAGCACGAGTCCCGACCACGCGAGACGTATGGGACGCTTTCCGAAATGACCCATGTCCGCGTACAGCGCTTCCGCACCAGTTACGGCGAGCACGACGGCACCGAGCAGCACGAAGCCTGATGCGCCGTGGTCGACGAAAAATCTGAGGCCGTACCACGGGTTGAGGGCAGCCAGAATCTGCGGGGCGAGCATGATCTCGCGAACTCCGAGCACGCCGATCGTCAGGAACCAGATGACCATCACCGGACCGAATATGCGCCCGACTTTAGCGGTGCCCTTCTTCTGATAGAAAAAGAGCACGATGAGGATCGCGATGGTGATTGGAATGACGAGGGTCGAGGACGACGGCGCTACGACCTCCAGACCTTCGACGGCGCTCAATACCGAGATTGCGGGAGTTATCACGCCGTCACCGTATAGCAGCGCGGCACCGATCAGACCGAGCGCGATGATCGTCTTGCGACGGAACGTGTCAGCGTCGCGTCGCTGCTTCTGCAGGATGAGCGCGAGCAACGCGAGTATTCCGCCCTCGCCGTTGTTGTCCGCCCGCATGATGAACACGATGTACTTGATGCTGACGATGATGATGAGCGACCAGACGATCAGCGAGAGAACGCCGTAGACATTGCCCGGAATCGGATCGAGGCCATGCTTGAAGCATTCGCGCAGGGCATACAGAGGGCTGGTCCCGATGTCCCCGTAAACGACGCCGAGCGCGAGAAGTGTGAGTTTTGCGAGACGGCGGCCGCTCGGGCGAGCTTCTACATTAGTACTGATTTGTGCGACCTATTGAGGTTGTACCGGCCAACCGCAGAGCTGGTGGCTTTGACCTCGGAATTTCCGCAAGCGAGCGGGCCTTTGCAAGGTCGATACCGCCCTTGAAAAAAACGAATGTACACAGGGGCATGTCGCTTGCTTTAAGAGTGGTTCAACCGGAAAGACCTTGAATTTCACAAGCGGAGGGTACGATGGCAGACCTTAACGAACGCGGCACCGAGAACCAGGTTAAAGGCACCGTGAAAGAGATGAAAGGCAAAATTCGCGGCGATGTCGGTGACGCCACGGACAACACCAGCGAGCACATCAAGGGTCGCGCTGAACAGCTTGAGGGAAAGGTCCAGAAGAACTTCGGCAAAGGCGAAAGAAACGCCGATCCCGATAACGCCTAAGTAGCGCGGAACTGACAAAAAAAAGGCGCCGGTGCATTGCACCGGCGCCTTTGTCGTTTGCAGGGTGTGTCAGTAC
>DATCPG010000204.1:0-6645 GCA_036570225.1 Gemmatimonadaceae bacterium | reverse complement strand
ACTCGCGCCATTGAGGGGGAGATGCGTAGAACGTATTCATCCCCAACAATGTCAAGACGAGCTTCATTAAGAGCCGAGTCAACAACCAATCGCGGGCCGAGTGTCTCTAAGATGACGTGTGGATTGGGTCCGGCGACCGCGACGGTGTCCTGCCGAGGAACATCCGAAGTGGTGAGAGTCTCCTTCTTCTGAGACTCAGCGGGACCGCACGCCGCTATCAGCGCAAGGCCAAGCAGTAGGTTATGTCTTCTTTGCACATTGTCCGTGGTCTACCTAGCGCCTTAGTTCAGCTGCAAGCACACTACCACCATTGCGGCGAAGCGCGCTACTTCGCGTCGACGTGCAACGGAACCGCAACGTGAAACCGGAAGGCGCCATCGCGATCGACTTCGAGCCTCACGTCTCCCGGCGCGTCGGGCGTGAACTCGAAATCCGCCGTTTCGCCGCTCGCGAAATACGTGGCACTCGGCCCCACCGTCGCCTGCTGCGGCGGCAGGCTGAACCCGTCTTTGGCAACAGCGCGCCACGTCAGCACTGAAGAGTCGCGAACCAGCCGCACTGACACGTGCTGATGATAGATCGCGATGTCCGCCACGCGGATCCGATAAGTCGTACCGACCCGGAGGAGTCTTGGTGGCGGCGACGCCGAGCCATTGACACGCATGGTGGCGTGCGGGCCGTCAGATATCATGACCAACATTTCGCGCGTCGCGTCCCATCGCTCCCCCGGCTCGAGCACTACGAGCGGGCCGACCAGTCCGCCGTACTGCTGGCGCATGTCGTTGAAGTGCGTGTGATACATGAAGGTGCCGGCGCGCTTTGGCGTGATGTGCACCTCGAAGGTCGATTCGGGGCGAATCGCCGGTTCTGTCGCTCGGGCGCTGGCGCTCCAGCCAGCGACGCCGTCGTAATAACTCTCCAGTTCGATTCCGTGCCAATGGACGCTGGTTGGCTCCGGCGTCCGATTGATCACCTCGATGCTCGTTGGTTCACCACGTGTGAGGAGCAGCAGCGATCCCGGACTTTCCACCGAGTCGCGCGAAGGCTCTGTGCCACGCTGCAGCACGTAGCCCCACCGCCGCACCGAATCGCCCGCGACGGAGTCAGACTGCACGAAGAGGCGCAACCGCTTGGCAGCGTGCCATGGAGGCGCGGGTTTCTCTTTGCCGTCTACGGTGATGCCGAGCACGAGCCCGTTCATTCCCGTCATGGCGTGCTGATCGGGGTCCCCGTGATCGTGTGAAGCCGGATATTCGATCTCGTTCGGGTTGTCGGCACGCGGCAGTTTCGCGTTGTGGCTTGCCAGGTGACAGTGGAAGATCCAGTTTCCCGGCCGATCTGGTGACCAAGTGATCAGTCTCGTGTCGCCTCCGAACTTCATGCCTTCGGTCACCACCATGCGCCGTTGCGCCGGCGCGTAGGCCGAATCGACGTTCGCGTCTGCGCTGCCTGACGCGTCAACGCGGAAGTAGAAGCCGTGCAGGTGCATCGGATGCGTCTGGAAAGTCGCGTTGATGATGCGCCAGTGGATCGTATCGCCCACCGCGTAGTGCAGGCGCTCGGTGTAGGGCCATGAGCGTCCATTGATTGCGGTAAACTCTCGGCCCGGCATGCCTCGATGGTCGTTGCGAATCGGCGGTGCCTGATCGACGCTCTCGGTCAGGACGAAGATGCGATCGTTCGGAATCGGGCCCGGCGGGTCGACGATGAACGCGCCAGTGAGCTGGGAATCGAAACGCGGGCGCATAAGTCCATGCTTATGGGCCTTGAGAGGAAGCGGCACGTTGCGCTGCCATTCAGCCAACGTCGCCCAGTACTGATAGGTTCCCGCTTGTCGGCGCGAGCACGTGACATCACGCGTCGTCCGCGGCAGCAGGATGAGCGAATCGACTGCTGGACTGCGCTCGCTGAATCCGCGGACGATGAGGGTGTCGTCGGACGGATTCCGAATCACGACGTGCATCGGCGTCCCCGTCCGCACCCGGAGCAGCGGTGCGGGAATTGTGGGCGTCTTTCCTTCTTCGGCGAACGCCGCGACGGTCAGCGCTGGATTGGTGTCTCCCAGCAGGTGCCAAGCGACTGTCGCGAGCGTGAGCCGGACGACGAGCGTGTCACCGACATACGTGCCGGCCGGAGTGCGATTGTCATTCGCCCCGACAGCCTGCGGTGGCGCAGTTGGCGCAACTCGGGCGACGGGGTTTGCGGCTGGCGTTAGGGCCAGGGTAGAGGCAATGATTGCGGCTGCTCCAATCGTCAATGAAACTCTAACGCGCATGGCTCGCGGTCCAAAAAGGTCTACCAACTTTATCGCGCGGAATGTCGAGTGACAAGCCGATATCCACGATTGCGCGCTCCGCCCATATTAGTCCACCCACTTTCTCCCATCCAGCACCGTGATGAACAAGAAACACGCTGTCTCCCTCACCGTAGCCGCCATCACCGTCGGCGCCATCTCCGTCGCCGCGACACCCATCAGACCTGAGCTGCTCACCGCGCTTGTCTGGCGCAATGTCGGTCCGTTCCGCGGCGGCCGCATCTCAGCCGTCTCCGGTGTGATCGGCGACCCGGGCACGTTCTACGTCGGCATGCCCGCGGGGGGTGTATGGAAGACAACCAACGCCGGCGCAACCTGGTGGCCAGTCTTTGACAACGTCAAGGACGCCGAGGTGATTGGCGCGCTCGAAGTCGCGCCGTCGAACGGCAAGACGATCTACGTCGGCACCGGCGACTTGATTACGGGTGGTGGAATCGCCGAAGGCAACGGCATGTACAAGAGCACCGACGCCGGCGCGACGTGGACGCACATCGGGCTCGAGAAAACGAAGCAGATCCCGAGTATCATCGTGGATCCACGCGACGCGAACGTGGTACTTGTCGCGGCGCAGGGCGATATCCGCCATAAGAGCGCGGATCGCGGCGTCTTCCGCTCCACCAACGGCGGGGGCAGCTGGACGCGCATGTTGTTCGTCGACGACTCGACGGGCATCCAGAAGCTGGCGATCGCGTCCGACCGGCCGGATGTCGTGTTCGCGACGACGGTGCGCCACTACTCGGCGCCCCCGCCGATCGGTGCACCCGTCGTCCCGCCCACTGGATTGGGCGGCGGAGGACCCGCCGGCGGCCAGCGCGCGCAAGGCCCGACGGGCACTTCGATATACAAGTCGGTCGACGGCGGCGTCACCTGGAAGGAGCTCACCGGCGGTGCGTTGCCGCGCATTCCAGGTCGCACGTCGATCGCCGTCGCGAATGGTACCAACGCGCAGCGCGTCTACCTCACCACCAACATCGGCTTCTTCCGGTCTGACGACGGCGGTGCGACGTGGAAGCAAATGGACGCGGCCGACACACGCATTCGCAACGGACAGGGCGGCTACAACTGCGGCGTGTTCGTCGATCCGAAGAACCCGGACGTCGTCTACGTCTTCAATACCGCCGCATACATCTCGCGCGACGGCGGCAATACCTTCACCGGTTTCAGGGGCGCGCCGGGCGGCGACGATCCGCAGCAGGGGTGGATCGATCCCACCAACGGCAAGCGCATCATCCTCGGCTACGACCAGGGCGCGATAGTGACGCTCGACGGCGGCGATACGTGGAGCTCGTGGTACAACCAATCCAACGAGCAGGTCTACCACATCTCGGCGGACAACTCTTTCCCGTACTGGATCTACGGGTCGCAGCAGGACGCCGGCGCCATACGCACGCGCGCACGCGGGAACCTCGGCGCCGTCACGCCGCTCGATTGGGGTCCCGTGAACGGCTGGGAGTGGGGCACCATTCTGCCCGACCCGCTCGACGCGAACAACGTGTACGCCACCGGCAACGGCGTCATCAGGATTTCGTATCCGAGCGAGCAGTGGGTGAACGTGAGCCCGTCGCAGGACCAGTCGCTCCGGCTGCGTGTCAACAGCGACGGGCCACTGCTGTTCGATCCCTGGGATACGCACAAACTCCTCGCCGGCTTTCAGTACTTGATGTCGACGTCGGACGGAGGTGCGCATTGGACGAAGATCAGCCCGAACCTTGGCTATCCGGCGAACTTCCCGATTCCCGCCGACACGGCCACTCCCAAACCGGGCGAGCCGATCCCGGGTACGATCATGTCGATCGGCGCATCTACAGTTTCACGAGGAACGGTCTGGGTCGGCATCAACACGGGTCTCGTGAAGTTGACGCGCGACAATGGTCGGACGTGGACAGACGTGTCAGGCTTTGCGAAGCCGGGGCAAATCCACTCCGTCGAACCGTCGCACACCAATGCCGCCGAGGCATACGTCACTGACGACGCGCGTGGGTGGGGCGATTACAACCCGTACGTGTATCGGACTCGCGATTACGGCAAAACGTGGACGCTCATCACGAACGGACTGGCGACTGGTGAATCCAACGGCAGCTACGCGCGCATCCTGCGCGAAGATCCGAAGCGACCGGGACTGCTCTTCCTCGGCACCGAGAGCGCGATGTACGTCTCGTTCGACGACGGCGACTCCTGGCAGTCGCTTATGCTCAACCTGCCGACGACGTCGTTCCGCGACATCGCGTTCCAGGGCAACGATCTCATCGTCGGCACATACGGACGCGGGATCTTCGTGCTGGACGACTACGCAGTGTTGCGGCAGCTCAGCGACGCTGTGGCAAACGAGGACGTGCACCTCTTCAAGCCGGACGGCGCAGTGCGCGTGCGCCGCAATGTCGGCGCGGACACGCCGTTCCCGCCCGAAGTGCCGCACGCGCTGAATCCGCCCGACGGCGCTATCATCTACTATTGGCTCGGCGCCAGGCCGAGCGGCAGAGTGACGCTCGAGGTGCTCGATTCCGGCGGCGATGTGGTGCGGCACTACTCCAGTGATCCGATCGCGCCGGTGCGCGAAGCGGCACGTCCGCCGCATCCGAACTTCTGGGTGAAAGTCGAGCAGCCGCTCCCCACGGACGCCGGCATGCACCGAGTGAATTGGGATCTGCGCTACGACGCACCACTAGCGTTTACGCACTCGTTCGAGATCAACGCCAACCCTGGCCAGACGCCGGCGTCGCCCGAAGGTGCCGTCGTGCCACCCGGTACGTATACGGTACGTCTCACCGTCAACGGAAAATCACACAGCGAGAAAGTGACCGTCGCGAACGATCCGCGGTCGCCGGCGAATCTAGCAGCGCTCAAGGCCGAGGACGCGCTGATCAGGAAGCTGAACGTGTTGGAGCGCCTCGCATGGGACGCATTCCGGCAGACGGACACGACGCGCGCGCAGCTTCGCGCGATGACGGCAAGCGATTCCACGAGCAACGCCGCGAAGACGATCCGGGAATACATCGCGAAGCTCGACACGCTGGGTGGCCGTGCCCCGACGCTGGGCGGTGGTTTTGGTGGTGGCGGCTTCTTCGGAAGCAACGCCAATGCGCGACCAACCCTCGTGCAGCTAATCAGCCGATTGCTGAACCAGCTCGGCACCTTCGACAACGGCGACGTCAATCCGACGGCGGCTATGCTCGCGGCCTACAAGTCGGCGTGCAACGATCTTGGGAAGTCGATCGCTGCGTGGCGCGCAATCAACGGCGCGGATCTCACCGCATTGAACGCCGCTCTTTCCGCCGCGCGCAGGACTCCGTTGGCGACGGCTGTCGGAGTGCAGCCGCCGACTTGTGGGCCATAGGCTCGATGGCTTCCTGCGATCACATGCGCACGAACGCGCACCCCGCATTTTGTGCCTTGGCGAGACCAAATATTCCTGACGGGACCGCGAACGCTCCGGGGATGAACCCGTCGCGCAATTCCTGGTGCACCTGCGCCGAGGGGCGGCCGGCCTTGTCTCCCAGGCGCTTCGCCAAATGTTCGAGCGCGAAATCGCAGACGAGGACTATTGCACCTCGGCCGACCAAGTCGCCGAGCGTGGGCAAACTGATGCCTGGGAGAGGATCCGGCGCGCGATGCCAAAAAGGATTTCGGACCGCCAACTTCCCCGTTACGGGATCATTCACTTTATATTCGGCCCCCAAGGCATGGCGGTCCCAGGTCGCATCGTTAAGCGCGGCTGATACCGCTTGGGTGCGGATATTCAAGACCACGCGGGCGTCATATTTCTGGGACCCGTACGCAGTCTCACAATTGTCGAGATAGCGCGCGGCGATTTCCAACACGATTGGATCAGCGGAGTCGCCCAGGGTGGGCCAGTCGAACACCGCACGGTCAGTTGCTGTGGCGAGCCGCGCGAGCCATGAGAGGTCCCACTCTCCGGGCGGTGTAGATAACCGCGAACCGCCCCCGGCGATAGCAAAGGCCGTAGCAGGGGTCATCAACGTTGTGAGCGAGACGGTTGAGGCAAGTCGCCCGGCCTTCGCCACGAACTCCCGACGGGAACTGCGATTCTCTTGCGTTGTCATGACCTGGCTCTGCACAAAGGATGGTTGCGGTCTAAGCGATCAACCCAACGACTATCACGCGCTCGTCCACTGGCCCTATACGGGGTCACGGGACTTGAGCTCCTCGGCGAGGCCGATGAGCAAGCCTTCGGGACCGCGGATGTAGCAGAGCCGATAGGTCTCCTGATACTGGACGACTTCGCCGACGAGTTGCGCGCCATGCCGGCGGAGTCTGTCAAGCGTCTCGTCGATGTCGTCCACCGTGAACATGACGCGCAGGTAGCCGAGCGC
>DATCPG010000203.1:0-3149 GCA_036570225.1 Gemmatimonadaceae bacterium | reverse complement strand
GTCTAACCGCAGTGCTCATCGAGCTCTTCTGTGTCTCCGAAGAAGTGAGGCGGATGGGGTGTGGGGCTGGAGGTTGGGAGCGCCGCGACATCGCGGAGGTCATGTTCAAGATAGTCGCTAGGCGGCAAGAGCGGCCAGATGACGGACGCTCGCCTGGGCCAATCTGTCGGGGGCGTATCCGCCTTCGAGCGCACTTACGACGCGTCCGCCGCACCAGGAGTTCGCGCGCGCCACGAGCGAAGTGGTGAGAGACTCGAAGTCCTCGATCTCCAGAGTGAAGCCGCCGAGGGGGTCGCCCGCGAGCGAATCGAAGCCCGCCGAAATGAGAATGAGGTCGGGAACGAATCCTTGCGTGGCAGCGTCGACGGCGCTCTCGAATGCCGTCACGTATTCCGCCCGCGGCAGCCCGGCCGGTTTGGGAACGTTCCACACGGTGCCGTGCGGTCCGCGATCTTCGGCGGCTCCCGTACCCGGATACCACGGCCACTGATGCATCGAAACGAAGTGAATGTCGGCCTCGTTCTCGACGAGTGCCTGCGTGCCGTTGCCGTGGTGCACATCCCAATCGACGATCAGAATTCGCTGGAGCCCGTGCCTCTTGCGCGCGTAGTGCGCTGCGAGCGCCACGTTGCCGAACAGACAGAATCCCATTGCCCGGTTGTGAACAGCGTGGTGACCCGGTGGACGTACCGCGGAGAAGCTCCGCGGATGAATTCCGGTGACGGAGAGATCGACGGCTGACAGGACGCACCCCGCACCGGCCGTCGCGGCGTCCCACGACCCGCTGCTCACCACAGTGTCCGTGTCGAGCCGTCCACCACCGCTCTCGACGAGCTGCCTGACGCCGCGGATGTAGTCGCCGTCCTGAACCAGCTCGAGCTCTTCGATGGTCGCGTGCCGACCCTCGAGATGTTCGACCGTGTGAAAGAACTGGGGATCGTCGCGCAAGGCACGCGTAATGGCGCGCAGCCGGCCGACGTGATCCGGATGTCCCCATCCGGTGTCGTGCCGTCCGCAATCGCTGTTGGAGATGAAAGCGGCCCGCATGGAGCGTGCGCCGCTATTCTACCGGTCGCCGGCGGCGGTCGGCGATGAGGAAAGTGGACCCCGTACGGGCTGCGGTCGACGAGATCGGAGCGTCTTCATCGAGGATCTCGAACCCATTGAGCTTGACGACGTACTCGTCCTCGTGCTGCACATCCGGATAGAGCTCGCGGAGGGCGAGCTGCTTGAGACTTCGTACGGACGCGGATGGATTTGCGTCGATCGCTATCGCATCCCACGCCTCCAGAACCTGGGCTCTCAGACGAAGCGGCTTAGCGGATGGAGCGCCGAGCGTGAAAGGCTGGCCCCGCGTGCGAAGGCTGTTGACGAATGTCGTTGCGGCCACTGTCATCGGTCGCGCGCATCCAGAACTTCCATCGGCAGCGGAGCCAGCGTCGCCAGGAACCGCGCAACCTGTTGATCGAACAGGTACGTGGATCCCGTGACCTTCGTCCCACCAGCGTCCGCAAAGGCCGCGATCACTATTTCTTCCCCGCCCTGCCCGCGCAGAGTCACGTGCTGTGCGCTCTCCTGTTCGGGGAATGCCGCATAGACACCGCTCTGCCGGGAAAAAAAAGTTTTCGCGGCCGCCAGCGCCTCGGCGGGCGTGAGTGCCGTGGTGGTCTCCTGGAGCGTGCGGTCGCGCTGTGACATCGATGACGAGTGAAGGGTTTGAGGAAGTCCGTGCAATCTAGATCGCCTTCGCGGGAGCAACAAGCCAAGGGATGTCGCGGTCGATATCTTGCAAGTCGCGTTACAGGACCTTCAACAAAAAGGATACACGACACATGCTAACGAGTAAGTCACTTCTCCGCGCGTTGGCTCTCGCCTCAGCGCTGGTCGTCTCCGCGCAGGCTTCCGCGCAAAGCACCGCCACGCGACCGGCGTCGAGCCAGCTCCCGCCAGCGACATACAGGCCCGAATTCGGCACGATGTGGACCTTCGACGCGCCGCCGCTCGACTACTGGCGCAGAACCTACAATTTCGCGCCGGATCAGAAGTGGCTAGATCATGTGCGCCTAGCCTCGGTGCGACTCCCGAACTGCTCCGCGTCATTCGTGTCGTCTCGCGGGCTGGTGATGACCAACCACCACTGCGGCCGCGACTGCACCGCGAGCTCGTCGCCACCGGACTCGAACTACATCCAGACGGGCTTCGCGGCTGGAACGCTGGCCGACGAAAAGAAATGCGCCGGCTTGTACGTCGATCAGCTGCAATCGATTCAGGACGTGACCAACAGGGTGAGGTCCGCCATCACCGGGTCGACGCCAGCCGATCAGGCCGCGCAGCGAACCGCGGTGATCAGCCAGATACAGACGGAATGCAATCAACAGGCTCAGCTCACCTGCCAGGTCGTGACGTTGTACCAGGGCGGGATGTATTCGCTGTATCGCTACCGACGCTTCAACGACATCCGGCTGGTGATGGCGCCCGAAGGAGATATCGCATTCTTTGGTGGCGACCCTGACAACTTTACTTACCCGCGGTACGATCTCGACCTCACGCTCCTTCGCGTTTACGAAAACAACCAGCCGTACGCGCCGACCGATTACTTGAAGTGGAGCGCTGCCGGTGCCGCCGAGAACGAGCTGGTTTTCGTGGTCGGCAACCCGGGATCAACTGGACGCCTGAACACGATCTCGCAGATGGAATTCCTGCGCGACGTTGGGTATCCAGCGAGTCTCGCTTCGTACAAGCGTGCGCTTGCTATTTACGCTGAACTCGAGCGCACGGACACTTCGGCTGCTCGGCGCTATCAGAACGACGTGTTCGGTATCGCAAATTCGCAGAAGGCCGTAACCGGATATCGGGCCGGGTTGCTCGATACGCTGAGCATGGCGAAGAAGCGCGCGTTCGAGGCCGAGTTCCGTGCGCGCATCGCGGCCGATCCAAAGCTTCAGGCCCAGTACGGTGGAACTTTCGATGCGATCACAGCAGCTCAACGGGAGCTGACAACCTTCAATCCGCAGCTGCGCTACCAGGGCTATGGCGGGAACTCGACACTGCTGAATATGGCTGGACAGATCGTGCGGATCGCGAGCGAATCCGGAAAGCCCGACGCCGATCGTCTGGCGGCATATCGTGGGCCGGCGATCAATATGATG
>DATCPG010000202.1:0-2838 GCA_036570225.1 Gemmatimonadaceae bacterium | reverse complement strand
GTCATATTTGGCAACCAACAAGCGCCTCATCGTAGTCGTTTCCGAACGCCCGCGTCGCGGTCGCGTCGCCGTCGGTCTACGATAACGTGTCCACCCGCATGTGGGCGTGTAACGCGATTGCAGCTGAAACGCCGAGCCTCTTGTGACCCAGCGCTACAGTCCCCAGCACTACAGTCCGGCCGACCTCGCAAGATTGGTATTCCAATCGCTTCCCCCAGCGGAACGAAGGAAACAGCCGCAGAGCGTCCTCGTCGACCTCTTCGAGACCATGTACTTCGCCAGTTTCGAAACGGATGAGGGCCGTCCTACCGCTTTCGAACTTGTATACCTCGACCCAATCTCGATGGTTTCGAATCACACTTCCCGTCAATATTGGGAGACAGTACCTCTCTCCCAGGCTCGCCCATTCAGCATTTCAGAAGCAGTCAAGCTCTCGCAGGCAACCGATGCGACAAGCTCCGCATTTGCGGTATACCCGGACCATGATGGCGTTTTACAGATCTGGGCGTTGGTGGATCTCGCAAATAGGTACCGCGACTTCATCAGTTATGAGTCTCTGGGCTCGGAGGAAACGCCGGGTGTATTTCAGGCCAGTGTCGAAGGCATTGGCCATTTATCGGTTTACAGCAACTCGAAGAGGGTTGCCGAGCTACGCGCTGGCAAGATCACCACGAGCCTGCATGAGGTGCTAGCAGGAGGCAGAGTGAAGGAACTGCTCACAGATAGCATTACGAAGTACATATCCGATGTCGAAGGTGTAATACCTCCTGACGTACCGGACTATCGTGACTCGTGGCAAACCATTCTGACCGACTTGTGGATCTCAGCCATCAAGCGCATCTTGCTTCGCGTACAGAGCTTCAATCATGGAGGAGCCTTCGTCATAACGCCAGATTCCCAACTAACGGGATTGGATGTTAAATACCATCTGTCTTATCACCGGCTCACCGATGCGCTTATCAAACGTGGCGTAACGTGGAAAGCCAGCATTGGTTACGAGGACGAGATACTCGAATACCTCGCCAAACAGAGAACGCACGTACCGTCGAAGCTGGTTGAACAGTCACTGATGGCTAACGTCGAAGGCGAGCGGGCTGAAGAAGACCTCAGCGGGGTGATTTGGTTCGTTGCGCTTCTCTCCAGGGTCGACGGTTGCGTTGTGCTTGACCCCAACCTCGTCGTAAGGGGCTTTGGCGCCATCATCGGCTTCGAGGAGATCGTCCCGGCGGTCATGCTGTCAAATAGTGCCGAGGCGGAAGACGCTCATCTCACGCAGCTGGATGCTTCCCGATTCGGCTCCCGGCATCGGTCCATGATGCGGTACTGCTTCTGCGCGCGCGGAAGCTTAGGAATCGTGATATCTCAGGACGGAGACGTGCGCATGATGACAAGGGTAGGAGAACGGCTGGTGCTATGGGACGGAGTAAATCTTCAACGGAGTGAAGCGTTTGCGCTGGCGAATCGCTGGCCGAGATCGAGCCGAGTGCGGACGAACTGAAGTCCGCGGGCTCGTGCGTCTGCCGATGAGTGAAGAGTGGGATGGAGCCGGCCGACCTCGGAGCTGGGTGCAGTCGATGCCGCCGTATTTGTGGAGCGCGCTCCCGATCACCGGCCGTCCTGGCGAATTCGCACGGACGATGCGCCTCGAGAATCACCTTCAATCAGTCCGTTCCGGCCTCTGTCGTTTGGTAGCGCTGGGCGACCCCGTTGATGATGCCGCGGTAGTCGTGGAGCGTTGCGCCGACCACCAGGCCATCCTTCGTGACGTCGTACAGACGCAGATCTTTGCTGTGGTTGCTGCCCCTCATCTTGACTACCGTCATCACCTTGCGGATTTCGCCCTCCATCTCGACGTAGCGCTGGACAATGAGGTCGTCACTCAGGAACGAGATCAGGTCGGCGCTGAAGCGCAGGTCGGTAAAGGACTGCGCGACCTCAGTGGTCATGAATACGGTCACCCCGGCGCCAGTCAGCGCGCCCGCCATGCGGTAGAGCGATTCTCGGAAGTCCTCGCGAAATGTGGGCGCCAGTGCCAGTTCAAACCCCGACAGTGAATCGATGACCAGCCGCTGCGCTTTAGTACGCTTGACCGCGGCCTGGATCTCCAGCAGAGCCTCGTCCACCGACAGATCGAGCGGCCGCAGGTAAATCACCTCGAGCAGCCCCTTGCGGATCATGCTGTCGAGGTTCGGCCCCCTGCTCCTGGCGTGCGCGAGGAATCTCTGTGGATGTTCCTCGAACACGGCAATGACCCCGGGTTCGCCCTTGGCCAGCCCCGCGGCGATGAACTGGGTAGCTATCGTGCTCTTACCCGAGCCAGCAGGACCCGTTACCAGAATCGAATCCCCCGCCGGGACTCCGCCCCCCAGCATCTCGTCCAGGTCGGCGACACCCGTCGACAGCCGGTGGCTGGAGTGCTTTCGATCGGGATCGTGGTTGCGCTTCAGGATGCGCGGGAAGACCTCCAGACCATCCTCGGTGATGCGCATGGTGTGCAACCCGGGCAATGGCGCCTGGCCGCGCATCTTCGCGACCTGGAGCTTACGGACGCCAGAGTTGCGGTCGATGCTCTGGTACAGCCACAGAATGCCGTCGGCCACCGCGAACACCGGGTTCATGGGCACATCGCCCACCTCGTACTCGCCGACCAGGACCGTCGTAGCCTGCCAGGTGGTGAGCTGCAGCGTAAGCCGTTCCAGGAAGCCCTGTAGCTCCAATCCGCCGTCCTGTGCAGCGTGTGCCGCGCGCACCACCGTAAGGAAGGAGTCCACGACGACGATCGCCGGACTGACACGCGTGACTTCGGCCACGATTGCGTCCAGCACCGTGCCCAGGCCC
>DATCPG010000201.1:0-2741 GCA_036570225.1 Gemmatimonadaceae bacterium | reverse complement strand
GGGCCGCGGCGTTCGGACGCTGGTGGTGCGGCTACTGGGTGGCGAGAAGAGGCACTACGAGGCGAGGACGGGGAAGTTCAAGCCTTAACGCGGATGCTTCGGAAAAAAACCGGATGCTCCTGATTTGCTCCGAGTCGCGGTATGGCTCCTCTCGCGACGTTTATTTTTCTTGTTGATTCGTAGAGAAATCGGTGGGGCGGGCCAGGAGCGTCCCGAGCGGCAGTTCCCAAAACATCCCGGCCCGCAAAGAGGATCTCTAAATGCCAATCGGAGCGGATCAGGAGCATCCGGCTTTTATCCGGAGCATCCGTATTCCCCCTCGTCCTAGATGCCAGTTCGAGCGGCTTCCTGCTTCAGTTCTTGTGAACATCGAGGTCGCGGATCAGTGCGCGACGTGATGCACCGTATGCGGGTGCCGCTGCTCCAGATCCTCGAGATGGTGGAGCGTCTCTTCCCCATAAAAGAGCTTGATGTACTTGGCCTGGGTGGCGGTCAGCCGCCGCACGGCCCAGCTCAGGTGCACGAAGTGCGGCTCGACCGGCGCGTGCATCGGGTGCATCCCGATCTCGCTCGGCAGATTGTTCGCCTTCCTCGTGTTGCAGGGGCTGCACGCGGTTACGACGTTCGTCCAGTCGTTCGCTCCACCGCGAGAGAGTGGGATCAGGTGGTCGCGCGTCAGTGATTCACGCGGCTTGAGCTCGATCTGGAGTCGGCCGCAGTATTGACAGCGATAGCGATCGCGCGCAAAAAGAAAGGTGTTCGTGACCTGGCGGCGGAACCGGCGGGGGACGTGAATGAAGCGCGTGAGGCGGATGACCACCGGACGCGGAAGCGTCAATCTCTCGGACCGAACGACGCGATCGGCGTCGGCCTCGACGATCTCCGCTTTTCCGTCGATAACGAGCCGCAGGGCGCGGCGCAGCGGAACCATCGTCAGGGGCTCAAATGAAGCATTCAGTGCCAGACAACCAACGATCAAGCACTCCTCCCGGGCAAACCCACCAAAATATACAACTGATACACCACTTCTATTAACACGACGCCAACGGCGCCCCGTAACAGTCCTTCCAGCCGAAAAACGAGCTTGGCGAGACGCCTAAACTCGATCGCCGAACCGAGTTAGATCGGTGCCGCGGACATGTTGTCGACCCGCTCCCGCGCAACCTTTCCACGCGTGGCGGTCGACGCCTTCCGGGGCGGCACCGGTGTGAGCCAACCGTACCGGTCTTCGATGGCGCCGCTCGCAATTCCCATGTACTCGCGCTGGATCTCGAGCGTAATCGCGCCCGGCTTCGCTGTGCCGACCGGAATGCGGTCGACCGAACGAATGGGAGTGATTTCGGCGGCCGTTCCCGTAAAGAACAGCTCATCGGCGATGTACAGCATCTCACGCGGGATCGAGCCCTCGACTACCTCGACACCCATGTCGCGCGCGATCCTGATCACGCTGTCGCGTGTGATTCCATTCAGGATTCCGGAGCTGATGCTCGACGTGAACAGCTTCCCGTCGCGAACGAGAAACAGATTCTCCCCGCTTCCCTCGGATACGAGCCCGAACGAGTCGAGCATTATGCCCTCGACATAATTGTCGACGCGCGCTTCCATCTTGGACAACTGTCCATTGAGATAGTTCCCGCCCGCCTTCGCCATCATTGGAATCGTGTCCGGAGCGGGCCGCCTCCAGCTGGACACACACACATCGGCGCCATTCCGGAGAGCGTCGGTGCCGAGGTACGTGCCCCATGTCCAGGGAATGATGAAGACCTCGAGCGGCGTGTCGTTCGGGAGCACGCCCATCTGCTCGCCGGTTCGGATGGCGACGGGACGCAGATAACAGTGCGGGAGATCATTCTCAGCGACCGTCTCGACGGCTGCCCGTGACATGTCGTCGATCGAGTACTTGAGCGGCATCCGGTAGATCCGGCACGAATCAGCGAAGCGGCGCATGTGCGCATCGAGGCGGAACACAGCCGGGCCGCTGGGCGTCTCGTAGCAGCGGATGCCCTCGAACACGCTCGAGCCGTAGTGCACTACATGGCTCATCACGTGAATCGTGGCGTCGTCCCAGTCCACGAACTTTCCGTCCCGCCAGATACGGTGGTGGTTATCTACTGCCGCCATTGATCAAGGCTTCCCGCTGAAAGGAATGTTGAAGATATCAAGCAGGCACCCATGAAGCGAGAGCGGCGCCCACTTCCCGAACCCTCTGGGCGAGCGCCGCGTCGCCAGACTGGGCGCGTCCGCGCTCTACCAGCACCCTGCCCCGGACCGTAACGAGCTCCGCCGAGCGGCCCGGCAGCGCGAAGATCGCCGCCGAGTAGGGGTCGCCAAGGGGGGTCGTGCGCGCGATATCGGTTCTGAAGGCCGCGAGATCCGCATCCTTGCCGGGCTCCAGCGACCCGACGCGCGAGTCGAGTCCCAAGGCGCGGGCGCCCCCGATCGTCGCGAGCTCGAGGGCTTGGTGTGCGCCGAATGCATCGTGCCGCCTGGTTGCTGCGCGATGGATCAGGACGGCCAGACGCGCCTCGTCGAGAATGTCCATGCGGTTGTTGCTGGCGACAGAATCCGAGCCGATACCGACGCGCACTCCCGCGGCGACGAGGGGGAGAAGTGGAGCTATCCCGTGACCGAATTTCGCGTTCGACGCGGGACAGTGCGCCACCCCGCAGCGGCGGCGAGCGATGATCTCTATGTCGGCATCATCCACACGCACGCAATGAATGAGGAGCGGACCCCGGTCG
>DATCPG010000200.1:0-20430 GCA_036570225.1 Gemmatimonadaceae bacterium | reverse complement strand
ACTACAACCCGTCGGCGAGAGCATCGTCAGAGGGCGTGAACCGCTGACGAACAATGCAGGACGACGCTACGCGGCGTCGTGTATGGTCTTGAGCTCGATGATCTTGAGACGACGCGTCATCGCGGGAAGCTTGAGCACTACTGTCTCGCCGACGCTCCTCCCCACGAGCGTCTTGCCGATAGGCGACGACATGCTGACGTGGCCTTCCTCGAATTCGACCGAGTCTCCAAATACCAGGCTGTAGCTCTCCCGCTCGCCCGTTTTCTCATCCTGCACGACGACCAGCGAGCCAAGGCCGACTTTGTCGGAGGGGATCTGCGAGACATCGATCTGCGAAAGCTTGCTCAACCGCTGACGCAGCTGACCGAGTCTCGCCTGCACGAACTGCTGCCGCTCGAGCGCGGCCTTGTACTCGCTGTTCTCGCGCAGATCGCCCATCTCCACCGCTCGGCGAATCTCCTGAGGCAGCGTGATGCTCAGCTCGTGCTGAAGACGCTCGGCCTCTTCCCCCAGCTTTTTTTTGAGTATTTCGATCATGCGACCTGAGCCTGTGCGAAGACACCAGCGTGGCAACAAAAACCGAACGCCCGACCGAATGACCGGCCGGGCGCCACACCTCCAAGCTAGGCATTCCCGCCCAGAGAGGCAATCGGCTGTACCGGCGCGCGTTAACATCCACTCGGGCTGGCATCTGGGACGAAGGGTTATACGGATGCTCCGGATTGGGGCGGATCCTCCGGATCTGCTCCGTTTGGCGTTACAGCTCCTCTCTCTGCGGCCGGGATGTTTTTTTTGGAAATGCCGCTCGGAATGCTTCTATCGGCCACACTGATCTTTCCTACGAACCAACAAAAATCCCGGCCTGGCTATCGGAGGTCTGGCGCCGCGTGGAGCAGATCCGGAGGATCCGGCCCCATCCGGAGAATCCGTATAACCTACGTCCTAGATGTCAGCCCGAGACCGTTCAAGCCTGGCTAGCGATGCTGAGGAAGCTTGGAATCCGTGTGATCGATCTCCGCCGGGGCCGAGGATGATTTCTCGTACTCGTCCCGCAATCGCTTCATCATCGCCTCGCGGCGGTCGAACAGTCGCTTGAGCGGCCGCGATTCGTGCCGCGCGAACGCATACGAAGTCAGCAACGGTAGTGCAACGGTAGAATCGAGATAGCACACGACCGCATCGGGCAGACGATCGGGATCGATCTTGCCCCAGCTCACCGCCTCCGCAGGCGTCGCTCCCGAGAGCCCACCCGTGTCCGGGCGCGCGTCAGTGATCTGCAGGAAATAGTCGTGACCCTTCTCGTCGATGCCGAGCACCTCCTGAATCTGCGGCTCGGTCTGAAGCATGAAATTCTTCGGACTGCCGCCGCCGAGAATCATGACTCCGCTCTTTCCTCCACCACGCTTGGCGTCCAGCACGATGGACGCCGTCTCGTTCACATCCTGGTTGGGATCGAGAACGAGCTTGTTCCCGTCGAGCGCCACTGCGGCAATGTTCATCCCGATCGAGCTGTCGCCGGGTGAAGAAGTGTAGATCGGGACGCCCGACGCGTAAGCGGCCGAAAGCAGCGACTTCTGGCCGATGCCGAGCGCTTTTTCGCGCTCCCGAACGTACTTGCCGCACAGGTTGTGGAACTCCGCACTCGACATTGCCCTCTGGAATTCCCTGCCGGTGATGATCTTCCGGAAGAATGCATCGGTCGAGAGAAGAACGTCGTAGTCGAAGAAGATGTCGTAGATGCGGACGACTCCTTCCTTCCTCAGGATGACATCCGACTCCTGCGGGTTGCCGCGATGCATCGCGAGGCCGAGCCCGAAGTGGGTGTCGTGATAGAGATTGGCGCCCGTGGAGATGATCCAGTCCACGAAGCCCGCCTCGATGAGCGGAATGAGCGCCGACATTCCGAGTCCTGCCGGAGTGAGTGCGCCCGTGATGGACAGCCCGACGGTTACATCCTCGTTGAGCATTTTTCCGGTGAAGAGCTGGCAAGCCTCGCGAAGCCGGGCGGCGTTGTACGCGAGGTAAGTGCCCTCGATCAGATCCGCTACCGTTTCCTTTCCATCGATGCGCCGTGGATCGATGCGCTGTCCCTTGAGGAACCGGCTCGTCTCGTGGGCGGTGTGCTGCGCACCGCGCTGCTCGCGATCCTCGGCGGCAAGCTTCTGTTGCGCCTTTGGTCCGGCTGCGGATGCCTTTCCGTGGCGTGATGACTTGAATCCGCCACGATCGCGGCCGCCGCCCGCTTCGCCGTTGCCTTTAGTGTTTTTTGGCATCGCGCTGTTTTTCTATCGTCTCGTCGAATTGCTCGCCACCCGTTTTCCCAAGGGATCTGTACGCGCTGACTATCGCCTGCACCGCCTCGGCTGGATCATCGGTGACGAGCATCAGATCCAGATCACCCGCCGAAATTTTTCCTTCGCTAAGCACCCGGGTCTGCAGCCAGCGCAAAAGGCCAGCCCAGTAATAGCGCCCAAAGAGTATGACGGGAAATCGATAGATCTTCCCCGTCTGAATGAGTGTGAGAGCCTCGAACAGCTCGTCGAGCGTGCCGAATCCGCCGGGAAAGATGATGAACGCCACGGAGTATTTGATGAACATCGTCTTCCTGACGAAGAAATACTTGAAGTTCACCAGAGTATCGACGTACGGATTGGCTCCCTGCTCGAACGGAAGCTCGATGTTGCATCCGATCGAGCGTCCGCCGCCGAGCTTTGCGCCCTTGTTTCCCGCCTCCATGATGCCTGGCCCCGCGCCGGTGATGATCGCGAATCCGGCCTGGGCGAGGAGACGCGCGGTCTCGACTGCCGCCTCGTAGTGTGGGTCATCCGGTCCGATGCGAGCTGAACCGAATATCGTGACACCCTTCTCAATTGGAGCCAGAGTATCGAACCCTTCGATGAATTCGCCCATGATGCGAAGCACTCGCCAGGGGTCCGTGCGAGTGAAGTCGATCTTGGGGCCGGTTTGCTGCAGGAGCTTCTCGTCTTCGGTGACCGGACTCGCGTCGCGGATCGCGTCGTCGATCGTACGCGTGGCACCCGACCTTCTGCCCTCACCCTGCGAGGGCGGCGTCCTCCCGGCCTTGAGATGTCCTTCCTCGGTGCGCTCCTTCAGGCCCTGGAGAGCCTGCTGCTCGGCCGAAGCCATCACTTGAGGATTGAGCTTCTTTCCGCCGGCGGTGCGCGCGCGTGTGGACTTCCTGACCGCCGGATTCGCGCGCGTGGCTTTCGATTTATCTTCTTTCTTCTTCATTGTTGGCCGCTGTCGCGGGCTTCGGCGATCGGTAGTAGGACGCCGACAGAAAAACGATCCTGCCGGCTCTCGTCATTCGAAAACTAAAGTTGCGTGCGTCTGCAGGAAGCCCGCCAGGTGATGCTGCGCAGGTTGTGATGATCATCGCTGACGGAGTGCGATCTGATGTTCTCGCTCGCTCCATCGACAACGGACAGCTGCCGGCACTCGCCGCTCTCAGGGACGAAGGCTCGCTTGCGACGATCACTTCGGCGTTCCCTTCGGTGACCGGACCAGCCTACGCGCCATTCATCATGGGAAGATATCCCGGCAGCGTTGGCTTGCCGGGCCTTCGCTGGTACGACAGGTCGCGGCGCGTCGCGGGACTGTCCGCACACTCACGCAGCTACGTCGGCGCGGAGATGCGGTTAGTGGACCGAGACATCGACAAAGCGTCTCCGACAATCTTCGAGCTTGCCAAGCCGAGCATGGGTGCCCTGAGCGTCATCGCGCGTGGATTGCCACGCCGCGACAGAATCGGCCAAAGCGCTGCCTTCATCGCGCGCGCGGCTGCCACGCACTTTCGCGGAGACGTCCAGGGCTGGCTCGCGATCGACCGCAGCGTCGGAGAGGAAGTCGCACGCCGCTTGCGCACGCGACGAATGAAATTCGCGTTCGCAGCTTTCACCGGAATCGACAAGGCGTCGCACGCCGCCGGCCAGGATGCGCCGATCGTGGGCGAGGCGATGCGGATCGTGGACGAGACGGTCGCACAGATCCGCCTGGACGCCGAGCGCGATGGCAGGTGGAACAGGATGCAGCTCTGGGTAGGAAGCGATCACGGCCATTCGCCGGTGCACGACCACGAGGATCTCTCCGGTCTGATTGCCGGATGGGGCTACAGCACGCTCGCGCATCCGTGGGCCTTCAACTCGTCGGCTGATATTGCAGTGATGGTCAGCGGCAACGCGATGGCGCATTTGTACCTGAATATCGATCAGAAGGCGCGGCCATGGTGGCCCGCGCTCGGAGAGAGATGGGGCGAGCTGGCGGCGGGTGTGCTCTCGCGCGAATCGGTCGACCTGATGATCCTCCCCACGAGCTCTTCGTCCTGCGAGATCCACTCACGAAGGCGAGGAATGGCCCGCCTCGTCTGGAAAGAGTCCGTCTACTCCTACACCCCTGAGAGCGGCGATCCGCTCGACATCGGACGTCAGGAGTCTCTGGATGATCGGGGCGCCTACGACGCGACGATCGAGAGCGACTATCCCGACGCGATGGTGCAGATTGCGCATCTCGCGGCTTCGCCTCGCAGCGGAGACATCATTCTTTCAGCCGCGAGACGCTGGGACTATCGCGCGAAGTACGAGCCGATTCCGCACGTCTCGTCGCACGGAGCGCTGCACCGCGAGCACATGCTGGTGCCGCTGCTTCTCAACCGGCCACCGTCCCTCACGCCCCGCCGCACCGTGGATGTGATGCCGAGCGCGTTGGCTGCGCTCGGCATCGCGACGCCGAAAACTCTGGACGGGGTCTCTTTTTATTAGACGTTAGCCGGAACGATTTATCCTCTTCAGAATCATCGGCCCTTGCTATTCGCGAATCATGGTTTGGGCCACAAGAGAAGGACGCCGCAATCGCTGCCTGAATCCTGGTATTGCGCGGGGGCAGTTCCTGGATTGTAGAACTCTATGCCACCGATGAACGCGCTGGGTATATCGACCTCGCGCGAATGCGCATTCGTGATGTGCACCCCATTCCAGTAAACGCTGATATAGCACGGGCCCTTGAGGCTGGTCGGTCCTCGAGCGCTGTATGGCACGAAGGCACCACTCGCGCTACGCACTACCATGACTCCCCGAAGTCTCGACGTCAGGATGTTTTCAAGCGGACTTCCGAGCGCTGCACGGAGTTCTGAATCCGTGATATACTGACCCTTACCCTGTCGTCGCCTCTCATCAAACTCCTTGAGGAATGACGATGGTGGGGTTGCGTTGACGGTGACGGGCGCGAGTTCCTGGGTCATGGGCGCCATCAGCAGGTTGACTTCCAAGCTGTCGCGGCCGGAGAGCTCAACATCCGCAGCGAGCGGGGCGAAGCCAATTTTGCGGGCGCGGACTGTGTAACGGCCTTTCGGGAGCCCCGGAAAGCGGGCGTCACCAAAGTAGTCGGTGGTCTTCCTCGAGCCGGCGGGATCGACCGTCACCTCAGCGTCGAGAAGATAGATGCCTGTCGTGGCATCGGCGACAGTTGCGTGAAGAATTGTACCTTGCGCTCGAGGAGTGCTCGCGAAGATGCACATCGCGAGCAAGCAGGTGGCGAGCGTGCAAAGCGTGTTAAACATCCACGGAATTAACCTGCTAGTGCGCCCCTTTAGAAATGGCCTTTCCTGGAGAGCTCGCGAGAACAAAGCCGCAGTATTGGGTCTAAATTAGCCCATTCAGACGTCGTTTACTGGACGTTCACAACCCCGCTCATCCCCGCGTGAATTGTGCAGTGAAAGGTATGGCTAGTACCACTCGTCGCGAATTTACGCTGATTCGTGCTGCCATTCGGAGCGTTGAACGTACCCCCGGCTCCAGTTCCAACCGCTAGCGCCGTAGTTGCATCATCGAAAGTGACGTTATGGTCAACACCCGAATCATTGCTCCACGTCACAGGTGTGTTGGCCGCAACGCTCAGCGCGACTGGCTGCACCGTTGCGTTCGCGGTCTCGAAGATCGCGGAGCCCATGCAGAACGTGCCGCTCGGACACGTGGGCGGTGGTGGTGGCGGCGGAGGAGGTGGCGGAGGACTCATCGTGCTGTCACCACCGCCACCACACGACATCAGGCTGATCGACAGAATCAAGACACTCAACGAACCATAAATCTTTCGCATTCGCCCTCCGCGAACTGTAACAGCTGACGCTCAGCGGCGGCGCAGGTCGGCCGACGCGGCAACGATCCAAATAATGGGTTCGAGCACGGCGAAGTTAAAGCCGGGTGCGGCAAGTGCATGGCCGACGGCGGCGGGCGCCACCAGCCGCAGGGCGAGCGTCCGCCCTGCTAGTGCTTGACCGCGCACGTGTACAGCCGCCAATCCGAGTCGGAGCCGGCGACAGCGGCGACGGCGGCGATATACCCCGGACGCGGTGAAAACAGCTTGTGTGTGAGGTTGCCTGGATTGCTCGCGCTTTCCTGTCCGGACCACACACTCCTTCCTTCGGCTTTGAGACGCGCCTCTCTAATCACCCACGATCTGAGGAAGCTTGCGTCACGCTCATCGGGATGAGTAGCGGCCAGTGACTTGACCTCCTCTTCCGACATGAAACGTTGAGCGACATCGAGCAGGCGGCGGACCGGGCGCTCGTTCTCGACATCAACACCAACCGCCCTGTCCGGTGCGAACGCAAACAGCCCCAGCTCCGCGGAGTGCGAGATATTGAAGTTGATGTCGTGATCCGCCAGCGACGGCTTTCCCGCGCTTCCGTATTCGAACTTGAGCTTCTGCGCAGCCGTCCCCGTAAACCCCGCCAGAAGATCACGGAGGATTCCGCGCGCAACCACGAAACGCCTAGCAAGCTCAGGCGGCAAATCCTCGGCGCGCCGGCGCTCTTCGGGCGCAAGCGTACCCGCGAGATCCGTATAACGCGCGTCGGTGACGTCGAGGGGCGCTACCCACACCTGAACTTCTTCCGTCATCAGCTCAAGCGATTTCAACGATCTCCACCTCCGCGTTTCCGCGAGAAACAGTCAAACGCGCCACGCTCGGCGCGAGATTGAATCTCTTCGGACCGGCGGCTCCAGGATTCACGAACAATCGTCCACCGAGCCTGGTTACCAGCGGTCGATGGGTATGACCATAAACCACCACATCGGCATCATAGCGCTCAGCCAGCCGCTCCGGCGTTGGGCTCCCGCATTCATTCCCGTGACTTACATGGACGCTGATGTCATCGACGCTCATTAGAATCTCGTTGGAAAGCCCCGGCTCACCAGGAGGATCGGTGTTGCCCGCCACAGCCCTGACAGGCGCGATCAGTCGCAGCTCGTCGAGGATAGACGATCCACCCACGTCCCCCGCGTGTAGGATCAACGCTACTCCCTTGAGGGCCGCGTGAACCCCGGGCCTCAACAGTCCGTGAGTGTCCGAGATTAATCCGATCAGTGTGGTATCGGAGTGAGCCATAGAGCCTTCTATATATTACGGGAGGAATGCCGTGGCTACGACTTGCTCTCAGACTCAGCCTTCGGGCAATACGCCGTCCGCGATTGGCGCTCGATCTGATACGGGTTGCCTGGCGATTCCGGGCCACTGATTGGTACCGCCGGTTTCCATTCCTGCCGTTGCCAGACCCCACCTACCTGCGGTGGCGTATGTACACCGCTTATGGCGATTACGGCGCAATACCTTCGGCTAATGACGTCGAGCGCTACGCTCGCTGGGCCAGCGCGAGCGAATGACGGCGATCGAATGCACGGCACTCGAGGACCTGGTCAAGGCGCAAGCCTATGGCCTTGGCTTCGACCTGGTTGGTATCACCACGCTTGGGCCGATGGAGACCGCGGGAACATTTGAGGCGTGGATCGCGAAGGGCTACGCGGGCGAAATGGACTATCTGCAGCGTGGTGCGGCCAAGCGCCGCGACGCACGTTTGCCCTTCGCTGGCGCGACCAGCGCGATCGTCGTTGGGCTCGATTACGGAGGGCGTGAGCCGAGCGGGCCGGTAGCGCGATACGCGCGCGGTGACGATTACCACGACGTCATGACTGACAGATTGAACGAGCTGCATCGCTGGCTGCAGCACGAGCTCGGCCGCCCGATTGCCGGAAAGCCGTATGTGGATACCGGCCCCATCCTCGAGCGCGATCTCGCACGACGGGCTGGACTCGGCTGGTTCGGCAAAAACACGAATCTGGTGAACCCGCGACTCGGGTCCTTTTTCTTCATCGGGTCGCTGCTGGTGGATCTGGATCTCGCTCCCGATTCGCCATTCGAAGCCGATCGCTGCGGAAGCTGCACCCGGTGTCTGGACGCGTGCCCTACCGATGCCTTCGTCGAGCCTCGCGTCCTGGATGCCACGCGCTGCATTTCGTACCTGACGATCGAATTGAAGGGAGACATCCCCAACGCGTTTCATGGGGCAATCGGCTCCAGCATTTACGGCTGCGACATCTGCCAGGATGTTTGTCCCTACAACGTCAAATTCGCGCGGGAGCTCCGGGAACCGGCTTTCTCCGCGCGAGCTGCGATCCGCGACAAGAATCCGGAAATGCTCGCGCGTGAGCTGCTCGACATGGACGACGAAGAGTTCCACTCGGCCTTCAAACGCTCACCCATGATGCGTGCCAAGCGACGCGGCCTGGCGCGAAATGCAGCAGTAGTACTCGGGAACAGCGAGTAAAAGCCTCGCGGTTCAGTCAAATCCTGACCTAATCGGGAGCGTTGCAGCCGAGGATCTTGAGCGCGAGACAGGCGGCTCCGAATCCATTGTCGATGTTCACGACGGCAACACCAGGGCTGCAGCTGGCGAGCATCGTGTTCAACGCGACCATTCCGCCCTGTGCCACACCAGTTCCAACGGACGTCGGCACGCCGATCACGGCTGCTGTTATTAGGCCCGCGACAACAGCCGGCAGTGCGCCATCCATTCCCGCCACCACGATGCACACTCGAGTTGCGGAGAGCTCCGGCAATACCGCTTGAAGTCGATGGATTCCCGCGACTCCTACATCGAAGTGAGTAGAGGTCGGGACACCCATCGCTTCGAGCGTCGTGGCAGCCTCGAGCGCGACTGGTATGTCCGCCGTGCCGGCGGTGATTACCGGAACGGCAGGCATGTCCCTCTTCTGGCGCGCGTTGCGAACTGCCATCCGCGCCTCCGGATAAATCGTCGCCATCTCGCTCAGCACCTGCATCTGGTCGTCGCTGAGCCGGGACGCGATTCGCAGCTCGGTAGCGCCTTCGAAGATCTGACGAAGGTGCGCGCTTGTCTTTCCGGGACCATACACGACTTCGGGAATTCCGGTGCGGGCTTCCCGATCGCGATCCCAGCGGATCTGATTCATGATCCCACCAGCGGCAATGAGAGGCTTCCGCTTTGCAGTCCGCCGAGATCGAGCGCGACAAATTTGAAACCGGCTTTCCTGCACGCGCGGCGCAGCTCGCCTCGAAATGGGTCGGTTAGGACCCGGTCAAACATTTCGACGGGAATCTCCAATCGCACAATTCCTTCGTGCCACCTCGCGCGCGCCGGCCATACATCGTTCAGCCTCAGAAACTCTTCCACGCTCTCGATCTGTGCGAGCCGCTCCGGCGTCACCTCTATGCCGACTGGAACCCTGCTGGCCAGGCACGGTGCCGCCGGCTTCTCCGCATTCGAGAGGTTCCAATGCCGCGCGAGTGCCCGGACGTCGGCCTTGGAAAAACCTGCGTCCACCAGCGGCGCAACTACGCCACGTTCCATTGCTGCCTGCAAGCCCGGACGGTGCTCGCCCAGATCGTCAACCTGGGTTCCGACAAAGATGACTTCGTCCGAATTCCTCGTCGCAGCCAGAGCCTGCACCGTGTCATACAGGGCGCTCTTGCAGTAGTAGCACCGATCTCCCGCGTTATTCCGGTATCCCGCGAGATCCATTTCGTTTGTCTCTACTTCCTCGACGCGCGCACCAATCTCGTTGGCGATTCGGTGTGCGTCGGCGCGCTCGGAGGCCGCTAGCGATGGGCTCACGCCCAGCAGTGCGACCGTGTCGACGCCTGCCCGCACAGAAGCCGCGAGGACGACCGTGGAGTCGATGCCGCCGGAGAAACAGACATAAGCCACGCGGTCTCGCGCGGCAGAGCTGACTGCATCGAGAAGCTTCTGCTCGAGCTCCACTTCATTTACCTCGCGGTGTTGCGTGCTTCCCATTCGAATCGCCGAGCGCTCTCAAAACCTCGGACCTGATTTCCGCCACCGGCCGCGACGTCTCCTCGGCGACACGGCGCAGATCGTCGAACTCCGGTTTCGCACGCTTTGAGCCGTCGGGTAGCGTTGCCACCTTCACTCGAATGTCTCGACCATCGAACCGAACCATCTTCGATTCACGGGCGAGCGCGCTTCGCACGACGTCGAACGTCTTCACGCCGAGCGTGGTAAATGTCTGGAATATCCTTTCCTCAAGGCGAGCGTGATCCGGAGCACGCACCAGCACTTCCACGCGCGTCCCAAGTCTTCCCTTCTTCATCGTGGTGTGGAGCAACACCACATCCAGCGCGCCTTCGGCCCTCAGTACATCCGCTGCGCCGGCAAGCTCTTCGGGCGACATGTCGTCGATGTCGGCGCTCAGCACGTGCAGATGCTCGGTGTGGACGTGTTCCCGATCGTGGTGATCGTGGCTATCCACCGCTGCTTCGCCAAGAATTATTCGCAGCGCGTTCAGCTGTCCGTGGATATCGCGGGTGCCCGCGCCGTAGCCGCTTTTCAACGGCTTGTACTCGTGCGGCGGCTCGCCCTTCGACAGAACCTTGAGCAGCGCAGCGCCCGTCGGAGTCGTAAGCTCACCAGATGCTGGGGGACCGTGTCGGACGTTGAACCCCTCGAGCAGTCTTATCGTCGCCGGGGCGGGTACAGGCAGAACACCATGCGCGGTCTTCACCGTGCCCTCACCGAGTGAGACCTTCGTGTTGTAGACGCGCTCGATACCGAGCAGCTCCACGCCCCAGATGGAGCCGACAATATCCAGAATCGCGTCGACGGCGCCGACTTCGTGCAAATGCAGCTCGTCTGGCGCGACGCCGTGAATCGCGCTCTCGATCGCCGCAATCGCGTCGAACGCCCAGTGAGCGGAGCGCGCGACCTTTTCCGGAATCTTCACGGCGTCGATCATTCGATGGATCTCCGAGACCGCCCGTCCATGGGGTTGCGGAGGGATCTCGAAATCGACCTTTACGCAATGAACGTGGGAGCGCTCCACATCCTTGATACTGACTTCGACTCCCGGCAGGCCCAACGTCGCAGGCAATCGCTCGAGCCACGCCTTGTCGAGTCCGACATCGACGAGGGCGCCGAGGAACATGTCGCCAGCGATGCCACTGGCGGGATCGAGGATCGCAACTTTCATCTGTTTGGTGTGAGCAAAAGAAATTGGCGTCTCTCGTTCGAAGCTAGGCGAACGAGTGGCCCCACTCAAGGTAAACGGGGAATCGAACTTGCACCCGCGTCGCGCATGGTTTCACGATACGATGTTGCAATTGTTGGCGGCGGTCCCGCCGGACTCTCGGCGGCGATCTGGCTCGCGCGATACTTACATAAGGTAGTGGTGGTGGATTCGGGTGATCCGCGTAACTGGGAAACGCGCGCCATCAACGGATACCTCGGCCATCCCGGCATCCGCTCCCCGGAGCTGCGCGCCGTCGGCAGGGAGGAAGGCGCCAAGTACGGCGTCGAGTACGTTGGCGGAATCGTAGACGAGGCGATCAACGAGACCGGCGAGCTCTTCGCGATCAGGCTTCGCGATGGAACCCTGATGGAGGCGCACCGCATTCTGCTCGCGATCGGGATCAGGGATGTCTGGCCGGACATCCCCGGACTCGAGCGCTGCTATGGCGAGACCATCCACGTTTGCCCGGATTGCGACGGCTATGAGACGCGCGACAAGAAAACAGTCGTGGTCGGCAAAGGCCGCAAAGCGGTCGGAATGGCGCTCGCGCTCACAACGTGGACCCGCCAGATCGTGATCTGCACGCACGGCGAGGAGCCGGACATGGATGAGAAACTCCTCGGTCAGCTCAAGGCGCTGAACATTCCGGTGCTGGACCAGCCGATCAGGTGTGTCGTGTCGAAATCGAGTGAGATCGCCGGCATCGAGCTCGAGGGCGGAATGTCACTCGATTGCGAGAGGCTCTACTTCGCCATCGGTCAGTATCCCGCCGACGATCTCGGCGCCCAGCTCGGATGCAAGCGCGATGAGATGGGTCGGCTCGTCATCGACGAGCGAAATCATACCTCTGTGAAGAACGTCTATGCTGCCGGCGATATTGCGCCGGGCCCGCAGATGGCTATCGCGGCTGCCGCGAGTGGTGCGATCGCGTCGGTCGCGATTCACGCATCGCTCATCCCCGAGACGAGGAAGCTGGCGCCTACCACTTGAGCGTGACCGTCTGCGGCTTGTGTTTGCGGATTACCTGCAGAGTGACAGACCGGTCGTCCGCGCTGCGGATGGCGCGGACCAGGTCGTTCGGGTTTTCGATCTTGATCTTGTCGGCCATCACCACTACATCGCCGCCTCGAAGTCCGGCCTCTCGCGCGATCGATCCCTCGACGACGTTCGCCACGAACACACCTTCGGGCTTCACCCCGAGGACATCGCTGAGGTCGCTGTTGAGTGCGGTGAACTCGGCGCCGGCAAAGGGATAGAGTCCCCGCCCGAGTCCGAGAGCAGGAACCAGAAGTGATGGAAGTCGGGGCGGTGTGGGCCCCTCGACACGCATCCGCATGCCAGACTGCTGCAGCCCGGCTGCCCCCCTCTCTTCGGCGGCTCCAGGCACAAATATCTGCTCGTTGGGCGTGACCTGCACGACGATTTGCTGCTCCCAACCGTCTGGCCGACGTCCAAGCACGCCACGCAGGGTACGAACTCCTTCGTTTCGCCTGACGCGAAGAACGAACGCCGCGCCGGGCTTCAGCCAATTATTAAGCTGCAACGTGCCACCACGCATGTCGTGCATGTTGAAGGTGAGGATAACGTCTCCGGGATGAACCCCTGCTTTCGAGGCGGGCGATCCGGGTTCGACATTGCTGACAACGGGGTACCGCTCGAAAAACGTGTCGCCGCTCTGGTTGAATATCGCTTCGTCGGACAACCTGACGCCCAGCCAGCCCGTCGGTGTTTCCATCGGGGAAGACTGCGGCGCGGATTCCGGGGACGTCGTCTGCGCCCCGGCCGCTCCGCCAAGCGCGAGCGACGCGACCAGTACTGCCGTCACACGGCCCTTTCTCATGGCCGACACCTCTTTCTCTCTCACCTTACTAGAATCCCCGGAGCGCGAGTCCAACCGGCCGCGCTGCCATTTGTTGAGTCGCGACGCGGGCACCCATTGTCGCGAGATAGTATTGGTTGATCAGCGGGTCGTGCGGCGCCGTTCTGAGCGCGCTCTCCATTGCGGTGTTGACCGTGTCGAGCGCGGCCAGCCGGGTGCGATAGATATTCGAGCTGTCCACGGTGGTTGGACCTGATGAATGCGCGGCGATGTAGGCCGATGCGTTCTGATACTCGGTGAGTGCGCGCTGGAGCGTCGTCGACGCATCATCGACGGAGGCGAAACTCGCGTCCGTCGAAGTGGCGGGCGCAACAGCTACAGAGGAAGCAGGAGACGAGCTCGGTATTCCGATCGTCGTTCTGCCGATCGCGATTCCACCGACCAACAGAAGGATTGCGGCCGCTGCCTGCATCCAGGGCTGGCTTGCAACCCAGGAGCGCGATTGCGACTC
This sequence comes from Gemmatimonadaceae bacterium, assembly GCA_036570225.1. Taxonomy (GTDB): domain Bacteria; phylum Gemmatimonadota; class Gemmatimonadetes; order Gemmatimonadales; family Gemmatimonadaceae; genus UBA4720. Next base: position 6,746 of record DATCPG010000200.1, on the reverse strand, counting down.
GCGAATGAGTCCTTCCTCCCGCGCGCGCGCGGAGATCGTACGCCAGTTGTTGAGCGGCGCCTGTTCTCGCGCTCGCTCCTCGGCGATGATCTGGTCGAGTTGATCTTCAGACAGCGACATGTGCCTTCCCCTTTCCCACTGGAATTGATTCGTCAACGAGGTGTGCCAACATTTTTTTCAGCTTCACGCGAGCCTTGAACAACTGGGATTTCGATCCGCCCGGCGTGATTCCGAGCTCTTCGCCGATTTCGCCGTGCGTATATCCTTCAACATCGTGAAGCACAAACACCGCTCTCGCTCCTGGCGACAGTTTCGCCATCGCGTGCTCTATTGATTCCGCCAGGAAAGTCCTGTCCGTGTCCTGCTCGGTGAGCGCGGAGTCGTCTTCGATGTCGGTCTCCAGCTTCGCGAGCCGCCTGATCTTGCGCAGCGCGTTCAGAGTGCGATTTACCGCGATTCGATGAGCCCACGTTCCAAACTGCGAGTCCCCCCTGTAGCTTGGGAGTGCCCTGAAGATCTGCATCCAGACCTCCTGCGAGACGTCCGCCGCCAGCTCGGGATCCCCGCAAAGCCGGCGTACGACCGCGTCGATGTGGGGCGCGTGCTGCGACCAAAGCCGCTGCATGGCCCTCTCATCGCCGGCTATAGCGCGCTTGAGGTCGAGCTCGTCGAATGGCATCTCGGTCATACTCTTGGTCACTCCCCGTGTCTCTAAAGTTTCCTTACGAAACACGGTGACTTTCGTTGTGCGGAATCGTTTGCAACTGTACGCCCTCGCCATACCGCGGAGTACCAATCCAGGCCCGGCCGGCTCGGAACTTGAGCTCTTTCGGAGAGTATAAATTAAAGCAGTGAAAGGAGTTAGCGTTGCTTAGAGTCATTCTCACCGCACTGACGGTGACGCGAGCAGGCGACGGCCTGCCGGTCAAGCCACCGGCAGACGTCGGCATGTCCGGCAATCGCCTCGGCGCTATTGAGCGCGTGGTGGAGCGCGGAATCAAGGCTGGTGGCTATCCCGGCGCATCCGTGGTGGTGGGCAGGAAGGGCGTCGCCGTATTCGAGAAGGGATTCGGAAAGCTCTCGTGGAGTGACAACAGCACCCCCGTCGATGCGCAGCAGACGATCTACGACATTGCCTCTCTAAGCAAGGTCGTCGGGACCACTACGGCGATCATGATTCTCTACGATGAGAAGAAGATCGGCCTCGATGATCCCGTCGTGAACTACATCCCCACGTTCGGCGGCGGCGACAAGGACAAGGTCACGATCCGCATGCTCCTGACGCACACCTCGGGACTGCCGGCGGGCCGCGACATCTGGCGTATCGCACAGACTCCACTCGAAGCAAGGGCGCTGGTTCTCGGCACTTCGCTCGAAGGTCGTCCCGGCATGCAGTACATCTACTCCGACCTTGGCGCCGACGTGCTCGGACTGCTGGTCGAAGTCGTGTCCGGCGAGCCGCTGGACAAATTTCTCGAGCGCCGCGTCTTCGAGCCGCTCGGGATGAACGAGACGATGTACCGCCCCGCTGATTCGTTGAAATATCGGATTGCGCCGACCGAGGTCACACCTCCCCGCGGCTATCCGCTGCGCGGCGAAGTCCACGACGAGAATGCCTATGCCCTTGGCGGTGTCGCGGGACACGCTGGGTTGTTCAGCACGGCGGCTGATCTTTCGGTCTTTGCCCAGATGATGCTCAATGGCGGCGAGTACAACGGCGTTCAGATCATCAGCAAGCCCACGGTCGACCTGTTTACGCTGAGAGCGTTCGGACACCGCGCATTGGGTTGGGATACCGCCGACGGCGATTACGGCTCGGGGCGTTATCTCGGACCGACGGCCTACGGCCACACCGGATTCACCGGAACATCGATGTGGATCGATCCCGAGCGGCAGATGTTCGTGATTCTGCTGACGAATCGCGTTCACGCAGCCCGGGCGCTTCGGCCCGCCAAAGTGATCTCGGACGTGCGAGCGGATCTCTCGGACGCCGCGGTTCTGTCGGTGATGGACGGTCCCGAAGTCGCGCGCGGCGGGAAGTTCCGCGCTGACCGCGAAGTGGGTTGGAATCCAGCTCCGCGTCGCGCGGCGAGACGTCGTCACGGATCGTCCAGGCATCACACGATCGCGAGCGCAACGTCGAAGAGCCGCGCCGGCTCGGCCAAGAAGAGCAGCTCGACCAAGAAAAAAACCAGCGCCAAGAAGAAGTAAGCTCCTCCTCGCGGGGGGGAACTTTCAGAGCGGGCGCCAATCGGCGCCCGCTCTTGTTTTGGTGGGCGCTACCCTGGATTATTCAATCAATGACCGCAGGATCAGCTATGAGCGAAGAGAACGAGAGCACTATGCCCGTCACCGGGGGTGAGTTGGCACCGGCCGCGAGCACGACCGGTGTCGTGAGCGAGGACCAGGTGAAGCTCGCGCTCCGGCGCGTGAAGGACCCCGACCTTCAACTCAACATCATCGATCTGGGCCTGGTCTACGCTATCGCCGTCGATGGCACCACTGTAAAGGTCGACATGACCCTGACCTCGCCCGCGTGTCCTTCCGGACCCGAGCTGATGACCAACGCCGAGAACGAAGTAAAGAGCTTGCCTGGCGTGGAGAAGGTGGAAGTGAATCTCGTCTGGATGCCCTTCTGGACGCCGGAGAAGATGGAGCCGCGGGTCCGAGCCTATTTGGGTTTTTAGGCGCTCAAAGCCGCGGTAAACCCTGCACCCATTTCCTCGATCTGCCAGCGACGCAGGTCTGGAACCGCAGCTAGATCCTCGACTGATTTTGCTCCGCTGCGCGCGATGTTCTCCAACCTCTCTCGTGAGCACAACACTCCCGGATCCAGATCGAGTCTCGTCGCCGCCGAGTCCCGAACCGCCTTGAGCCGCGCGACCCGCTCATCGAAATCACGATCCTTGTTCCAGCGCTGACCCCGCGGAAACTTCGGAAGCTCCGCCTCCGGCACCTCGGTGCCTCTCCTCACCGCCGCGACAATGTCGGCGCCTCCGCGCTCGATCATTCCCTTCGGCATCCCCTTGATCGCGCTCAGCTCCGACACACTCTTCGGAGCTCGCCGAGCGAGCTCGAAGAGAACTTCGTTGCCCATCACGCGAAACGTCGCTCGATCGAGCTGCGCCGCAACAGTGTCGCGCCATTTGGCGACTTCACGGAGCACCGCCAGCTCCTGGCGTGACAGATCTCGCGCGCCCTTCAGCCGCAGAAACCCTTCCATGCTTTCCTCGGCTTCCCAGCGAGTGCCTTCGATTCTGGCGAACTCCTCCTCGGCCCAGTGCAGTCTCCCGCGACGCGTCAGCTCTCCCTTCATGTGATCCTTCAGCTGGAGCAGATAGCGTGTGTCCTGGGCCGCGTACTCCAGCATGTCGGGAGTGAGCGGCCGCATCGACCAGTCGGCGCGCTGATGTTTTTTATCCAGCTTGACGTCGAAGAACTGCTCGAGCAGCGCAGCGAGCCCGAACGACTTGATCCCTAGCAGCTGAGACGCGATCCGCGTGTCGAAGATGTTGGTCACGTGCCAACCGTAATCCTGATGCAGCAGGCGTAGATCGTAGTCCGCGTCGTGGAAGACGACTTCGACCGACTTGTTCTGGAGCAGCTCACCGAGACCGGCGGGTGCGCCTATGGGAAGCGGATCCAGGATCGCGCTGCGCTCGCGCGTCGAGAGCTGCATGAGATAAATGCGGTCGAGAAAGCGATGAAAGCTCGCGCCTTCAGTATCGAGGGCGAGCTCTTTCACGGCTGATATTTCATTCAGGAAGCGGTCTACCTGCTCGGGCTTGTCGAGGTAGAGCGCGGCATCCGCGCGTGCTGGAGGCATCACCGAAATCTAGCGCCTGAATGGTGTCGCGCCTCCGACGCGTTAACTTTCGTGGGCGACGACTTCCCCTCTTTCCACTCCTGATGGCCGACGATTTCAAGGTTCATATCTACCCGAGCGATTGCGACTCGGTGGGGCACGTGAATCATGCCCACATGCTGGTTCTTCTGGAGCGGGCGCGATGGCAGGCTCTCGAGCGGCACATGTCGTACGACGAGTACATGAAGACGAATCTGTGGGCTGTCGTGCGCAAGGTCGAAGCCTCGTACCAGGCCCAGACATTCCCGGGCGACGATCTCGCCATTCGTACCGGACTTCTCTCCGTCGGCAACACGAGCTTCATCGTGCGTCAGGTCGTGCGCAGTCAGCGCGGCATCGTGGTGTGCGACGCCTCGATTGTCTACGTGACGGTCTCACCGGATGGAAAACCCATTCCCGTGCCCGATCAATGGCGAACGCTCTTTCCTCCCTGGGAGGAAGACGCTCAGCCAGCTTCCACGCGCCGGTGATGGACTCAAATTCCGAGGGCGCTCTCGAAACGTGACGACTCCCACTCCCACACGAGTCAGCGCGGCCGAGCAATCCGTCCCGGCGCAGATCGGCGGGGTGCTGTTCCGTCATCGCGGATGGCTGCCACTCCTGTTCCTCGGCATCCCACTCGTGATGCCGGGCACGACATCTCCATTCCGTTGGGAAATCGGGCTCGCGCTGATCGTTCTCGGTGAGGCCGTGCGTCTGGCCGGCGTCGCGGCAGCCGGCACGGTCACCCGCCGCCGCTCACGCGCAGTACAGCGACTGGTCACCTACGGGATCTTCGCCTGGGCGAGAAATCCGCTCTACATCGGCAACTTTCTCATCTGGATGGGATTCGTGACCATCTCGGGCGTGCTCTGGTTTTTGCCGATCGCCGTGCTGCTATTCGCGCTCGAGTACGAGCTGATCGTGCGCTACGAGGAAGGGGTACTCGAGTCGATTTTCGGACGCGACTATCTGGACTACAAGCAGGAGACTCCGCGCTGGATCCCTCGCCCCCCGGGCGGCGAAAAGGTGGTGGGCGAGTACCACTGGGGCGAGGCATTCAGGAGCGAGATCAGCACGTTTCTGCAGTACGCTGTGCTGCTGCTCGCGTTCTGGATAAAGAGCAAGATGATATGCCAGGCGGGCGATGGTGTGACGTCGTGCTGGGCGTGGGGAGCAGGCAGTATTTCCAAGACGTTCTAACTGAAAGCAAGGTCAACTGGACAGCAAGGTCAACTAAACAGCAAGGTCAACTGAACACTACCTGCTGCCCGCGTTACGCTTCCCGCTGCGTGCTACCCGCCGGCTTTCCCATTGGATGGGACGGACCTGGAGTAGTGTAGGTCGGCGGGCGGGAAGCATGAAGCGGGCAGCAATCAGCGGGACGCTTGTAGTGTTCAGTTGATCTTCCCTCTCCCGCGACAGTCCACGCAAACGGCCCGTCCACTCGAGAATCTCGCCTTCATTTTCTCAAAGAACGATCCGTAAAGGTGCGAATCGCACAACGCCCGCTTGCAAGAAGAGCACACCCCGCCCTTTCCCGCTCCGAAAAAGATTCCGCACTTGTCGCATTGCCACTTGAATGCGGACGGGCGGAAGATCGGCACTTACACGAGCGCCAGAGTCTGTGAGCCGACCCACGACCCGCCGGGCTTGAGCTCCACCGGCGAACCGATCTGCGCCGCTTCCACGCAGACCATCCTCATGTAATCGTCCGTGTCCAGTCCGATGAAACCCGTAACCTTCTCGGCCCACGGATTCCAGACGACGGCATCCTTGAACCCCTCCGCTCGCACCTCGATGCGGCGATCGTTGCCGCGATCCTCGACTTCGACCTTCTTCGGGGCCTTGAGATAAACGCGATCGGTCTCGTCGGATATCACCAGCTTCTTCGCCTCATCCTTCGTCTCGTTTCCGCCCTGCGTCTTGTCCAGATACCATTTGCCCGTGAATCCGCGGATCGCCGACTCCCGGATGTCCGCAACGGCAAGGTACGTGTGCAACGCGGAAGTGAAGGTGAATAGCTCGTCGCCGGTATTGAACACCTCGAGCTGCACCTGGAGTGATTTCTCGTCGATTGTCGCCAGGAGCTCGGTCCGGAAGTGAAACGGCCAGAGCTCCCGACTGCGATGATCGTCGACGAGCACCAGCTTCACAGAGGATGGATCGTCCGATGAATCAGCGTTCTCGGCGAGCTGCCACTCGATCTTGCGCGCGAACCCGTGCTGTGGAAGCGGCCCCGTGTTCGCAAACTGCGGAAAGACCACCGGAATTCCGCCGCGGATCGGATCCCCGGTTGCAAACGTCGCGGTCTTCCCCATGAACAGCACTTCCTTGCCGCCCGCCGGGATCCATGAGGTCACGTGCGCGCCATTCAGATAGACGTCCGCCGAGCTGCCCGACGAGTGGGACAGCAGGACGGTAGGCATTCCGTTTTTTCCGGGAACTATGGGCGGGGTCAGAATGGCTACCGGTTGGGACGTCCGGGTGGGTTCTCGCCCTTGAAGACTTCGCGATTGAGCTGAACGTATTCCTTGAGGTTCGCGGGCACATCCTCTTCGGGAAAGATCGCCGTCACCGGGCATTCGGGCTCGCACGCGCCGCAATCGATGCACTCGTCGGGATGGATGAACAGCTGCTCTGGCCCCTCGTAGATGCAGTCCACCGGACATACGTCTACGCAGGCGCGATCCTTTGTGTTCTTGCAGGCTTCGGTTATGACGTAAGGCATCTCTTTCCCGATAGTGCGGCGGCGACTTCCGTGGCGCCAGAGGTGTTTCCTGTGCGAAAAATAGACTCGCTGGGTTGAATATCAACAGCGGGCTTCACCACTTGAGGAATCCCACGGCGACACCGATGAAGATGAGCACGATAACCGAGCCGATCATGAGCGCGCGACGCC
>DATCPG010000199.1:0-3538 GCA_036570225.1 Gemmatimonadaceae bacterium | reverse complement strand
CCCGCCAATGCACGAACTGCGATCGACTTGATTTCGGGATCAGGCGACTCCAGAAGTCCCTTCAGAGCATCCACGGATTTCTCCCCAGTTGCAGCGAGCGCCCTGATGTAAGCGATCTGCAGCTCCTTGTTGCCCTTCTCGGCCCGCAGCGCAGACTCGAGCGCGGGAATCGCCGCGGGGTCCTCGATCTGGTAGAGCGTCCAAGCTGCGAGCTCGCGAACTCCCGGGTCGCGATCGGCGAGGAGTGCGATAACAGCAGGCGGAGCATGTCTTTCTCCCAAATCTCCTATTGCCCACAACGCGCGCTTCCTCACCTCAGGGCTCGCGTCGGAAAGCGCGGCGGTCAGTGCACCGATCGCTGATCGATCACCAGCACTCCCAAGCGCCCAGGCTGATATCACGCGAACCTGTACATTGGCATCGCCGTGGAGCGCGGCAGAGAGCGCATCGGAAGCCGCCGACGATCTGTTCGCGTCGGCCAGCGCCCAGGCAGCCATCTCGCGCACGCTTGCATCCGAATCGCGCCGGAGAGCGTTTACGAGAGCCTCCGCTGCTACCTGTGTATGCGCGTACTCAGCCAATCCCCAGGCGGCAATTCGACGGAGAATCGGGTCCTTATCGGCTGCCAGCACTTTCGCGAGAAGCGCCGGACGCTCGTCGCTGTCCTTGCTGGCACTCTGTGGCGGACCCTGCGTCACAACCGCCAATAGTCCTGCTCGTGTAACGCCGTTTGCGTCGGCTTGAACGTATGCCTGAGCGTTGGTCTTTGTGTTGATCGACGTGCTCATGGACATGTGTTCGCTCTGCGTCGTGGAAGTCCGCGTGTTCACGTGCATCCCAGACCCATCGATAATCTCGTAGGAATCCGGATATCCCTTTCCCTTTGTGATCGGTGCGCTCTCGGACTCCTTCACCAGCACACTCGAGTTCTTCTGACTCGATGCACGAGGCGCAGGCGCGGCTGCTCCGACGACTATGGAGATGAGCGCGAGTGATCCGATCAGCGTCGCAGACTGGCGCCGGCTCGGGCTGGAATGCCGCAGCTCCGGATCGAGAATGGCAAGCATGCGCCCCTCGAACTCCTTGCGCCTCGCCATCGCCAGCGCCACCGATGGAGTCGAATCGCGTCTCACGCTGGTGACGATGTCCAGCAGGTGCTCGGCGTAGTCCGCCGCGCGTGCGCCACAAGCGAGCGCGAGATCATCGCACGCCCGCTCGCTCTCAGAGCGAAGCCGCTTTGCTGCAGTCCAGACCAGTGGGTGGAACCAGTAAACAGCGCACGCCAGCCGGCCGAGTGTGTGACCGATGAGATCGTGACGGCGAACGTGAGCCAGCTCGTGCAGCAGCACGGCGCGCCGACGGTCGAGCGACCACGAGTCGCACTCGGCAGGAAGGACGATTGTTGGAGTGAACAAGCCGCACGCAAACGGCATCTTCGTATCTTCGCTGCGGAGAAGGCGGGGCGGCTCGTCGAGCTCGAGACGATCCGAGACTTCCCAGAGAGGATTGAGCCAGTCGCCGGCATCGAGCGGACGGGCCCGATTGACGATCCGCCGTACAGCGAGCGCCGCGTATCCGAGCGAGGCCACGATGACGGCCATCACGGCCAACCAGATGAGGAACACTGCGGAGAGACCGCTCTTGAGGCCCGACTCGGAGATTGCTGCTTTCGCCGCGTTGTCTGAAGGCGCAACGATTTCCCCGGCGCCTGGCGCAGCGGCAAGATCAGTCTTATCGGATTTGATTGTGTTCGCGTCGTGCGATTTCGATCCCAGGATCGATGACGATTGATCCGCAGCAGCGGACAAAGCTGGAAGAACCCTGACCGGCAATGGCCCCCACGCAGTCAGGGCAGGTACAAACAGCAACGCGGCGACGCTCACGAGCCAGACCAGATGACGCGCGCCAGCTGACGCTCGCTCCATGACGACGGTCATTCCAAGCGCGAGCAGGAGAATGATCGTGGCCTTCATCAGCAGCATCGCCATCGGAACATTGGAGCTGGCGGGCACACTCAGCGCGGCAAGGAGGTTGGAGTTCATGTTCTATCTCCCCGTCTGCCGGGCGCGGCGGATGGAGCTGCGCAGCCGCTTGATCTCCGCATCGCTCAGGTCGACATCAGACATCCTGAGAAGCGCGGTCACTGCCTGCTCGGGCGAATCGCCAAAGTAGGTCCGGACTACGTGCGCGAGCACGTCCTCGCGAGCGGTCTCGGTTGACTCGGCCGGATAGTATATGTAGCGCGGCCCGTCTTCCCGGTGTTTGATCAGAGACTTCTCGCCCAGGATCCGGAGCACCGACCGCACGGCGGAATACGTCGGCGGATCCGGAAGATCGGCCATGATCTCGGCGACAGTAGCACCGGTGCGGCGGTGGAGAATGTCCATCACCTGTCTCTCGCGGCGCGAAAGCGCGGTGCTGGCAGCGTCCGATTCTGATTTGTTTGCCATTAGCGTCACAGTCATGGGGAGCGCCTGAAGGAGCCAGAACTGCTAGACCCGTTTTTAGTGTTGAAATTTCAACCCTGCTGAAAATTCAACAGTCAACCCTGAATGTCAAGAGCGAATTTTGCAAATGGGGATTCTATGCGCTCGCCCCTTCGTTTTCTTCTCGCCCTTTGCGTGCTGGCTTGCTCACCGCAAGTCGTTGCTCGCAAGCCAGTTAACGTTGCACCGGTTGCCAGTGCTCCGAGCCAATGGGAGCCGGAATTCGCCCAGTTTGACGCCCAGGACCGGGCGACCCCACCACGCCCGGGTGGTGTCGTCTTCGTTGGCAGCTCCTCGATCAGGATGTGGACGACCCTCGATCACGATTTTCCGGGCGTGCCTGCTCTGAATCGCGGCTTTGGCGGATCCGAGGCAGGTGATGTCGCACAATTCGCCGAGCGCATCGTGGTGCCGTACAGGCCACGGGTGGTGGTCTTTTATGCTGGCGACAACGATCTCGCGGCGGGCAAGACTCCAGCGCAGGTTCTTTCCGCATTCCAATCCTTTGTCGCCACAATGCATCGCGACCTGCCGCGCACGCGGATCGTATTCGTGTCGATCAAGCCGAGTCTTGCGAGGTGGAGCATCGTCGACAAGATGCGAGCGGCGAATCAGCTCGTCCGCGACCTCGTGCGCACGGACGACAGGCTCGCCTACGTCGACGTGTTCACTCCGATGCTCGACGCGTCGGGTCAGCCGAGGCGGGAGCTATATCTCGAGGATGGATTGCACATGACGCCAGCGGGGTACGCAATCTGGCGCGACCTGATTGCGCCGTTGATCCGATAAGGACTGCGGGTTGGTGAGCGTTAGCCTCGCGTGACTCTCGGGTCGGGCTTTACCGTGAACGGCTGGGTGTAGCTCTTACCGTTCACGGTGAGCTTCGCCGTGAAGTCCCCAATGAAGTGGCGGTCGGGCGGGCCGCCTTCATCCGGAGGCGGCGCCCCGCGCACTCGTGGACGTAGCGCGCTCCAGGTCACGCGATGCATACCAGCAGCTGCAGACGGAAGCTCGGGGCGAGTCTGCCACAGCGGAGACACGCGCGGGATTCC
>DATCPG010000198.1:0-3341 GCA_036570225.1 Gemmatimonadaceae bacterium | reverse complement strand
GACATCATGTACGCGGAAGGAATCAGCCACGCGTCTCTGGTGCTCGATATCGCCGCCGAGTCCGGCATCATCGACAAGTCCGGCGCCTGGTACAGCTACGGCGCGCAGAGAATCGGTCAGGGCCGCGAGAACGCGTAGATGTACCTCAAGGACAATCCGGCTCTCCTCTCTGAGGTCGAAGAGAAGGTGAAGGTTGTCCTCGGTATCAAGCCTCCGCTCGGTCCCGAGGCAGAGGTCGAGCTGGCGGATTGACACCGCCGTCGGCGTACAACTACGCGCTGAACCTGCTCTCGGCGCGCCCTTACGCAACGCGCGCGCTGCACCGAAAACTGATCCAGAAGCACTACTCGGCGGCGGACGCGGATGACGCGATCCGCCGCCTTGTCGATAATGGACTGCTCAATGACGCAAAATACGCCGAGCAGTATGCGCGCTCGAAGATCCTCAGCACGGGCGCGTCGAAGCGCCGCCTGCAGCAGGACCTGTTCAGAAAGGGAATCAAGGGCGACGTCGCGACGACCGCGATCGCCGCCGTCCTCGATCAGGAAGAGATTGATCCCGCAATGGTGATCGAGCGCGTGGCAAAAAAGAAATTGGCCCAGCTCGGGGACCTCGAGCCGGTTGTGCTGCGACGCCGCCTGTTCGCATTTCTTGCCCGGCGCGGGTACGACGTCGACGAGATCAAATCCGTGGTAGGGCGTCTCGTTCGTTAAAGGAGCCGCTCGGGCTGGCCGGCATCAAGGTTTAATCGTTGAACGGATTTGGCGGATTTTACGGATCATGCTGATCGTGCAGTGAGGCATTACAGCTCCGCTCGCCGGGCCCGAGATGCTTTGGAACAGCCGCCCGGGACCTACAGTCACGAATCGGAACTCTCCTCCAAAACGAACAAAACAAAAAAGATCACAGCCCCGCAATGCATCATTGAGCGCCGTGAGCGGCCAACTCGTGGAGCCGTAACGCCACTCGGAGCGATCCGACCAATCCGTTCAATCCGTCGAATCCGTTCAACCTTCGAACCTTGATGCCTGCCCGAGCGGCCGTTCACACTGAACGCATGCTCGAATCGCGTATATTTCGCGCATGAAAGCGGCCGAAGTCCGGGAGAAATTCACTCAATATTTCGCGAAGCAGGGGCACCTCGTGCTCCCGAGCTCCCCAGTCGTGCCCGCGGACGACCCGACGCTCATGTTCACCAATGCGGGCATGGTGCAGTTCAAGAAGGTTTTCCTGGGCCAGGAAAGTCCGCCGAGCGGCAGCCGGCGCGCCACGACGGTCCAGAAGTGTGTCAGAGCTGGTGGAAAGCACAACGACCTCGAGCAGGTCGGACACACCAAGCGGCACCAGACGTTCTTTGAGATGCTGGGGAATTTCTCATTCGGCGACTACTTCAAGCGCGATGCGATTCGTTTCGCCTGGGAGTTCGTGACGAAAGAGCTGAAGCTTCCGGCCGAACACATCCGCGTCACCGTGTTCGAGGAAGACGACGAAGCACGTGCTCTCTGGCGCGAGATCGCCGGGCTACCCGATTCCAGGATTTACGGACTCGGCGCGCACGACAACTTCTGGCAAATGGCGGACACAGGCCCCTGCGGGCCGTGCACCGAGATTTTCATCGACATGGCGCACGTGGCGAAGGACTTCGAGCTGCCGCCCGGCGCGAAGGGGGAGTGGACCGAGCTCGATCGCAAGGAGTTCTCGAACGATGCCTTCATCGAGGGCACGGAAGGCGAGCGCTTCCTTGAGTTCTGGAACCTGGTCTTCATGCAGTTCGACCGTCACGCGGACGGAACGCTGGTGCCGTTGCCGAAGCCGTCTGTGGACACTGGAGCCGGCCTCGAGCGCATCACCGGAATCATGCAGGGTGAGTCAAACGGTTTTCACACGGATGCGTTTCTCACGCTGATCGCCGCCGTGGAAAAAACCGTGAATCACCGTTATGAGCCCCTCAAAGGCGGATCCAGACACGAGCGCAGTGCGAAGAAGGGCAAATCGCGCGAGACCCGACGCGCCGATCCGAAGGAATCGAAACCGCTGCCCGGCGGCGCCGAACCGGCGTCGTTTCGCGTGATAGCCGATCACAGTCGCGCGGTGGCGTTTCTGCTCGCCGATGGTGTTTTCCCCTCAAACGAGGGACGCGGCTACGTGCTGCGGAGAATCCTTCGCCGAGCGGTTCGTCACGCGTGGCTGCTCGGTAGGAGAGAGCCGACGCTCGTCGAAGTCGTGCGCGTAGTCATCGAGGAGATGGGCGGCGTCTACCCCGAGTTGAAGCAGCGCGCAAAACACATCATCGATACGACGCGGGCGGAAGAGGAACGGTTCTTCGTAACGATCGAGGGCGGCATGCGTCGGTTCGAGGAGCTGGCGCCTCGCCATACCACGCAAGGGTCCGCGGCGATGCACGGGACGATTTCCGGCGAAGATGCGTTCAAGCTTTACGACACGTTCGGATTCCCCATCGATCTCACCGAGCTGATGGCGCGCGAGCGCGGATACTCGGTGGACATCGCCGGGTTCGAGGCCGCGCTTCAGGGGCAGCGCGTTCAGTCGCAGGAGGAAAGGCGCTCCAAGAAGCTCACAGTCGGCGTCGATGCACTACTCGACGGTGGATGGACGACGAGTGAGACCAGCTCCGAGGTGGTTATCGGAATCTCTGGACCATTAAGCGGCGCTACGAAGGGGTCTGACTCGCAGCGCTTCACTGGCTACGATTCCCTCGACGTCAACACGGACGTGATCGCCAAGCGCGATCTCCCAGACGGACGCGCCGCCGTAATCCTTCGCGAGACACCGTTTTACGTCGAATCGGGGGGACAGATCTCCGATCGCGGCGAGATCCAGGGCGAGGGCTGGCGGGTCGACGTCGACGAGGTCCGTAGAGTCGAGGGACGCATCGCCGCGCTCGGCAAAGTCACGGGCAAAGTGGAGATGGGGAAGGCGAGGGCGACCGTTCCGCGCGACCGTCGTCGCGACACGGAGCGCAATCACACTGCAACGCACCTTCTCCACGCTGCATTGAGGCAAGTGCTCGGCGACCACGTGCACCAGGCGGGTTCACTCGTCGCGCCCGACAGGCTGCGTTTTGATTTCACCCACCACGGCCCGCTGAGCCCGCAACAGCTCGCCGAAGTGGAGAACATCGTCAATCGCGGAATCCTCGAGGGAGCAGAGCTCACGTTCGACCAGAAGCCGTACGCCGAGGCGGTGGCCGGCGGAGCGATGGCGCTCTTCGGAGAGAAATACGGCGACGTGGTGCGAGTCGTGACGATTCCCGGACTCAGTGTGGAGCTGTGCGGCGGCACGCACGTCCGAAACACGGCCGAGATCGCGCTCTTCAAGAT
>DATCPG010000197.1:0-3385 GCA_036570225.1 Gemmatimonadaceae bacterium | reverse complement strand
CCGGTGCGCGAGCAGGTATCCGCCGGCGGCGTCGTGTTCCGGCGAGACGATGGGCGTATCGACGTCGTGATCGTTGCCGTCGGCGGCAACAACAGGTGGCAACTCCCGAAGGGTCTCGTCGACAAAGACGAGAAACCCGAGATCGCCGCGGTGCGCGAAGCGCGCGAGGAGGGCGGGATAGAAAGCGAGGTCGTCGAGCACATCGAGACGGTCGAGTACTGGTACGCGGGGCTCGACGGAGGTGAGAGGGTTCGATTCCACAAGCGCGTTTACTTCTACCTGCTGCGTTATCTATCCGGCGAGACCAGTAATCACGACTGGGAAGTCAACGAAGCGCGATGGGTGGCGATCGACGACGCCATGAGCCAGCTCGCGTTCGAGAACGAACGTCGAGTGGTCGAGCGTGCAAGGCAGCTGATTACAGATCGCGACGCTAGTGCGTAGGACGCGCTCACTTCCCGATCGTCGCAAGACTTCCGAACTGGTATCTCACCCCGACGTCCCGCAGCAGGCCGACCAGTCGGACGATGGGGAGTCCCATCACCGCGAAGTAATCGCCCTCGATCCGCTCGACGATCGTCGCGCCATAGCCCTGAATCCCATACGCTCCGGCCTTGTCCATCGGCTCTCCCGTGGCGATGTACGCTTCGATCTCGTCGTCACGAAGCCGTCGAAACTTGACGCGCACTTCTTCCACGGCCGAGCGGAGCTTCTTGCCGCGGGAAACGGCCACGGCCGTGGTGACCACGTGCTCGCGGCCGCTGAGCAGCGCAAGCATCCGTGCAGCGTCGCTGGCGTCGCGGGGCTTGCCCAGGACTTTGCGGTTTACGACGACGATTGTGTCGGCGGCGATCGTGATCAGATCAGGATCGCGCCTGGCGATTGCGCTTGCCTTCTCCCGGGCCAGTCGTTCGGCGTGGCGCCGCGGAGTCTCCCGGGGGCGCAGGGATTCGTCAATGTCCGCTGGCCGGACTTCATGCGCGATTCCGATCAGGTCGAGCAGCTGGCGCCGCCGCGGTGAGGCGGACGCGAGTACCACACGGCACTCGCTCACCGCTCGAGCCAGAGCGTCACTGGACCGTCGTTCACGAGCTCCACTTCCATCATCGCGCCAAACTCCCCGCTCTCGACCTTGAGTCCGCGACTCCCCAACGCAGCGAGGAAGCGCTCGTAGAGAGGTACCGCCTCTTCGGGGCGCGCGGCGTCGATGAAGCTCGGTCGCTTCCCTTTCTCGCTATTCCCGTAAAGTGTGAACTGCGACACCACCAGAAGCTCGCCGCCTACCTCCGACAGCCCGAGATTCATTTTCCCCTCGGAATCCCCGAACAATCTCAGACCGCTCGCCTTCTCCGCCATCCAGTCGACTTTCTCCGGTGTGTCGCCGTGCGTAAATCCCACGAGAAGAAGAAATCCCCGTCCAATGCTTCCGACTTTCCGTTGTTCGATGCGGACTTCCGCCCGCGTGACGCGCTGCAGTAAGACTCGCAGGTCCTACTCCACCGTGACAGACTTCGCGAGATTGCGCGGCTGATCCACGTTAGCGCCACGCTTGACGGCGATGTAGTACGCCAGCAGCTGGAGGGGCACTGATGCCAGCACCGGCGTCAACATGTCCTTCGTCTCTGGAATGCGGAACTCGTAATCGAGCTTGCCGTGCAGGGATTCCTCGTCGCGCGTGGTAATCGCGACGACCCTGCCGCCCCGGGCTTTCACTTCCTGAACGTTCGATACCACCTTGTCGAACACCGAGTCGTGCGGGGCGATGAACAACACCGGCATGTTCTCGTCGATTAGAGCAATCGGACCATGCTTCATCTCGGCCGCCGGGTATCCCTCGGCGTGGATGTAGCTGATCTCCTTGAGCTTGAGAGCGCCCTCGAGCGCGGTCGGGAAGCTGTAGCCGCGACCAAGGTAGAGAAAGTTCTGCGCGTTCTTGAACTCGTCGGCGATGGTCTCGATCTCGCCGGCGCGATCGAGGATGCTTTGGATCTTCGCCGGCAGCGCCAGCATCTCTTCGATGATCTCCTTTCCATCGACCATGGACAGATTGCGCAGCCTGGCCAGCTTGAGGGTGAACAGCAGGAGAGCGATTACCTGGCTCGTGAACGCCTTGGTGGAAGCAACTCCGATCTCCGGACCGGCATGCACGTAGATTCCTCCGTCGCTCTCGCGCGCGATGGTCGAGCCGACGACGTTCACTATTCCGTAGGTGCGCGCGCCTCGTGCCTTTGCTTCCCGCATGGCTGCCAGCGTGTCCGCAGTCTCACCGGACTGTGAGATCACGATGCAGAGCGTCTTGTCCGTGACTATCGGATTCCGGTAGCGCAGCTCGGACGCGTACTCGACTTCGACGGGAATGCGAGCCAGGCTCTCGAGCATGTGCTCGCCGATCAGCGCCGAGTGCCAGCTCGTGCCGCACGCGGTGATCAGGATGTTGTCGAACCTGAGCAGCTCCTCGTCGGTCATGTTGAGACCCCCGAGCTTCGACGTTCCCTGATCGCGAAGCAGTCGTCCCCGCATGGCGTTCTCGACCGTGGCCGGCTGCTCGAAGATCTCCTTGAGCATGAAGTGGTCGAACCCGCCGCGCTCGATCTGGTCCAGATCCCAGTCGATCTTGCTCACCCCGCGCTCGAGCTGCTGTGCGCGCTGGTTGAGAACCGTGTAGCCATCACGAGTCAGGACGGCTACGTCTCCATCGTCGAGATAGACGACTTCGCGCGTCTGAGCGAGAATCGCCGACACGTCGCTCGCAACGTAGTACTCGCCGTCGCCAAGACCGATGAGCAGCGGACTGCCCTTTCTCGCCGCGACGATCTTGTTCTTGTCCTGGCTGGACACGACAGCGATTCCGTAGGTGCCTTCGATCTGCCAGAGCGCCTCGATCACCGCGTCCTCGAGATTTCCGTCGAACGCTTCTTCGATCAGGTGAGCGATGACCTCGGTATCTGTGTCGGACACGAACTTATGTCCGTGGGCGATGAGCTCCTTCTTGAGTGTGCCGGAGTTCTCGATAATGCCGTTGTGGACGACCGCGATATTGCCCTTGCAGTCGATGTGTGGGTGTGCGTTGCACTCGTTCGGAACACCGTGTGTAGCCCACCGCGTGTGCCCGATCCCCAGGTTGCCTGACACGGGACTGGTTGCGAGCGCCCGCTCGAGCTCCGAGATCTTACCGGCAGCCTTGCGGGTTTCTACCCCCGACCCGTTCATCACCGCGACGCCCGCAGAGTCGTATCCCCGGTATTCCATCCGCTTCAGTCCTTCGAGGAGAAGGGGTGTCGCGCCTCGTAATCCGATATATCCAATAATTCCGCACATATTGACTCTTGTTGTTGTCTGTATGCTATCTGCTGAGCGCTTCCACGGGCTTGCGACAGTCGCGGAC
>DATCPG010000196.1:0-1943 GCA_036570225.1 Gemmatimonadaceae bacterium | reverse complement strand
CACCAGTCGGAGGACATCGAAGCCAATGACCGATGGTCCGCATCTGACGAGCGAAGAGGTCGCCGCATACGTCGACGACACTCTCCCGGACGTCGACTGCGCGCGCGTGAAGGCGCATTTGGCGGATTGCGATCCCTGCCGTAAAGAGGTTGTGTCGGTGTCGCGCCTCGTCCAGCGCGCCCCTCGATCGAGACTCAGTGTCGTCGCGCTCTCGTCAATCGCGGCCGCCGCGGCGATAGTCATCATCTTCGTCGCGAGACCATCGACTGACTCTGAATCGGCCGCCGGAGGATCCTTTCGTGGGCCAGACCGGCCGGCTGCGGCCGAAGGCGTGAATGTCGTGAGAGCGATCGCCCCGACCGGACGCCAGAGCACGGGGAACAACATCCTCTTCGTCTGGCATCCTGTATCCAGCGGAGCCGCTTATCACCTCACGCTGACCGACGATCGCGGTGGAAAGCTCTGGACCGCGTCCACTGGCGACACGGCGGTACGGATTCCACCGGGTTCCCTCCACCTCCCCAGCGGCGGCTATCACTGGTACGTGGACGTCCTCCAGGCTGATGGTGCGTCCACAACTTCAGGCATCAAGTCGTTCCAGATTTCGCGATGAGATTCGTCGCGTCCGTTCTGCTGGTGGCGCCGGCCGTCCTCGGGATCACCGGCTGTTCAGCATCGCGAGATCTTCCGGCTGCTGACGCACAGCCAAGCGAGAATCGCGGAGCGGCCCCAGTTCGCGTTGCCGCCTCTCAGTCGGATCCGCGCGCAAAGCTGGTGTCGGCCGGCGAATCGAGTTACTGGGCGGGCAACTACGACAGCGCGAGAGCCGCCTGGCGAGAAGCGCTTCGCCGCGCCCAGGCTGCCGGAGACGACACTGCGCAGGCGCGGATTCTCACCTGGCTCGGCCTTACGTCATGGCGCAAGGGAGACTATCGGGACGCCCGCCAAATTGGTGAATCCGCTCTCTCGCTGAAGCTGCTGCATCATCTCGATGCCGATCTATTCAAGTCGTACAACGCCCTCGGTCTTCTGGCGTGGAATGAAGGGCGCCTCGGCGATGCGACGGAGCTATTCGAAAAAGCGATGGTCGCGGCCCGAACACATGGGGACCGTGAAGGGATGGGAAAGGCCTCCGGCAATCTGGGTCTGGTCTACGGTGAAGAGGGGGAATTCGCAAAGGCCAGGGAAGGCTTCGCCACGATGCGCCGCGTTGGAAGTGAGCTGAAGGACGCACGGATCGAAGGAAATGCGCTGGACAACCAGGCGATGCTGCAAATCAAGCTCGGCGAGCCGTCCTCGGCGATCCCTACTCTGCGTGAGGCCCGACGTCTGTATCACTCCATTGATTACGGTAATGGCGAGCAGAACGCTCTCGGTCAGCTCGGCACGGCGTACGAAGCGCTCGGCGATCAAAAGGCGGCCTTTGCCGCTCTCGACAGCGCGCTCGCGCTCTCGCGGACGCAAGGCTTGCGGCAGGAGCAGGCGAGCAACCTCGAGCTGATCGCGGAGCTGTACCGCGATGCGGGCGACATTCCCCGTGCGCTGCGCTTTTATGGTGAAGCGCAGGCCATCGAGAAGGAGCTCGGGCTCTCCATCCAGGGCGCCGCCAATCTCCGGAATATCGCGGAGATCGACGCGAGCCTCGGCAGGCTGGATGCCGCCAATTCTTTGGCGACAGATGCGCTGCGAATGCATCGCACCGCAAAAGCCCGAACCGAGGAAGTTCACGATCTGCTCTTCCTCGCGGAGCTCAGCCAGGCGGCAAACCATCCGCGTTCAGTCGTCGACAATCTCAATGCCGCGGAACGTCTGATCGACGAGCTCGGGTGGAGAAGAGCTCGCGTCGAGCTGGCGCTCACGCGCGCCCGCATCGCCGATCGCGCGCACCAGTCGCGAGCAACGATCCGGGCCCTGGGCTCGAGCGACAAAGAGCTACTCACATC
>DATCPG010000195.1:0-9710 GCA_036570225.1 Gemmatimonadaceae bacterium | reverse complement strand
GTACCACGTGTGCCCCTCGAGGCGCGTCCCGCCGTTCCGCAGCGGGATCAGACGGAACTCACCGTGTTCCGAGCGAAAGTACCCATTCAGGTGCGTTGCGTAAACTCGACTGTAGACGCTGAGCTCCGTCAATGGTGGCGGTTGCTCGCGCACACCAAACGCCAGTGTTCGAGGCTCGTCCCACACTGTGATTGGCTCGACGAACGCGCCGGTGGAAAACTCACACCTGCGGATCGCGCCGACTCCGGTCCCCGCGATTGTCGCGCGCAGAGGGTACGCAATGCCCGCGCGAAAATACCAGGCCGGTGGTTCAGTTATATCATGGAACTGCACGACGTTTTTCCAGACGGTCGTCGCCGGAGCGGCGATGTCCACGACGGTCGTAACCTCGTAGGTCGGTGGCGCGGGAGTCGTAACCTTCTCCACCAGCGCGCCGGTTGGCACCACGAACAGGATTGCGGCGGCGCCGGTGAGACTGCCCGTTCCGCGAAGGGCGATCTGGCGCCCCACGATTGCGCCCATGACGCCGAGTGCCGCCGCGAGGGGCAGTGCCATCAACAAGCAAAGCAGTCCTTCCATGGCAAAGAGAAAAACGGTACCTGCGACGAGGATCAGGCTTATCCAAACCACACCGACGGTTTCACGGAGTGATCTCTCTCGCTCCCGGTTGAAGGCCAACCCACACACCAGGCCCTGCACGAATGGAGCTCCGAGAAAAAGCGAGCCGCCGTACTGGCGTAGAAAAACCACGCTCACGAGCACCACGAGAAGCCCGAATGCCGCGGCCCCCAGCGCGCCAAAGATGGCGGACCCGAATCGCTCCGCGTCCGTGGCCGATTCAGCAGGAGTGTGCGAGACAGCCAGCGGCGCCGACGGAAATGCTCCGAGCCAGAGCATGACCGCGTAATTCACGAAAGGCACGAAGAATGCGACACACCAGGCCGGCGATATCCCAGCATCCTGGGCGCGGCGCACCATCATTGTCACGCCAATCCAGACAAACGGCAGTGTCCAGATCAGGAGCGCGAGCTGAAACCAGGTCGGGAAGAATCCGACTTTAGTTGTGCGGACTCCGAGGAGGGGAAACAGGTAATCCCGCGGCGTCCAGAGTACGTGGGCGACCAGGTACACGGCTGTCGCATCTATCACGTACTTGAAGAACATCAAACTCACTCCCGCCGTCAGGTACTGCCGACGGGTTACCCTGCCTTTCACACTGAAGAGTGTGCGGAGCACTAGCTACAGCCTTCAACCCACTTTACTTCGGGTAGCCGACCAGCGCGAAAATTCGTGACAACTTTTCCGTTGGTCTCGAACAGGATCGCCTTGCCTGCGCTGGTACTGTCGCCCATCACGATCATGTAATGGCCGCCGGGGATGTACTTGTGCGGCTCGATCTGCAAGTCGCCATCGTAGATGCTTTTGATCTTCTCTTCAGTGTCCCCGATCTTCGCGCCATCCTCGGTCGTGACTGTTCCGGTGTCGACATCGATGCGCGCAACTTTCCCCCTCACTATCATCACGCCAACGTTGTCCGGGATGCCGGCGCCGACAGCCGGGAACACGAAGTCACATTCCTTCTTCATGTTCGGGTTTTCGTTCAACAGCCCCATGTTGACGGCTTCCGCGAGCGTCATTCCCACCTGAACCGGGCCAAGTCCGTCCTCGTTGAGCGCGACCGTGCTGGCGCTGTCGCTCCCCGCGCCATTCGGCCCTGCTCGTCCCTTGACCGCCTTCTCGTCGCCCTTGTTGCAGGCGCTCGCCGCCAGTGCGGCGAGGACCGTGACGAGAAGCCAGGATTTTCGAAGCGACCGTTGACTATTCATATCTTCCTCCGCTCTCCCTCGACCGCAGGGCGCCGGATATTAGGTACCAACCTGATAAAATTTCTCCCCATAGCGCGCGATCGATTCGCTGATCACGCGGGCGGCCATCTCACTCTTCTCCCACCCTACGATCTCGACCCGCCGTCCCTCGAGGTCCTTGTAGATATGGAAGAAATGCTCCACTTCCCTCAAATAATGCTGCGAAAGATCGGCAATGTCGAAATACTCGTGGTAGTAGGGGTCGTTGCTCGGGACGGCGATGATCTTGTCGTCCGGCTCCCCGCGATCGAGCATCTTGAGAACGCCGAGCGGGCGGCAGTCGATCTGACAACCCGGGAACGTGGGCTCGTTGATGCGGACGAGAATGTCCAGCGGATCGCCATCTTCGTGCAACGTGCGGGGAATGAAGCGGTAGTCCCCGGGGTAGTGCATGGAAGAGTATAAGACGCGATCGAGTCGTATGAGCCCCGATTGCTTGTCCAGCTCGTACTTGTTGCGGCTGCCACTGGGTATCTCTATGAGCGCGGTCACCAGCTCGGGAGGATGGATTCCCGCCGGCAGGTCGTGCCACGGATTGATCACGTAGTGACTCGCTCCATCGTGCCCTTGTAGGCCATCGGCTCCTCATCGACCCCGAAATTGCGCGTCGCCAGGTCGCCGATTTGCGCCATCTCCCCGGGCGACAAATCGGGCTTGTCGGACGCTTCGGCAAATTCCTTCAGCTGTTCCATGTCGTAAATGTTGGGCAACGCCGTCACGACGCGCCGCTCGGCCAGCAGCCATTTGAGGGCGGCCTGTCCGAGCGTCATCCGTGTGCTGAGGAAATCGAGCGTACGTATTTTTTTCAGTCCGTTCGTCAGCCATGAACGAGGGCGATGCCGGCGGTGGTCGTTAGCAGGGAAAACCGTGTCCTCGGTGTACTTCCCCTCTAGCATCCCCGAGGCGTGGGTGACGCGGATGTTGAATGTGCAATTCGGCGCGAACGTTCTTGCCGCATCGATCATCGTCGTGCCGGGATGCTGCTCGAGAATGTTCCAGATCATCTGGATCGTCCCGATGTCGCTTTCCCGCTCGCAAAGCTCGACGGCCTCGTACAGCCAGCCGATCGCTGGGCCGAACGCTGCGCCCCACACTCCGATGAGGCCTTCCTGCTGCATTTCGCGCAGAGATTCCCAGATCGCCGCATCGCGCACGTGCTCCATCTTGATGTTGTGGAGCTGCAGAACGTCGATGTGATCGGTCTCGAGCCGCTCGAGGCATTTGTCGAGAGCGAACCGCATGTAGTCACGACCGAATTTCTGCGGCAGCTCGCTTTGTCCGCGTCGCGCAGCCTGGGCCGCTGGATCGTAGATGTCGTAGCCGATCTTGGTCGAATAGACGACGTCGCCGCGTTTCCCGCGGAACGCTTCCGCGAGCTGCTTCTCACCGCGGCCATTTCCGTAGGTGTCGGCGGTATCGAAAAAGTTGATCCCGAAGTCATCGTGGGCGGCGCGAAGCATCTCGACGGCTTCGTCATCGCTCTTTTCTCCCCACCAGCCAGTGGAGAGCGTCCAAGTTCCGAATCCGATCTCGCTGACTTCGATGTCGGTTCCGGGAAACAGCCTATAGCGCATTTTCTGGTCTGTAATGTCGGACCTAGAAGTTAACCGCCCGCCTGAGCGAGCGCCGCCAAGCGGCAGCTATTTGAGTTGCTTGATCCAGCCGGCGATGGCGGGAGTCAGCTCGGGAACGATGGGAATCGTCGGATCGGTGTACAGTCGCGCCTGCGCCATGCGATCGTCGGTTGCCGCTCTGAAGACATGATTGGCGGCTGGAATGACGACGAGCTTCGCCGCCGGCTGAGCGGCCTGCAATGCCCGTGCGTCTACTTCGCTGATCTGCAGGTCGTGCCCACCCTGAACGATCAGCACGGGGACGTGCACGCGGGCAATCTCCGTCGCCGGATCGTACTTGGCCCACGTCTGCATGAATCTTCGGTTCATTGGAAGAAGCAGAGGCTTCAACCCCGGATGGACATCGCCAGGATCTTCTCCGCGAAGATACCGGGCGGACGCCGAGTCCCATTTCAGAAGCTCTTCGGGCGGAAGCTGCTTCGACAACTGCTCCCGCAACACCTGCATGATCGGCCGGCCGGCCCCGGAGAGCATCACGATGCCGGCAGCGGGCGCGCCACGATTGGCGGCCTGCAACACCAGTTCGGCACCCTCGCTGTGGCCAACGAGCACAACTCTCGAAAACCGCCGATCGGCGGCGAGCTTGCGCCCACCAGCGATCACATCCGCGATGAAGTCATCGATCGAGGTCTGGGCGATGTCGATCTTCTTGAGATTTTCGCCAAGCGCTCGCTTGTCGTAGCGAACAGAGGCGATGCCTGCATCCGCCAGCTGCCAGGCCAGGATCGCGTAGAGGTTGGAGTTGTTCTGGGCGCGCAGCGGACCGGCGGAGTTTCCGTTTCTGTCCGTAGGACCCGAGCCGGCGACAATCAGCGCAACAGGCAATGGCCCGTTGTAGCTCGCGGGCATGGTGAGAGTGCCGGGCAGCGTGAGCGTGCCGCTCTGAAACGTGAATGGCAATTCGATCACTGAGCGCGGCGCGACCGTGTCTATGGGTCCCACAGCAGTGACCGTTTGCCCCGCAACCGGAGAAACGAGCGATGCGATCGAGAGAAGTGTCACGGCTCTGCGAAGATGCGATTTCATGAGTCGACCCGGTGCGGGTGAATTCATAGAGGAACGCCGACAGTGTTCTGCTCGCGCTTCCATTCGACGTAGGAGTAAATCAAGACAGTTGCGACACAGATGATTATGACCGTGATGAGCACGACGTGCGCCCACTGCTGCATCAGGAGCGCTCCGAGCACGATGAGTACCCCACCGGCGACGAACACCTGTCCGCCAAGGCGGTGCGTCTTTTCCCAAACCCGGTCACTCGAGAGAGTCCACGGCGTCCTGATTCCCACAAACCAGTTCGGGCGAGCGCGCGGCAGAAGATTGCCGATCACGACGAGGAGAATACCTACTCCAATCGGAACAACGCGCTGCATGGCGACCGGATAACCCAGCGCAGCCCGGAGGATGATGATGTGCATTCCGAGCATGAAGAGCATTATCGAGACGATCATGGCGTCGAACGCGCCGCCGAACTTCGCGTAATTGCCGCCTCGCGGATCGATCTTCGGCAGCACGCGCGTGAGCGCGTAAGTGCCGAGCAGAAAGATCGGCATCACCCAGCTTCCCCATAGCCTGCTGCTCCAACCGTTCGGACGTCCCAGCATGTCCCAATGCGTGGGAATAGTTGTTGGCAGCTTCGGGTAAACCACCGCTGTTGCGATGACCGACGCCAGAACGATGAGTAATGGAATCCATTTACGCATTTGATCTCCTGGGCTTCAGCCATTCGATGAGGTGCTCGACGACATCCTGAAAAACCGTCGTATTGAGCTCGTACACGACGTGCTGTCCGTTGCGCTCGGCCAGAATCAGGTCAGCATCCTTCAGAACGCTCAGATGCCGGGAGATGGTAGCCCAGCTGGTGCTGAACTTTTCAGCGATCTCTCCTGAGGTGCGTGGCCCCGAACGAAGCAGCTCGAGGATCTCGCGTCTGGTCGGGTCTGAGAGTGCTCGGAAGACGTCATTCATAGTAGTTAGTTAATTAGCCAAGCGTCTAATTACACTACGGGCCGATGCGCCGTCAAGTTTCGGGGCTAGAGCTGGCTGGCTGCTTCGGTCGCGAAATAGGTGACGATGACGTCGGCTCCGGCCCGGCGGATGCCGAGGAGTGATTCCATCATCACGCGATCCCTGTCGATCCAGCCACGATCGGCAGCCGCGCAGATCATCGCATACTCGCCGCTCACCTGATACGCAGCGACAGGGTAGCCCGTCTCCGCCTTCACCCGCGAGACGATGTCGAGGTAGGGACCAGCTGGCTTCACCATCACGGCGTCCGCTCCCTCCGCGATGTCGGACAACACCTCGCGCATCGCTTCCTCGGCGTTGCCCGGATCCATCTGGTAGCCGCGACGGTCGCCCGATTGCGGCGCAGATTCCGCCGCCTCTCGGAAGGGCCCGTAGTAGGCCGACGCGTACTTCGCGGCGTAGCTCAGGATCGACACGCCCGAAAAGTCCTTGTCGTCCAGCGCTGACCTGATAGCCTGCACTCGCCCGTCCATCATGTCGCTCGGAGCAACGATGTCCGCCCCGGCGCGCGCATGCGAGAGCGCCGCACGCGACAGCAGCTCGAGCGTCGCGTCGTTGTCTACTTCGCCATCCTTGAGGATCCCGCAGTGGCCGTGCTCGGTGTACTCGCACATGCACACGTCCGTGATCACGACCAGATCGGGGATCTCTTTCTTCAGCGCGCGGACTGCATTTTGAACCGCCCCCTTGTCGTCCCAGGCCGATGAGCCGGTCGCGTCTTTCGTCTCGGGGACGCCAAAGAGTATGATCCCGCCGACGCCCGCTTTCGCTGCCGCTTCGGCGTCGCGCAGCATCTCGTCCACTGAGGTCTGGTTGACTCCCGGCATGGACCCCACGGCGCGCCGCAGCTTCTTGCCGTCGCGAACGAAGACGGGAAGCACAAGTTGCGCGGGCGCCAAGTGAGTCTCGCGCACGAGATTTCGAAGGGCGGCGGTACGGCGCAGCCGGCGCGGACGATACTGCGGAAAGCTCGACACTCTACTCAGGTTGCGGTGCGGGAAGTTTGGAGAGCTGGCGGAGCTCCGTCAGGAGACTCGATCCCCCACGGGAACGAATTTCAGCGGCGAGCGCTTCGCCGGTGGACTCGGGAGCAGCGGAATCCAGCGCGCGCGATCCACGCACTATGTGCTTCCCGCTCAGGTCTGACAACATACCATATAATGTAGGCCGTCCCCCGCCCTCACTCACCAGCGCGCCTATCGGCACCTGGCATCCGCCCTGGAGGCCGGCCAGAAAAGCGCGTTCCGCACGCGTCGCGATCGAGGTGGGGTGGTGGTCGAGCGGCGAGAACAGCTCTCTCATCCGATCGTCGTCGCTTCTCACCTGCACTGCGATTGCCCCCTGCCCAGGTGCGGGAAGCCAGTCAGGCGGCTCCAAAAACATTGTGATTCTCTGCTGCACGTCCAGTCGAATCAGTCCTGCCGCAGCGAGTATGGCGGCGTGCACTTTCCCCGTCTCGACTTTGCTCAATCGAGTCGGGACGTTGCCGCGCAGCTCGACGACCTCGAGATCCGGCCTTCTCGCCATCAGCTGCGCCCGACGCCGCAAGCTCGATGTTCCCACTCTCGATCCGGCGGGCAGATCATCCAGGTTCTCGGCGCCCGTGAGGCGATTGAC
Organism: Gemmatimonadaceae bacterium; assembly: GCA_036570225.1. Taxonomy (GTDB): domain Bacteria; phylum Gemmatimonadota; class Gemmatimonadetes; order Gemmatimonadales; family Gemmatimonadaceae; genus UBA4720. The sequence goes on along the minus strand of DATCPG010000195.1, from coordinate 2,569 downwards.
CACGAGCACGTCGCGCGGATCCTCCCGCTCGAGGTGCGCGACAATCTCGAGTCCATCCGGGGATTCAGTCGGCAGATCCTTCAGCGAGTGAACCGCGCAGTCGATGTTCCTTTTCGAGAGTGCTACTTCCAGCTCGCGCGTGAACAACCCCTTGGCGCCGATCTCCGTCAAGGGTTGGTCGAGCTTCTTGTCGCCCGTCGTCTTGAAGGTGACGAGCTCGGATTTTATTCCACGAGCGAGAAGTGCAGCTTCCACCAGGCGCGCCTGACGAAGAGCAAGCTCGGACGCACGTGTTCCGATGCGGATGACTTCCGGGTCCCGCTTCGATTTAGGCGCCACGAACTACCGCTGCGACGAGCCCCTCGATTGTCGATTCTTCCGCTTCGTGTCTCAGCTCGATGCCTGCATCGCGCAAAGCCTCCGACGTCTGCGGACCGATCGAGGCAGCGGGCACGCGAAGAGCGAGCTCATCGCCGACTGCATCGACGTATGCTTTTACTGCAGACGCTGATGTGAACGTGACGAGATCCACTTTGCCCGCCTCGATCGCGCGCGAAAGCCGTTTCACGCCCTGCCCGTCCGGAATCGATCTGTACGCTTCGATCACGGTCACTTCTGCGCCCATCGCCCGCAGGCCATCGGGCAATACATCGCGTGCTCCTTCGGCGGTCACGTAAAGCACGCTCGCCCCGGATACGTCGCTCCGCTCGCGCATCAATTCCAGCAAGCCCTCGGCGACGAATCGCTTTGGAATCAGGTCGACAGTGATTCCGTGCTCGAGAAGCGCGCCCGCAGTCGCGGGTCCGACCGCGGCGATTCTCAATCCCGCCAGCGCGCGCGCATCGCGGCCAGCGCCGAGCAGCTGCTCCCAGAAAATCGCGACTGCATTCTGACTGGTGAAGATGAGCCACTGGAAATCGGCGATGTCGGCGATGGCCGAGCGAAGCGGAGAGAGATCGAGCCGCGCGATTTGTGTTGCCGGCATCTCGATGACGTCCGCACCGAGGTCGCGCAGCTTCTCGCTGAGGAGCGGAGCCTGCTGCGTCGCGCGCGTGACGACGATCCGTTTTCCGAAGAGCGGTCGCTGCTCGAACCAGTTCAGCTCGTCGCGAAGGACGACCGACCACCCGATCACGGTAATGACTGGCGCGGTCAGATTCTGCGCTTCGGCTTTGGAAGCGAGCGTGTCGAGCGTCGCTACCACTGTCCGCTGTCTGGGAAGCGTTCCCCACTGGATCGCCGCCGCCGGGATCTCGCCGGGCATCCCACCCTCGATCAGAGCGTCGGCGATGTTGCGGAGCGTTTTCACACCCATGTACAGGACGATGGTCCCACCGGATTTGGCGAGCGCCGTCCAGTTCGTCTGCGTGCCGGCCTTCGCGGGATCCTCGTGACCAGTCACAAAAGTTACAGAGGTCGCGATCCCCCGATGAGTGACTGGGATTCCCGCGTACGCCGGGGCGGCGATGCCGGCGGTGACACCCGCGACGACCTCGAACGCTACCGAAGCGTCGTTCAGGTCCTGCGCTTCTTCGCTCCCGCGCCCGAACACGAACGGGTCGCCACCCTTGAGCCGAACAACGCGCTTGTCCTCGCGTGCGAGCTTGATGAGAAGTGCGTTGATCTCCCTTTGGCTTACCGAGTCCTTCGCGCCGCCCCGCTTTCCGACGTAGTACAGCTCGGGCAGACCAGTCTCTCGCGCTCCCGGGGGAAGAAGGGCGGTATTGGCGAGCGCATCATAAACGATTGCGTCGGCCGAGTCGATGAGCTGCTTCCCTCTTACCGTGATGAGACCAGGATCACCGGGACCAGCACCTACCAGAAAAACCTTTCCTTCACTCAAGACGCAGTCCTTCGATTGTGTCGCTCGATGGCGAGCGGAGTGCGGAACGCGACTTGGGCTCCTCGGAGGCGAGCCCCACTCTCTCAGCCCAGCGGGCGTATTCGACCGGCGAGATCTCCGATGGCTTTATCTCGCTGCGGCCACCCCAGAAGACATTGGTGTAGAGAACAGGAATTCCGGATTCCTCGAGATGTTTGTCGATCGCCAGCTTGTGCGCGAGCACGAGGTCTTTGTCGGTTCCATGCGCCACGGCCATGACGTTGACGTCGCCGAATTCCGCGCCTCCCTCGCGCCAGTAGGCATGGGTGAGGATGTGATGCCGGCCCACTTCCTTGCCCGCCTCGATCTCTCGCCCTGGGGGCACACGCCAGTGAAAAAGAGCGTTGTATCTCGTCACCCGCTCGCCAGTCGCGGATGGCTTGACGTGCTCCAGAAAAGTTGAAAACCTTCCAATCACTTCGCGCGCACTGAGAGAGCGGGCGACGCGAACGAATTCCTCGAGTGTGAGTCCTGCATCCTCAGCACGGCTGCGCCACGGATTGGGCCTGATCTCATCGGTGGTGAACTCGCGCTTGAGGGCAGTAAGAACACGCCAGTCGAGCGGCGCCAGCTCGACGATGTTGGTGTCGAGCACGCGTCCCGGCTCTTCACTTCGAGAGCCCGGCTCCATTCCGCGCCGGCGCACATGACCGACCCCGAGGGTGAACAACCGCTTCGCGGGCATGA
>DATCPG010000194.1:0-5530 GCA_036570225.1 Gemmatimonadaceae bacterium | reverse complement strand
CCCCGGAGGGAGCCGCCGTGCTCGCGAACAACCCCGATATCCGAAAGGTCATTCCCTACGACAAAAGAGGGACGTACGGCTCGGCGCTGAACCTCTGGCAGACGATTCGGGAGCTGCGCAGCCGCCGTCCCTACGACGTCGCTTATCTGGCGCAGGGATCTTTTCGCAGCGGACTTCTCGCGGTCATGACCGGAGCAAGACAGCGAATCGGGTTCGCCAGCTCCACCGGCCGCGCGCTCTACACGCAACAGATTCCGTACAGGCCGGACCGCCACCACGCCGAGCGACTATGGTCGCTGGCGATGTCGGAGTGCGCCGATCCTCCGACGAAAGATCAGATTCGTCCGCGCCTTTATCCGTCAGACGAGGAGCGCCTCACCGTAGACAGGATGCTGAGACGAACGGGCAGCCTCGAGGAGCCGTTTGTCGCGCTGGCGCCCGGAAGCGCCTGGGGGACCAAGCGCTGGCCTTATTACGTCGAGCTTGCACGGAAAACCAGCGAACACGCCCGGATTGCAATCATTGGGTCCAAGGCGGACGCGGCGATCGCCGTGGAAATCGCGGCTGCGGTTCCGGAGGGTTGCGTGATCAACGCCGTCGGCGAGCTTTCCCTTCTTGGATCTGCGGAGCTCATCGGCCGCGCCCAGGCAATAGTGACGAACGACTCGGCGCCGCAGCATCTTGCGTCAGCCATGGGAACCCCGACGCTCACTATCTACGGATCGACCGTTCCCGAATTCGGTTTCGGGCCGCTGGCTGAGCGTCACGCGGTGGCGGGTGTCGAGGGGCTGTCGTGTCGTCCGTGTCATCGCCATGGTCCACAACGCTGCCCGCTCGGTCACTGGCGTTGCATGCGTGAGCTCGGCCCCGAATATGTCTCCAGCTTGCTTGGCGAAGTCCTCAACCCACCGGTACCCGTATGAGCGTCAAGGAGCGTTACATAATCGGAGTGGATCTGGGCGGAACGAACATCGTGGCCGGCGCGATGCCACTCGATGGCAATCGCGAGATCGCGATGCAGACGCGCCCAACCCTGGCCGACGGAGGCGCGGCGTCCGTCGTGGACCGGATCGCGGAGATGATCGAAAAGGTCATCGCGGAAACGATGGCGGAAACCGGTGCCGCTCGAGGGGACTTTCTGGGTGTGGGAATCGGATCGCCCGGCCCACTGGACCGCGTGAAGGGGATCGTCATCGTCACTCCGAATCTCGGCTGGAAGAACTTCCCTCTCCGCGATGAGATCGCGAAGCGCGTTCACCTCGATGCCACTCTCGATAACGACGCAAACTGCGCCACGCTTGGAGAATTCTGGTGCGGTGCGGCCAGGGGCGGACGCAACGTGATCGGGATGACGTTGGGAACCGGCATCGGCGGAGGACTCATCCTCGAGGGAAAGCTTTATCACGGAGCTTCCGACGTGGCCGGAGAGATCGGGCATACGACGATCGATTCCACCGGCAGGCGCTGCAAGTGCGGCAATTACGGATGCCTCGAAGCGTACGCGTCGGGTCCGGCGATCGCGGAACGCGCGCGTGAGGCGCTGCGCGGAGACGAGGGCGAATCGATTCTCGCCAGCATGGTCGGTGGCGATCCGAAGAAAATCACCGCGCAGACGGTGTACGAGGCGTCGAAGCGCGGCGATACAATCGCTACAGAGGTCGTGCGTGAAACAGCGCATTTTCTCGGAGCGGGAGTGTCGAACCTCCTCAACATCTTCAATCCCGACGTTGTGGTTCTCGCAGGCGGTGTCACTCAGGCGGGCGACGCGTTGTTCAAGCCGCTTCGCGCTGAAGTAAAGCGCCGCGCATTCAAGCCGGCAGTACAGGCGTGTCGCATCGTGCCCGGGGCGCTTCCACTGTCGGCTGGAGTGGTTGGAGCAATCGCCACGTTCAAGATGCAAACGCTCGGTGAGCTGTAGATGATTGTCATCGGGGCCCGATGACGCGAAAGCAACGGGTTGGCGTGATGGGCAGCTTCGTCTGGGACGTGATCCACGGACGGGACCCGCGCGACGCACCTGTGGAGGAATGGGGTGGAATCACCTACGCGCTCGGCGCGCTCGAGGCGGCGCTGCCTCCCGAGTGGGAGTTCGTTCCCATCCTCAAAGTGGGGAGCGATCTCGCCCAGTCGGCGCGGCAGTTTGTCGCGGGACTCGAGCGCGCGGCACCGGGAGCTGGTCCGATTGAAGTGCCCCATCCGAACAACAGGGTGGTGATGCACTACCAGAGCGATGAGCGGCGCTGCGAAAGACTCACCGGAGGAGTGCCCGGCTGGAGCTGGCTCGGTCTCAAGCCGCTGCTCGCCGATCTCGACGCGTTGTACATCAACCTGATCAGTGGGTTCGAGCTCGATCTCGAGACAGCGCAGCTCATTCGACAGCACTTCAGCGGTCCCATTTACTGCGACATTCACTCGCTGTTGCTCGCCGTGCAGCCGAACGGGACGAGGACGCTTCGCGCTCTTCCCAATCCGGGCGCGTGGTGCCGCTGCTTCGATCTCATACAGGTGAATGAGGACGAGATGAACATGATGGCGAGCGACCCGATGGCGCTGGCCGCGGTGGCCTTCGCAAATGGTGTCAGCTCTCTCACCGTAACACTCGGCGCGGCCGGTATCGTCTATTTCGCGGCGCCGGGTTTCGAGCGTCTGTCCGACGTCCGACGCCCTGCTCTGGCCGCGACACCAGGAGCAATTCGCACCGCAAAATTGCCCGCTAAGCGTCCAAGGCATTCGGGTCCCGGAGATCCGACCGGATGCGGCGACGTCTGGGGTGCGACCTATTTCTCGCGATTGCTTGCTGGTGATAAGTTTGACGTGGCACTCGACCGCGCGCTGGACGCGGCTGCCCGAAACGTGGACCATCGCGGCGCCACCGGTCTCGCCGACTACCTGCGCGGAGAGCTCAGCACCAAGTGACCACAATCATTAACGTTCCTCATTCGCTCGAGGACAAATCATTCGAGCTCGTGCTGGATCAGGTCGCGCCGTTGCCTCTCGACGAGAAGATCATCGTCGACACCAGGCACGCTCGCTGGGCATCCCCCTATGGATTGACGGCGCTGCTGGCGCTGGCCCAATCCCGCGCCGAGCGTCCGGTCCTCTACGTGCCGGAAGCCGAGAACGTCAGTCACTACTGGTCGCGAATGGACTTCTTCAAGCACGCCGCTGATCTCTACGAGATTCAGGGGCGTGTGAAGAGCACGAAGGCCGCCGAGACGAGCGTCCTGCTCGAGGTCACATCCATTTCGAAGAGCGACGACGTGCACGACGTGGTGGACAAGATCCAGCAGCGGGCACAGGACGCGCTGGTCAAGAACCTCAATCTCGATGCGAAGATCACCATGCGATTCACCATGGCGCTCTCGGAGGTTTGCCAGAACATCGTCGAACACGCAGGCCGTGGTGGATGGGTCGCAGTCCAGACCTACACATGGCGCGTTCGGCTCGGCGGAAGAAAAGTGGTCGTGATCGCCGTGTGCGACCCGGGAATCGGGTTCAAGCAATCCCTGGAGTCCGCGCCCGGATTCCAGAAGCGCGAGCGGTGGGATGATGGACAGGCGCTGGAAGAAACCGTAATGCGCGGCGCGTCCCGGTTCAGGGATCCGGGTCGCGGTCAAGGGCTTGCGGGAGTACGCAAGTTTGTGGGAACGTGGGACGGTAAACTTTCCATTCGAAGCGGCACCGCACGCATCGCGGTTCTGCCGAAGGGAGACTGGGACGAGGACGAGCCTCTCCTCGAAGACCTTCCCTATTTTCCAGGTGCGCAAGTGCAGATAACGATTCCGGAGCGCGTGGCGTGATCAACCACATCGATGTCAGCTCCATGCTCAGAAAGAGCGTGTGTGAGCTCTACTCGAACCTCGTCACGCGTCCCACGGGCGCGGCGGTGAGGTGCGAGATAGAGCAGGAGCTGGATCGGATCGGGGACCGCGCTCTCACGGTGATCGACTTTTCGCACGTGGGCCTGCTGGATTTTTCCTGCGCCGATGAGATCGTCGCCAAGCTCCTGCTTCAATACGTGAGTCTGGATACGCCGCGGCGCGAGGTCTATTTCCTGTTCCGCGGGATCAGCGAATCGCACATGGACGCGATTGAAGCGGTGCTCGAGCGCCACAAGCTCGCGCTCGTTACCCAGCACGCGGACGGAAGGTCGCGGCTCGTCGGGATAGTCGATGTCGACGAGAGAACGGCGTGGGAAATCATCTCGCATCTGGGCGCCGGCGTGAGCGCCGATGTCGCCGAGGTGGCCGATGCGACGGGCCTGTCTCGTGAGCATGCCGAGCGGATGCTGGATATTTTGTGGCGAAGACGTCTCGTGATCAGACACGACAACGGTTACGTAGCGGTTGGCAGCGCCACTGTCTCGCCTGAGCCGATGAGACTCGACGCATGATGGAAGGATTCCAGCCGTGGCTGATGGTCTCGCGATACCTGGCGACCCGAACGGGCGATCCTGAACGCGGGCCCCTCGTGCGCCTTCACCCGTCGGACGCGCGCAAGCGCCTGCTCGAAGACGGAGAGCTCGTCTGGGTGTACGGTCCGCGACGTCACGAGATGGCGGTGCTCGTCGTCGATGATACTGTAAGTCCGGGGACAGTCGTCGCCCGCGACGTTCTGGGGATCGCGCCTGCCGAGATCGTTCGCGTGGTGAAGCACGATTTCGACGCCGGCCGCAGCACCCGCAACCTGGGCTAGGAGAGATATTGGCGGATCCGACACGGAAGGTGGGCCTCTCGACAACCGCAATTCATGGTGGGGAGACGCGACCGACTCCGGGAATGGGTGTGTCCTCGCCGCTGGTGCAATCCGTCAACTATGCGCAGGAGCCGGGCACCAGCGAGCTTCTTTACACACGCTACGGCAACACGCCAAATGCAACCCGCGTGCAGAAACGCCTCGCGCTGCTGGAAGGAGCGGAAGCGGCACTAGTGCTCGCCAGCGGAATGGGCGCTACGGCGTGCGCGATGCTGGCGCTGCTGAGGCCGGGCGATCACCTGATCTCCAGCTCGTGGATTTACGGCGGCACCCTCAAGCTGTTCACCGAAGAGCTGGTTGGGATGGGCATCGAAGTGTCGTTTGTGAATCCTCTCGAGCCGCGCGCGTGGCGAAAGGGCTTGAAGAAGAACACCCGCGTGATCTTTCTCGAGTCGCCGGTGAATCCTACCTGCAGGGTGCTGGAGCTGAGCTCGCTGCAATCGCTCGCGCACGCACAGGGAATCGCGCTCGTCGTCGACTCGACGATGGCAAGCCCCGTCAACTTCCGCCCGATCGAGCATGGTGTCGACGTAGTCATTCACTCGGCTACGAAGTACCTCAATGGGCATCACGACATCCTGGCTGGCGTCGTCTGCGGAAATGAGCCTCTCATCGACGAAGTCCGTCGGAAGATGATGGTGTGGGGCCAGGCTCCCGACCCGTTTGCATGCTGGCTACTCGAGCGCGGGCTCAAGACGCTCGACGTGAGAGTCAACAGACAGAATGAGAACGCGATGCGAATCTCGGAGTGGTGCTCGGGTCGATCAGAGATCGC
>DATCPG010000193.1:0-1941 GCA_036570225.1 Gemmatimonadaceae bacterium | reverse complement strand
TCACGCAAGAATTGCGTTTCGACTAAATAGCGGTGCGGGAACGATTGCCGCGAAAAAATGTTGAAATCGCGATCCTGCTTAGGGCTCTGCTCAGCGGGCCAGATGCTTTTAATAATTTGGACGTTCACATTTTTCGGCTGTTGCGACTTGCTTCTGGCACGCACAGCACATTCCGGTAAGAACAGATTTGGGCATCTGGTTCTCGGCACCCCCTAGCGCAATTCCTGCCGGGCGGATGGCATGGGAGCGAGAAACGGGGGCGCAGCGTTGTCGGGTTTGTCGGGTCCCAGGGCAATACGGGGGTGGCACGCCGGCGGCGAGTGCGGCACGTTTCAACTGTACTCGGGTGCCGGCGAAGCCGGAATGTTGGGGGGAGAATCTGCCGCGGCCGCAACGCGGGGCCGGGTGGGCGAATGGGGGGCCTGGGGAAGTGGTCCTGGTGGCGGGGACAGAGGCAGTGCTCCGCCCCGCGCAGCCAAGGAAACTGGAGATCTAGGGTGGCGATGGATTCGGCGGCAGTCTCGGCGAGGCGAGCGACCGGCGGGACCGGCTTCTGCGGTTGGGCGGTGACGGCGCGCACGCGGGCGCGCCGGTTACGCGCACAGGCGCGGCCGCCGCGCGCTCCAATCCGGCGCAGTTGGGCGGAAGTTTGACGGAACAGACAATCCGGCTGGTCGTTAAGCATGTGTGCTCTCCTTGCACCACATTCATTGCTTGGGTGGAGCCCACGCGCAAGCGGAAAGTACAGGGCGGGCGCAGATTTTAGCGATGACAAGGCGATGGTCCGCCCGGGTGTGGCCACGAGGGGCGGCAGCCGAGAGATGACCCAAGTGCCGGTCTATGGGCCGAAGAGCTGAACGGGTGCCGGTGCCGGCCTATCGGCGCATGGACACCCTCCCAGCCAGTAGGATGTCAAGGGGACATTCTACTTTGCTCAAAAGGTGCTCGCCGCTGGGCGCCACTGAGGGCCCCACCCCGCCTGCGGTCGCCCACAGGCACCCGACAAACCCGACAATGCCTGCGCTATTCCTTCCAGACCGGCGTGCGCCGATATGAGTATCATGCCAATCCCGCCCTCGGGGCGACGTCGCCCCGTGACGTCGTGTTCGTTGGGACTATGCGCCATCAGCACGTTCCTTGACTCGGTAATTGCCTACTTGACGTATCCCAAACCATCGCACGAGTTTGGGCCTTTCCGCATACGCGCAACACAGGGTGAGTGCTTTCAAGCAAAGCCGGCTCTGGGCGGAACGAGGGAGACCCGCATGGCAGTTTTCAACATGCCCATCAGTTGGCCAGCAGGCAGGCCGTGTCGGCCATAGCGGCGACTTAGACCAGCAAACTTTCGCTGCTCTGAATTACGTCGATCAACTTTTGAAGTCAAAGGCTGGGACGAAAGCGGCCCGCGCGAAGCCGGCCGTCTCACCGCGCCCAGAGAGCCAGGGCGCCCTGATCCTAGCGTTGATCGGACGATCTCAGGGAGCCACGCTGGGCGAGATTCGGAAGACCACCGGCTGGCTCGCGCACAGCGTGCGGGGCTTCCTGTCCACTACGGCCAAGAAACACAGTCTGCAGATCGAATCCAGCAAGACTGAAGCCGGCGATCGAGTGTACCGCATCCAGAAATAGGGACACCGAATTCGGATCCGAATGGAAGCCGGCGCCCTTACGGGTGGCGGCTTTTTCATTGATCGGCGGGGCTGCGGGCGAACGGGCATTAGCAGGGTTGCTCGCCGCGCTGCTGATCCACGCAACTGCGATCTGCCGAAAGAAAACGAGGCGGGGTCGTCGTCCCGCTTGACGGACGAGCGTTAACCCATTGCCTACCCCGTAAAAATTCGCGAGGAGTCGCGAATTTGGGAGGGTCTGGAGGTCGGCATTGGGTTAACAGGCGGCGAAAGCGGGAAACCCAATGTTTCTGAGAGCTTGGCGGAGTAGGCG
>DATCPG010000192.1:0-2098 GCA_036570225.1 Gemmatimonadaceae bacterium | reverse complement strand
CCGACACGGAGCTCAACGCGGCGGATGCGCATCCTTCCGCGAGTGCACTCGGTATCGTGATGCCGACGCCCACGGTCAAGCCGTTGATCGCGGCGTTCTCGCTCGGCTCCGTGTTCATCGGCCTGATCATGCACAAGAATCTTCCGATCATGCTCCTCGCGGCAGGCATCTTCGTGCTGTCGTTGTACAGCTGGCTTCTGACGCCGCTCGAGCCCGAGCACCACTAGCTCCGCCACCCACTGTCACCGACCTGACGCTTTCGGAGATCGCTTTGGCTACCGCCGCTCTCGATGCACACGACGCCGCTCACGCGGGTGGACATCCGCCCACCAGCACTGGACTCAACAGCACGAAGGTCGCGATCTGGGCCTTTATCGGCTCGGAGTGCATGCTCTTTGTCTCGCTCATTTCGACGTATCTCATCTACAAGGGCCGAAGCGTAGTCGGGCCGTTCCCGCATGAGTCGTGGACGGATCCGAGCACCGGGCACGTCCTCAAGCCCATCCTGAACATCCCCGTCACCTCAGCTTCGACATTCGTTCTGCTCATGTCGTCGCTGTTCATGGTGCTCGCTCTCGCCGCGGTTCAGAACAAGGAAAAGCCGAAGCACACGAGAGGTGAGCGGATTCTGGGCAATTCCCGGCTGTGGCTGTGGATGACGGCGATCGCCGGCTCCACGTTTCTTGGATTTCAGGCGTTCGAGTTCACGTCATTCGTCCACGAGGGACTCACGATCCGGACGAATCTCTTCGGATCCTCGTTCTTCACGCTTACAGGATTTCACGGCGCGCACGTCACCGCGGGTGTGCTGTGGCTCGTCACGCTTCTCGCGATCGACTACCGCCGCGGGCTCGGCTCGAAGGATTCGCTGCTGGTGGACATCGCCGCGCTGTACTGGCACTTCGTCGACGTCATCTGGATCGTGATCTTCACGCTCGTCTACCTCATCAAGTAACGGCAGGAACGATGGACACCCACGCCAGCGCCACCAATCTTCCGGATTCCGCAGAGGCGGCCGCCCACGTGCCGCACGAGGAGGAGCACGCCCATCCGACCTGGTCCACTTACTGGAAGGTCGCGCTCATTCTTACGCTCATCACCGTCGCGGAAGTCTGGGCGTACTACATACCTTCATTCGTCGCGGGCCGCGGATTCATCCCGACACTGCTGATCCTCTCGGCGCTCAAATTCACGATCGTGGTGATGTTCTACATGCACCTCAAGTACGACCATCGGCTGTTCCGTGTGCTGTTCACCGGCCCGTTGCTGATCGCCTCCTTGACGCTTCTGGCGCTGATGTTCCTGTTCGGGCATCTCTACCTCAAGATCATGTAGCATGCTGGTCCTGGCGCTGCTGCATCCCATCGTCAATCTCACCTTCTGGCGATGGTCGATTCACCCGAGTACCGTCGTTGGTATCGCAGCGCTGGGCGCGATTTACCTGTGGGGGGCGCATCGACTCAAGCGCGAGCCCACCCGCGTGCAGAAGATCTGTTTCTTCTCCGGACTGCTGGTGATGTTCGTGTCGCTCAATGGTCCGCTGCACGATCTGAGCGATGATTATCTCTTCAGCGCCCACATGGTGCAGCACCTGCTGCTCACGCTTGCCATGCCGCCGCTGCTTCTCGCGGGCGTCCCCGGATTCATGCTGCGCGACCCGCTATCCCACAGATACATCAGACCGGTGGCGCGTTTTTTCACCAGCGCTCCGATCGCCTTCGTGGTTTTCAATCTCGTGATTGCCATGTGGCACCTGCCGCCGTTCTACAACGCGGCGATGGCAAATCACAACATCCACATCGTCGAGCACCTTATGTTCATGGTCGCCGCGGTGCTGATGTGGTGGCCGCTGATGAGTCAGGTCCCCGAGCTGCCGCGGCTCGCCTATCCGGCGCAGATGCTCTACAGCTTTCTCATGAGCATCCCGATGTCGATCGTCGCGATCTATATCGCGATGTCGGACCACGTTCTCTATCCCGCTTACGCCGCGGCGCCGCGTGTGTTTTCCCTTTCGCCGATCGAGGATCAGCTCCTCGGCGCGCTCATCATGTGGATTCCGGGCGGGATCATCTTCTACATCATCATGACGGTGGTGTTC
>DATCPG010000191.1:0-3039 GCA_036570225.1 Gemmatimonadaceae bacterium | reverse complement strand
CAACTCCAGTATGCGGTCGACGACGAATCTGGTTTGCTGCTGCTCGTCGCGCGCTGCCACGAGCCACGGCGTCTCACCGCCAGTTCGCTCTGTCCAGAGATTCTTTGTGAACCGCTCGGCTGCGCGCGAGATGAGTGTGTTGGTGACGCTGAGGATCGGCTGTGTCGAGCGGTAGTTCTGCTCGAGAGTGACCGTCGTTGCGCCAGTGAACTGTTTGGGAAAGTCCAGGATGTTCCGGAAATTGGCGCCTCGGAAAGAGTAGATGCTTTGCGCGTCGTCGCCGACGACGGTGATGTTCGCATGGATGGCGCACATGCCGCGAAGAATCCGCGCCTGCAGGACGTTGGTGTCCTGGTATTCGTCCACGAGGATGTGATCGTACATCCCACCGATCTGCTGGCGAAGCTCCGGCGACGCTTCCAGCATCAGTGTCCAGAAGAGAAGCAGATCGTCGTAATCGACGAGATTCCGTTCCTGCTTCCGCCGAACGTAGTCACCGTAAATCTTTCCGAAATCCTCGAGGTAATCGACGAACTGAGCGTACTCGTCTCGCACGATGTCTTCGACCGGTATTCCCGTGTTGATGTGCCGGGAGTACACGTACTGAAGGGTCTCCTTCTTTGGAAAGCGCTTGATCCTCGCGGCATAGCCGAGCTGCGCGCGGGACAGCTGCATGAGATCGGCAGAATCGCCCTGATCCATGATCGTAAAGTCCTTCGCGAGGCCAGCGGCCGGACCATAGCGTCGAAGGAGCCGATGCGCGGTCGCATGAAACGTCCCTCCGTGTACGCGCTTGCTGTTGCTGCCGGCCAACCGTTCCGCACGAGAGAGCATTTCCTGCGCGGCGCGTCGCGTAAAGGTGAGCAGAAGTATTCGCTCGGCCGCGACGCCACGCTCGATCAGATGCGCGACGCGATAGACGAGCGTACGCGTCTTTCCAGTTCCCGCGCCGGCAATGATGAGCAGCGGACCGTCGCCGTGAGTGGCAGCGGCAGCCTGCTGCGGATTCAGCTCCGCCGCGAAGTCACGCGGTGTACCGACAGTCTCGAGGCGTTCGCGCGACGGGTAGACCTTGAGGGTCTCCGTCACGCGACGGCCTCCAGCAGCGCCGAATGCGAGGTGACGACTACAGTCAGGTCGAACGCTTCCGCAAACTTGGCCGATACCCTGTCCCGAACGTCCTGCGGGGAGACGTTTTCCAGCCCCAGCTCCCGCGCAATGGATGTCATGACGACGCCGTTGATTCCGCAGGGCACGATCAGGTCGAAGTAGGACAGATCAGTCGTAACGTTCAGCGCGAACCCGTGCCATGTCACCCAGTCGCGCGCGTGGACGCCGATCGAAGCGATCTTTTTTCCCTTCGTCCACACGCCCGTGAAGCTCGGGTTGCGCTCGGCGCGGATGTCGTAGTCCGCGAGGGCGTTGATCAGCGCCTCCTCGATTTTCCTCAGGTACCAGTGCAGGTCCTGCCGATGGCGCTTGAGATCGACGATAGGATATCCAACGAGCTGTCCCAGACCGTGAAATGTCACATCCCCGCCTCGCTCGACCTCGAACAGCTCCACGCCTTTGCTCTCGAGAAAAGCCGGCGAAGCAATGAGGTGCTTCTCCTTCGACGCCCGCCCCAAGGTGACTACCGGTGGATGCTCGACGAGAAGAAGAACGTCCTGCGGAATCGCGCCGCTGATCCGATCCCGCGCGACATGCCGCTGCAGCTCCAGCGCCTCGGCGTAGGGCATTCGGCCGAGGGGTACGGTCCATAGCTCGCGCTCAGCCACTACGCATCACCTGAATCAGGCGTGGATCATCTTTCCGAGCGAGTCGAGTGCTGCCTCGGCGATTGCTTCGGAGAGCGTCGGATGGGCGTGGATGGCGAGATCGACTTCCTCCACGGTGTACTCGTTCTCACGGGCGACCGCGAGCTCGTGAATGAGCTCGGTGGCGTGCGCGCCGATGATGTGCGCGCCGAGGATCTCGCCGTACTTGGCGTCGCGAATGATCTTGACGAAGCCTTCCGTCTCTCCGGACGTGCGCGCGCGGCCGTTGTTGGAGAAGACGAACTTGCCGACCTTGTAGTCGATCTTCTTTTCCTTCACCTGCGCCTCGGTCATGCCGATCGACGCGACTTCAGGGTGACAGTACGTGGCGTTCGGAATGTTGCCGTAATTCACCTGGTGCACGTGTTTCTGTCCGGCGAGGAACTCGGCGAACACCACTCCTTCGCGCTGGCCCTTGTGGGCGAGCATTGGCGGGCCGGCGACGTCCCCAATCGCATAGATGCCTTTGACTGACGTCTCCATTCGCTCGTTGATCTTGATGAATCCGCGATCGGTGAACTGAACTCCCAGCTCCTTGAGCCCGAGGTCTTCGATATTCGGAGCGCGGCCCGCGGCGACGAGGACTTTCTCGACCTCGAGTGTCTGCTTTTTGCCGCCCGATTCGACACTCATCGTCACGGAATTCTTTCCGACTTTTACATCGCTGATTTTGGCGCCGGTCAGGACATCGATCTTCCGCTTCTTGAAGCTTTTTGTGAGCTCAGCGCTGCAATCGGCGTCCTCGAGCGGAAGAATGACCGGGAGCGCTTCGATGAGAGTGATGTGGGTGCCGAAAGCGGCAAAGACGTCGGCGAACTCGCAGCCCACCGCGCCGGCGCCGACGACAGCCATCGTTTTGGGAGCTTTCTCAAGCACGAGCACTTCGTCCGAGGAAAGTACCGTCGTCTTGTTCAGCTCGAGACCAATCTGCGGGAGGCCTTTCACGCGCGAGCCGGTGGAGATCACAATCGCCTTTTTGGCGTCGTGTTTTTCTTCCTTTCCATCGACTTTGACGGAAACGGAGTTCTTGCCGGTAACCTTGGCCGTGCCCTTGATCCAGGTGATCTTGTTCTTCTTGAAGAGGAACTCGACGCCCTTGGAGTTCTGGGTGCTCACCGCGCGCGAGCGCTTCATCGCGACGCCATAATCAAGCTTTACCTCGGCGACGGTGACGCCAAAATCGGCGGAGTGCGAGACTTTGGTGGCGACAGAAGCTGCTTCC
>DATCPG010000190.1:0-9859 GCA_036570225.1 Gemmatimonadaceae bacterium | reverse complement strand
AGATCGAGGCGAGTCCGCCCGATCCTGACGCTGCCATGGCGGCGAAGGAGTTCACGATTCCCATCGTAGTTCCGAGCAGTCCGACGAACGGAGCCGTCGCGCCGACCGTCGCCAGAATTCCAAGACCACGCTTCAGGTCCGTGATCGTCATCAGCATCTCGCGCTCGACCGCGCGCTCAGCCGAGTTGATGTCGGCAACCGTGACGGATCCATCCTGAATCAGCGGGCGAATCTCGGTAAGCGCTCCGCCAAGAACACGGGCGACGTGCGACTTCTTGTACTTGTCGGCGAGAGTCACGGCTTCGGCGAGGTTGTCTTCCTCGAGGAACTGCGAGAACTCCGGAGCGAATTTGCGGGTTTCCTTCTGAGCGGCCCGCAGGTCCCACCACTTCTTGATGGCGACCGAGAGTGACCAGATCGACATGATCGCGAGGACAAACACGATGCCCTTCGCGAAGTTGCCCATCTGGTTGTAAATGTCGAGTAGTGACAGCTGCATGGTTTACTCCGTGAGGGGTTGTCTATCGGGGAACGGCGAACTGGAACGATTGCTGAACCAGCTGATTGACCGGCTTACCGCCAATCTGAGCGGGGCTGAAATGCGCCCGCGGCAAATAATTCCTAATGGACTGCGTGAAAAGCTCGTTGGTCGACTTGAGAACCTTGAAGGTGTCCATATCGGCTTTTCCTGCACTGCTCACCACAAACTGTGCCTGAACCTCTCCGGCAATGCCTGAGCTCTCCAGGACCGACGGATATTTCGGCTTGGTGCCATCCTGAATCATCTCGGCCGGCTTCTCGACTTGGAACTCGAAGTACGTCTGGTTGGTGACAGGACCTACGCCGCCAACGACGCCGTTGCCGGTCCCGCCCTTCACACCCTTGCCGCTGAAATCGCTTTCGTTGGTGATGGCCTTCGAGAGATCGATCTCGGGGATCTTGATGTCGATCTTCACGGGCGCGCGAAGAACCTGGAAGCCCTTCGGCGGTGGCGGCTTGACGATGACCTCCTTCGGCGGCGGCGGCTTGTCCGGAACCTTGGGCGGCTCCTTCTTCATCTCCACGAACTGGATTTTCTCGGCCTTTGACTTCTCGTCCTTCACGCCCGCACGGGCGGTCGCGTAGACGGCAGCCGCGATGAGGAACGTGTGGAGGACGACGCTGAACACCGTCCCACCGGCCATCTTCTGCTTCTTCGGCTTCGACTCGATCAGTTGGTTAAACATTCCTCACCCAAGTTGAAGTTCGTGGAAGAAAACTGTTTCTAACCGGAACACGGGGGAATACCCCCAAGATTAAGAATCCATGAAATAGTATTAACCCAGACTTAATCATGAGGATAGGACGAACATAGAACTTCTCGGAGTGCTACCCTGCGAGGAATAGCGCGCCCGTTAGCACTGGATGAAAGCCTGCTAACGATCGGGTTAGCGGACGATTAAGAGCGCTCGGCCTCGCTGGCGATCGGAAGCGTCACCGTGAACAGACTGCCCCGACCGAGCCGGGAAGACGCCGTGAGGGTACCGCCGTGTGCCTGCGCGATCCACTGACTGATCGCGAGACCAAGCCCGAATCCGCCCCTTTCCGACATTCGCGAGCGCACCCGGTCGGCCCGCCAGAAGCGCTCGAAGATGTGTGGGAAATCCGCCGCCGAGATTCCGATTCCGGTATCGCGCACCGCGAATGTCACGTTGTCCGGGTGTCGCCCGAGGCCAAGCTCCACCTTGCCGCCGGCCGGCGTGTACTTGATCGCGTTCGTGACGAGGTTCAGAAACAGTTGCCGAAGACGCGTGCGATCCGCCATCACCACGACGTCGGTGGTGAATGGCAAGTTCACCGTCACGCCCTGCGCTTCGCCGAGGATGAGCGCGGTCTCGTAGACCTCCTGCACCAGCGGCTGCAGCTCGATGGGCTCACGATAGATGTCGAACCGCCCCTCGTCCGCGCGGGCGAGTGTGAGAAGGCTCTCGACGAGATCCGTCATGCGCCGCACTTCCTGAAGCGCTTCCTCCAGCGCCACCATCCGCTCGCTCGAGTTGTCGTGCATCGCGCGCTCGACGTCGGCGCGGAGTACGGCAAGCGGAGTCTTCAGCTCATGGCTGGCGTCGGCAGTAAATCGCCGGAGGGCGCCGAACGATGTCTCCAGTCGGCCTATCATTGCGTTAAGCGTCGTCACCAGATCGGCGAAGTCCGTCGTCTCCTCGCTGAGCGCCAATCGCCTGTGCAGGCTGCGTCCGTCGGTGATGGCGGCCACTTCGGTCGTTATCTCCGCGAGCTGGCGCTGGGTTCGACCGAGAAAGACGAAAGCCCCCAGTCCCGCAACTACGATGATGATCGGGACGATCAACGATGCGTCGAGCAGGTACTCTCGGGGAACCGTGCTGGCGCGCGTGGCGACGGCTCCCGATGCGATGCGACTCAATCCATCTGGAGTGCCTGGAAGCGAATGCGAGACGAACAGCACCTTCTCCTGGAGCGAATCCAGCGAGAAGATCAGGGCCTCTCCGGACTTCGGCAGATCCTCGAGCTGCGTCTGGAGGGTCGCCATGTCCTGACCCTTGAGATGCAAGACATCGTTGGAGCGGTAGACCGCGCGCCCAGCCGTGTCGACGACGACGATGTAGCCTGGAACAGCCTGAAGCCGTTCTACGAGCCGGGGCGCGAGCAGCGGGACGAGCGCGGTATCGCCGTTTGCGAGCACTTTCTGGCCGGATCGCGCGGCGTCAGTTATCACGCGCGAAGCGAGATCGCCTTGTGCGGCGGCGTACTGCGCTATGTCGTGGTACACCGCGTCGTTGCGCGCCGTCAATACCGCGAGAAAGAGCGTAATCGCGACCGCGATCATTCCGGCCACGAACGCTATCGTCAGCTTTGCCCGCGTCGAGACCACCGCGGCTAACCTCCCTTTCCGGCCGCGCTCTCTTCGCGGATCACGTAGCCCACGCCGCGTATGGTGTGAATGAGCTTTCGCGGATTGCTCGCATCGATCTTCTTGCGCAGGTGGTTGATCACGACGTCCACGATGTTGGTACCGGGATCGAAGTGATACCCCCACGCGTATTCGGTGATCAGGGTCCTGCTCATCACGCGCCCCGCGTGGCGCATAAGGTACTCGAGCACGGTGTATTCCTTCGGCGTGAGCTCGATCGCGTTGCCGGTGCGCGCAACCTCGCGGGTATCGAGGTTGAGCGTCAGATCGGCCACCTTGAGAACCGGCGTCAGGCGAGCGCGCGGCCGCCGGGAGAGCGCCTCCACGCGCGCGAGCAGCTCCTCGAACGCAAACGGCTTGGTGACGTAATCATCGGCGCCGGCGCGCAACGCTTCGACCTTGGAGTCCACCGCATCCTGCGCGGTGAGGATCAGGACAGGTCTGTCGAAACCGCGCGCGCGCAGGTCGTGGAGCACCTGTCCGCCGGATTTGCCCGGCAGGCGCATGTCGAGCACGACGACGTCGTATTCCTCGGCGATTGCGCGGGCCTCGCCGTCGTCGCCGTTCGCGACGAGATCGACGCCCCAGCGCTGCTCCTCAAAGCCCCGTTTGACGAACTGTCCGACGGTAGGGTCGTCTTCGATTACGAGGATTTTCATGGACTTCGCTCGTTAAACGCCAAGAGGGCGGATAGATATCCGCCCTCCTGCTAACATATATCTGCGCTACCCGCGGTTCAACGCGGGCGCATGCCGCGTTTGCTAGCGGATGAAACCCCGGTCAGGCCGGCGAGGACCGCGCGCTGCCTCCTGTTTCTTTACCATGGCCAGCGAAGCGGAATCGGTGCGCGACTTCACGACCGTCTCGTCCACACTGTCGAAGCCAACACCCTGCTCATTGCAGCCGCGGGCAGATGTTCCGGCTTTGGCCGCGCACCCCGACCGCAGCAGCTTGGACGCGCTGCTTTGCGTCCCGTGCGGAACGCAGTTGCCGGGAACCTTTCCGTTCTTCGCCGCACACGCAGCGGGCTCCCTTGAATCAGCCTCAGGACGGCGCGAGACCGAGTACATCAGCGCGGCCAGAGACGAGACGGCAACTGCCAGTAGCAGCAATGCTACCAGCAGCTCGCCGATTACGAATCCTCGCCGACTCCGTGTCCCGGAGCGATGTTCGCCAGACACTAGTATTCCACCCAGTTATCTACCCATGTGTTCGGCAGAGTTATGAGCGCCCCTGACGTCATCGTCGCCTTGTTGACTGCACAAGAGTTGAAGTTGTAGCTCTTCGTACCGTTACCGATGGACGAAGGCACGTAGGTGCCGAGTTTCACGTTCAGGCCGCTCACGGTGGCGCCCTGAATTCCGTTGGTTCCGTTGGAAACGATGTCGCCGCCGACGAGAAGAACGCCCTTCCAGCTTGTGCTTCCGTTGATGGTGAGGGCGCCGGTGACGATCAGCATTCCTTGACCCGAAGATGGAATAGTGAAATCACCATTGACGCGGATGATCGGATAGTAGTTGGTGTCCGCCAATGCTGCAGTTGGCCAGCTTCCGCCAGGAATCGTGATGGTGGGTGTGATCGCATTGCCGTTCACAATGCCGTTCCAGTCGATGTGAACTGAATCGGGAGGAACGGAATCGATCGGTGGGTCTCCGGTGGCCATGCCGGTTTTGCCCGAGTATCCAGGATTGACCGGCACGACGACGCCGGCGACCGTCGAGTCCTGGCCGCAGAGATCTTCCCCACCAAGCGTACCGGCGTTACCGTTCATCTGAAGCCCCGAAAGCGCCGTCCATCCTGCCAGCACCTGCATCGGCGCCGGAACCCACAGCACATATTGAGCAACCGTGCGTACGCCTTGCGGCGCCATCCCATAGGTGTTTGCCGTCTCCGTCCCACGCGAGCGCAAGATGTACAACCCAGACTGTGACCCCGTCGGCGGGCGGAGTCGAGTCAGCGAAACGTTGGCGAACCCGCCAGGCATGTTGATCACTACGCTGTCGCCGGCGCCGGGAACGCGGGAATAGCCCGGCTGACCGGAGACCAGCGAATCGCGGCGAACGAGATACAGCTCGAGTCCCTGCTCGGCGATCCGGAAGGCGGAAATCTGCGACTTCTGATCCGACACCGACCTGCGCTCGGCGCTCACCAGAGAAAAGCCTCCGGCGAGCATGATCGTCAGGACGGCGATGACAAGAATCGCAACTGGTATCGCAAATCCGCGGCGTTCAGTGTTATTCAGCATATATAACTAAGCCTCTCGGCTAGGTTGTGCGGTTCTTGAAGAAGACCGCGGTTGTCAGATTCGAGAGTTCGGGTGAGACTTTCGTGCGGGCAGTGGCTTCGCTCATGCCGTCGAAATGCAGCTCGAGGCCACGAATCGTTGAGAGATCCGCCGGAGCATTCACCTGCGCGACCGCTCCGCCGCTTACCGTAAAAAACTTCCAGCTTGCCGTATTGGCGAAAGGAGCGACAAGCTCCTCCTCCGTGACGGCACCGTTGGGGGCGATTTCCGCCCTGTAAAGTCCAAGGGTTCCTGGGACAGACGTCGATGCCCTGAACTGGTATCGAACTTGGGAATAAAGGAAAACAGGTGTGCCGAGTCCCGTCAGATTTGGGAGGGTGGGTGTCACGCTGACCACTCTTCCAAACCGGACCGTAGTTACGTTCACACCAGTGCATGCGGCGATGGCCGCGGCATCTCCAGCGAGGACAGACGTCCCCGCTCCTTGTACGTAGCCATACGCACCGTTCGACCAGTTTCTCCAGGCGTATCCAAAGAAGATTGCATTGTTATACATGGTGGAATCGACCGGCAGAAGGCTGAGAACGCTTGCGCCGTTTGAGTTCGCGCACATGACACCGATCGCGTACGGAATGCGGATGGAGAGGGAGGTTGAAGTAGCGGCGATGACGCCGCCGCCCGCCTCGATCATTCGGAAGTCGGATACGACGCGATTGAGTGACGCGCGCGATACGTTACGGGCGGCGTTGCCCATACCCTGCCTGTCGAAAAATCGACCCTGTGTCGTGAGCAGCTTGGTAAACAGCACTCCGACAATGCCGAAAAGAACAATGCCGACCAGAAGCTCGATTAGCGTAAAGCCGCGACGGACGCGGCGATGATCGAAGTGTCTCATTGTGCTGGCGCCAGGCAGGTGGTGCAAAGCGTGGCTATGGTCCGCGCCCTGGTTCGGGTGAATGTCACCGAGTCTTTCTTGTAGGTCACGTTGCTGGGGGTGATTACCACCTTGATGGTCTTGAAGGTGCCCACCACCGGCTCGGTCACGGTTACGACGCGCGTGTGCGGGTAAGGCGCAGTTGAGACCGTAGTGCTCACAACCGCGGCCGGAATCGAATCGTAGGGAATGCCCTCGAGTCGATTCACTTCCTGCATCAGCACGGCGTTTCTATACGCGTCGCCAGTCGCCTTCATACCGCTCTGCGACACTGAATACATCATGGCAGCGAGTGAAGTAACCGCGACGGCAAGGAGCACCATGGCCACGATGACTTCGACAATCACGAAACCCGTTCGCTGTCCGGCGGAAACGGTGCTCGTCTCACTCGCGGAGCGAACAGGTGTGCGCATTGAAATTCTCATCATCTTGCGACCCTCACGAAACCAGCGGTGCTGGCGGTGATTTGCTTGGAGTAATCGCCGTTTGCGAGATCGACCGTCAGCCTGGCGGACGATATGCCGTCGGGGAAGACGTCAACTATCGCGGGAGTGAAAGTAAGAGTAGTGAGCTTGTATTCCGTGGTGTCTCCGTAGAACGACCTCATGCGAAGAGTTGCTCCGCTGTTTCGGTCGACGAAGATGTAGCTGCGGCCCGCGTTGTCGGCTTGTATCCGCACCGGCTGACGCTGGCGGGCGGCGGTCGCGAACGCGTTCTGGAGATCCGCTGCGACGAGTGTGGTGGCGCGGTTCACACGTTGGTGCCGCACGATGCGCGACATCGCGGGGCCGGCTACTGTAGCCATGATCCCGAGAATCGCCACGATGACAAGCAGCTCGATTATGGAAAAACCAAATCTGAAATATTTGTGACTATCCGGCCTGATTCGCATATCCAAATCCTGCTTTGGGGAGAGTTTTCGACGATGCAACCTATCGACACTCCCGGTGGAATGCCTTTCTCTAGAGGATGGACGAATACGGTAGTGGCCGGTCACCCCGAACGGGCGCCAAAATAGGGTTAACCCGCAATGGGCGAAGCTAACTGGCCCAAGGCTAGCTCAGCCGTTTGATCGCGGCTGGAAGCACACCTGCGGCGTATTTTGCAGTTGTGAATTCGTCATCGGAAACCTAACAACTCCTGAGGCTTGGATGGAGACAGAAGCCAGTACAGCGACCACGAAGCTCACCGTTCGCTGCCAGTTCTGCGAGACGTGGAACCGAATCGAGGCCAGCAAAGTGACCGCCGGACCCAAGTGCGGAAAATGCGCGAAGCCGATTCTGCTCGAGCGTCCCATCCTCCTGAACGATGACACGTTCACGAGGACGCTCAACGAAAGCGATGTCCCGGTGGCCGTGGACTTCTATGCCGACTGGTGTGGACCCTGCCGGATGATGGCGCCCGCCGTCGACGCGCTCGCCGCTCATGTTCAGGGGAAGGCGCTCATCGCCAAGCTGAACACCGATCATTCGTCGCGGATCGCCGGAGGGTTTGGGATCCGCGGGATTCCCACGACCATAGTGTTCAATCACGGAAAGGAGGTCGCCCGACAATCCGGCGCACTTCCTTTGGAAGGGCTCAAACAACTCCTTGCAAAGGCAGGCGTCGCTGTCTGACCAACCGCACGGCGCCAAGGTTCAGGACAGAGCCGGCCCTTTGAGCACAGCTTCGACGGCTGCGGTGAGTTCCTGCCCCGAGAACGGTTTGTTCAGGAAGTTTGCGCCAGGCGGGACCGTAGTTCGAGAGTCCTGGTCCGCGTAGCCGGACATGAAAAGCGCTCGCAAGCCGGGGCGCGTCGGAGCAATTGCCTGAACCACTTCCGGCCCTCGCATGCCGGGCATGTACATGTCAGTAAGCAGGACGTCGATCTTTCCCGGGTGCGCCTTTGCAAGCTTGAGCGCGGCTTCGCCGTTCTCCGCCTCGATCACGTTGTACTTCGCTCTGCGGAGGATCTTGACGACGATGGCGCGGACCGACTGTTCGTCGTCCACCAGAAGAATCGTTACTGTCTCAGTTGCGTCTGGCACGGCAGTCATGCAAGGCTAAGGTCTCCTCGAAACTCGATTTCTTTCATCTGTATGCTGCAGGTTTTACTGCACGAGAGGACGGCAACGACACACAGACGTTTCACGAGCGGCTAACCATACCACTGGAGGGCGGCCCGAGCAAACCTCTCTCGCGGGGCGGTCTTGCGCAGTATCTCCAACCCCACTTGGTCGTCCAAAAATAGAACCGTTTCCTGAACGCAGCCTCGGCTCGCTCGGGATGCACCTCCGATAAACCGGCAAACCCATCGAAAGGTGGCGACGCAAAGCTACGAGGCTAAGGCGCGATCGTCGCGCCACGTCAGTCGAGCCGCCGAAGAGGAGACGCTCCATGCAACTGCCGCTGGACAGGCCGCCGCTCGCTCTTATTGCCTGCGGCGATGATTGGATGAGCAGAGCGCTGGAGAGCGCATTTCAGCAGCGCGAGTACGTCGTCGCCCATACACGCTCTGGCGCGCAGGCTATGGAGCTGGCGAGACTCTCGAACCACGACGTGCTCGTTCTCGATGAATCTCTTCAGGACGTGAGGGCAATCGATGTCTGCCGCGCGATGCGAGACGGCGCGCAGTTCGACCACTCGATTCCGATCGTAATCACTTCTTCAGCGCAGGTCGACTCGCGCGGACGGATGGCAGGCTTGATCGCCGGAGCGTGGGAATACTGCAGCCATCCCATCGATCTCGAGCCAGTGTTCGTGAAGCTCGAAACGTTTATTCGCGCCCGCGGTGAGCTGCTGGTGGCGCGGTCCGAAGAATTCGTGAATGCCGCTACTGGCCTCTACACCACGTTCGGCTTCCGGCAGCTTGCCGGAAAACTCGGCGCCGGCTCGCTGAGAAAGCACGAAGCATTCGCCTGCGTCGCGGTCGCTGCACAGATCAAGGATCGCGAGGTCGGATCGAGCATGCTGTGGAAGGATAGCCCCGAGGCGTTCGCAGACCTCGCGCACGTGTTCCGGGAACAGAGCCGGCAATCGGACGTCGTCGGACACGTCGGCGACACGCGAATCGCCATCCTGGCACCCGACACGGACGCAGCCGGAGCCCGGCTTCTGGTGGCGCGCTTTCAGGGTGAGCTCGACAAGGCGTCGACCAACAAGTCGATCTCCAACGTGGTTCGACTGCGCGCAGGATATTCAGCGGTTTCTGATCTTGCGACGGCGAAAGTGAACGTCGCCGATCTCGTTCATCGTGCGGAGAGCGCTCTCGATCACGCTCCGATCCAGGGCGACCGGAGCGCAATCGTCAGCTTCGACGACCTTCCGACATCCTGACGAGGCTCGGTCGGATACACAGCGCCTCGGTTGAGTCCTCAGAACTGTAAAGTCGGAATTCAGCGCGACAGGCGACGTCGCGAAAGTGCGCTAGTTTTCTCGTCCAATGTCGGCTCTCGCCTTGATGGTTCTCGGTTTTGGATCAATACATACATCCACACAGTCACAGTGACTACGTGCACACGCACGCTCACTCACACAATCCCGAGAGGCATCCCCACGAGCCCGGGCAAACTCCGCTGGGTTGGCTCGACAGATATCTCGGCCGAATCAATTTTTATAGGCTCGTCAGGCCGCTGGTCGTCGGGGTAGTCCACGGCCTCGCCGGCTCCGCCGCGGTCGCACTCTTAGTCCTCACTACCATTCGCAATCCGCGGTGGGCGTCTGGTACCTTCTCGTCTTCGGACTCGGTACGATAGTGGGCATGACGCTGATG
>DATCPG010000189.1:0-7362 GCA_036570225.1 Gemmatimonadaceae bacterium | reverse complement strand
GCCCCGATCGCGATGATGCTGATGAGCGACAGCAGCTTCGAGCCGCGCCGACTCCGCAGATACCGCCACGCGATCTGTAGCTCCAGCCTGGTCATTCCGGTCTCATTGTCGGAAAGAGAATAACGTCGCGAATGTTCGTCGCCCCCGAGAGATACATGAACAGCCTGTCTATTCCTATTCCTGCCCCGCCCATCGGCGGCATGCCGTACTCCATGGCGCGCAGATAATCCTCGTCGACAGCCGAAGCCTCCTCATCGCCCGCGGCTTTTAGCTTCGCTTGTGCCTCGAAGCGCCGGCGCTGGTCGAGCGGATCGTTCAGCTCGCTGAAGGCGTTCGCCATCTCCTTCCCATTCGCGAACAGCTCGAAGCGCTCGGTGAGCGCGGGATTGCCGCGCTTTGGTTTGGCCAGCGGCGACAACTCCACCGGGTAGTCGACGACGAACGTCGGTTCCTGGAGCTTCGACTCCACCAGCGCCTGGAACATCTCGTCTGTCACTTTCGGCCTGCTCAGCGAGTCGGGCTTCTCGACACCGACGCGCAGTGCCAGCGAGCGAAGCGCGGCGTCATTGAGCGATGTCACGTCCACTCCGGCCGCCGCGTTGAGTGACGGAACCCACTCGATGCGCTTGAACGGCTTGTGGAACTGGGGAACGTTCGCCGCAAGCTCCGGTACGGAGCGCACTGCTTCGGCAGTCTTCTCCATGATAAGCTCTACGAGATCCATCATGCCCGTGTAGTCCGCATATGCCTGATAGAACTCCAGCATCGTGAACTCGGGGTTGTGCGTGCGATCGATTCCCTCGTTACGGAAATCGTGCCCGATCTCGTAAACCCTCTCCAGTCCTCCGACGACCAGGCGCTTTAGGTATAGCTCGTCCGCGATACGGAGATACAGTGGCATGTTGAGCGCGTTGTGCAGCGTCGTGAACGGACGCGCGGCGGCACCGCCGTAGAGAGGCTGGAGGATGGGAGTCTCGACCTCCAGAAAATCGCGCTGGTCGAGAAAGCTCCTGATCGACGAGATCATGCGCGATCGGGCGACGAAAAGCGCCCGCACCTCGGGATGAACCGCCAGGTCGGCGTACCGTTGACGGTAACGTTGCTCCGGATCCGCGAATCCGGAGTGCCTCACCACCTGGCCGTTTACCTCTTCTTCCTTCCCGAACGGGAGCGGGCGGAGCGACTTCGCCAATAGCTCGACCCGATCGACGCGTACCGTGACTTCACCCGTGCGTGTGCGAAAGAGTGGGCCGTGGACACCGATGATGTCGCCCAGATCGAAATGGGTGAGCTGCGCATAGTTATGGGCCCCGAGCTGATCCTTCTTGAAATAGAGCTGGATCTTTCCGGTCGCATCGGCGAGGTGCGCGAAGGTCGTCTTGCCGTGAGACCTCCAGGCGACGATGCGGCCGGCCAGACTCACCGGCGGACCCTCCTCTGACGCCCCGAGGAGCGTTTGTGCCTGCGCCGCTGACTGTTGTCTGTCGAACGCGTAGGCGTACGGCGCTATGCCGGCAGCCTCGAGAGCCTCGAGCTTCTCTCGTCGCGCCTGGAGGACGAAATTGAGCTCGTCGCTCACGCCGCCGCCGTCTTCGAGCCGCCGCCCAGCTTTAGGTATGCCGCTATGAAGGGATCGATCCCGCCATCCATCACCTTCTGGACGTCGGGGATTTTGAGCTCGGTTCTGTGGTCGTTCACCATCGTATATGGTTGGAAAACGTAGCTTCTGATCTGGCTGCCGAAGCTCACATCGGATTTCGTCGCGTCCAGCTCCGCCTTGTGCGCGTCGCGCTTCTCGACCTCGGCCTGATAGAGCTTGTTCTTGAGCATCTTCATCGCCGTCGACTTGTTCTTGAACTGCGAACGTTCCTGCTGCGACGCAACGACTGTGTTCGTAGGAATGTGAGTGATGCGGACCGCGGAGCTAGTCTTGTTCACATGCTGGCCGCCGGCGCCAGATGCCCGGTACACGTCGATGCGAAGATCCTCATCGCGAATTTCGATGTTGATCTCTTCGTTGACGACGGGATAGACGAACACCGACGCGAAACTCGTATGCCGCCGGGCGTTGGCGTCGAACGGGGAGATCCTGACCAGCCGGTGCACGCCGGTCTCCGGACGCAGGAATCCGTACGCGTACAGACCGCGAATCTCGAGCACCGCCCCCTTGATGCCCGCCTCTTCGCCTTCGCTTTCGTCCAGCATCACGACTTCAAATCCGCGACGCTCGGCCCAGCGGATGTACATGCGCATGAGCATCTGCGCCCAATCCTGCGCCTCGGTGCCGCCGGCCCCTGCGCTTATCTCGAGCTGCGCGTCGCGGAAATCGTCCGGCCCGCGAAGCAGGGATTTCACCTCGAAAGAATCGAGATCCTCGCGCAGCTGCGCGGCCTCCTGATCCAGCTCGCGCTCGAGCTCAGGCTCCGAGCCCTCCTGAATCATCTCGTCGAGCTCCACCGCGCTAACGAGACGGCCACTCAACTTGTCGTAGGGGTCCATCCATGACCGCAGCGTCTTCACTTCCTGAAGAGTTGCCTGCGCCTTTTCCTGATTGGTCCAGAAGGCGGGGTCGGCCATCGCGGCGTCGAGTACGCTCAGGCGAGCGCGCTTGCCGTCGATGTCAAAGATACCTCCGCAACTCCGCGAGCCGGTCCCCGCTCTGCCTCAAACCGCGGCTGCGTTCACTTTCCGCCATTCTGTAACTTCCCCTCAAACCCCTAGAAGATTTTCTTGCCTGCGCCCAGTACTTCGTTCAGTGCTTCCTGGAAGTACGTCGTGCTCTCGGCGAGTGGTTGTCCTACCTGCGCAATATACTCCTCAAAGCTCTTCTTGATCTCCTCTCTGAACAGTTGCTTCAGAGTTCCGTCGCGAAGACCTTCGGCGTGCTTGGCGGGATGGTAGGTGATTATGTCCGAGACCAGGGCGCGCGCCAGTCTCTTCGCGCGCTGATTGGGATCTTTGGAGAGGAAGGGATTCAGCGGACGGCGGGCACCCGAATCAGCGCCAACGCCTGGCGAGCCGGATGACGAGGCGGCAGGCGCTCGTGGCGGGGCGGCCACTGATCGCGGAGGGGTCGCCGGGCGAGAAGCAGAAGGAACGAACGGAGGCGCCGCCGCTGGAGCTGGCGTAGGGGACGCACTCGGAGCTGAAAATGGTGGCGCTCCTGCCGGCCTGAACGGAGGCAGCGGCGGCGGCGGAGTGAACTCCGGCAGCACCGACGCCGGTGAGGGCGGAGTCGCGGTAGCTGCGACCGCGCCACGGTCTATCGCCTCCGGTCTGGGACGTGGGCTGCCGGGCGCTTCGACGCTACGAGGAGTCGGAGGCGGTGCTGGCCGCTGCGAAGCGGGAGCGTATGGGGCGCTATCCCAGCCTGATTGTGCGCTGGGAGTGGAACGCGCCCCGCCGTAGTCGCTGGGCGAGCTCTGGGCGCGCTCGCTGCCGGAGGGTGGCGTATTCTGACCGGTCGGCGCTGGAATGGAGATCACACCGCTGCACACCGAGCAGCGAGCGCGGACGCCAGCTGGTGGAACCTTCGCAGGGTCCACTCGGAAAATCGAACGGCAATCCGGGCAGCTTACGTTCATTCATTCTCTCCAATCATTCGCGCGTCACGTATGGCGGGCAGCGGCTCCTGCGGGGTCACGCGGTCGTCGCTGCGTCTGTCAACAGTATAAACCGAGCCAGGAAGGCTCTTGGCGTAGGTTTTCATCTCAGTCGCAAGTTGGCTAGCCTGGCGGGCTGAGGTCAATGTCCGGCGAAGGTTCGTGACCACTCCGATCGACAGCGTCATCAGCGGCACGCGATCGAGGTGGCCGCGCCGGTCCTTCCCGAAGAAGTAACCGGCCCTCCGATCCTGCTCCGAGTACTGGTAGGGGGCAAGAAGATCAAAGGTCGCCACTATCTCGCCGCAGACGGCGGGAATGGCGTTGTAGGGAATTACGAAAATGAAATCGTCTCCCCCGATGTGACCGATGAAGCCGTCTTCGCCGCATGTTCCCTTCACCACGTCGTGAAGCAGCTTTGCCAGAATCCGGATGACTCGATCGCCCTCGTTGTAGCTGTAGCGATCGTTGAATTCCTTGAAGTGATCGAGATCGGCGTAGCAAACTGCGAAGTAATCGCCCAGCGCCAGCCGTCGGCCTATCTCGGACTCGATCGCGGACGTTCCGGCGAGCCTGGTGGAAGGGTGCACGATGAGATCCCGCTCGGAGCGGATCAACATCGCGTCCAAGCGACGCACCGCCTCCGGGCCGGGCATTCCATCGCGAATCACTTCGTCGGCACCCGCGTCGAACGCAGCCGAGAGCAATTCATTCTTCTTGCCACACAGCACGGCGCACGGCACCACGCCGGTGTATGAATCCTTCTTCACTCTGTGGAGCGCGGCGAGCACGGACTCGGTTTCGTTCCGCGCGTCAAAGACGACGAAGCGCGGACGCGCGCGCAGGCCGATGGACATCAGTTCGTCACCCGAGCTGAGGGTGACGACGGATGCCTCCTGCTCGGCGATCCAGGCGCTTACGTGCGCCGGAAGAGAAGCACCATCAGGGGAAAAGCGTATCGCGTTTGGCTGCTGCAAATTGTTGGTTTTCCGGTGGTGATTCAGCTCGATCAGAAGAAAAAGAACGCCACTGCCAGTACCGCATACGCCAGAAGCAAAAAAGCTCCTTCGAGCCAGTTCGATTCCGCATCTCTGATGACTGATGACGCGACACCGACCGCCAGTGCTATGCTCGCGACTTCCATCGTTGTGAACGCGAGATCCATCGGTTGGTGAAACACCATCCCAAGAACAACCAACAGCGGCGCGATCAACAGCGCCACTTGTATGCTGGAGCCGATGGCGATGTTGAGCGCGAGATCCATCCGGTTCCGCACCGCCATTATGATCGCTGAGCTGTTTTCGGATGCATTGCCGATGATCGGTATGAGTATCAATCCGACGAAAAATTCGGACAGGCCCAACACCTTCACCGCCGCCTCTGTGGCCGATACCAGCACTTCCGCCATGACGCCAATCGCAATGGCAGACGCGACCAGCACAGCCATTGCCTTCTTTGACGACCATTTTGGGGCTACAGTCACGGCTGGAACGCGTGTATCCGACCTGAAACTCGACGAATGTGTCCCCAGCGAGAACACCAGCCAGGCCACGTAACCGCCTATGAGGAGGAAGGCGACGTAGTGGGACATCCGGACGGTGGCCACTCGCTCGGGGTCCGGGTGCAGGCTGTGGAACAGCGCCGGTACGACGAGTCCGAACACCGCGATCAGCAGGACCGTGGTGCTGTGGCCGGCGAGATTGCGATTGAACTTCTGGACCTTGAACTTGAGGCCTCCGGCGAACAGCGCGATGCCGAGTACGAGCAGGAGGTTGCCGAGTATGGACCCGGTGATCGAGGCCTTCACCAGGTCTATCAGCCCGGCCCGGAGGGCGACTGACGCGATGATCAGCTCGGCGAGGTTGCCCATTGTGGCGCTCAGAACGCCTCCGATCGCCGGCGTGGTGTGCTCGGCGACGCTCTCCGTGGCGGCACCCATCACGCCGGAAAGCGGGACGATCGCGAGCGCGGCGAGCACAAAGACCACAATCGGCGGCGAGCTCAGAAGTCGCGCGACGAGCGCAATCGGAACGAAAATCAGAAGCGCGTACAGGATTTTCACGAGCCGCGACTCAGAACAGGTATCTGAGTGAGATCCATACCGGGGACTGCCCATTGTCCGCCGGGATCCCGCCGAAAGTTCGGGCGATATCGAAGGCGAACGATCCGCTCTCCAGGCCGAATCCCAGCGAGGCTGTCGCGTCTGCACGCCGGTCGTGCCCGACGTAGCCCGCCCTCAGGTGAACCTTCCCCTCGTAAAGGACATCCGTTCCGAAGCGGATTGCCTTGCCGCCGAACGACCGCGTGTCGACGTAGCTCGCCGACGCGCGCAGCTCGGTGTCCTTCACGTACCGGTCGAGGAATTTCAGCCGGTACATCGTGCCGATCTCGAGCTGAGTTGGCAGGGGGTCGCGCTGATTCGTCTGCGTGGAATTGAGTCGCCCGCCGAGATTCCTGAGGGCGACTCCGAAGGAGAGGGGGCCGGCGACCGAGACGCGGTACTGTGCCCCAAGATCGACGGCCCGCGAGCTTTCCACGGCTGCACCTACAGTTGCGCACTGGCCAGAGCAATCCACGCGCAGCTGGATGATCTTGTACGTCAATCCGGCGTCGAAGCGTTTCGTGAGTTGAGCCCCGTACGTCCCTGCAAGTACGACGTCGCGCGGAAGGATCACGCCGATGACCTGCCCGAGATCATCGGTGACCTGTTGTTCTCCCAGGTCCAGCACGCCGATCGACAGTGCGGCCGTCCCGTATGAGCGCGAAGGAATGACGAAGGCAAAAGCATCTGCGACGCCGGCGACGGTCTTCGAGTGGTGGATCGCGAGCTCACGCTTGGCCTGGCCCGCCACAGACGCGGGATTCCACCAGATGCCTTCGCTTCCCGGCTTCGCCGCTACCATCGCCTGCCCCATCCCTACGGCTTGCGCACCAGTCGGAAGCAGAAGAAAGAGAGCGCCTTCGCTGCCCGTCGTCGTTGTCTGCGCCCCTGCGCCTACGGCGATGACGCTCGCGACCGACAAGCTAGAAAGGAGTCGCCTCATCGATCAGCATGATGGGGATGTCGTCGCGCACGGCGTAGCGGAGCCGGCATTTGTGGCAGACCAGGACCTGTTCCGATTCCCGATAGTCGAGCTCCGACTTGCACTTCGGACACACGAGGATCTCGAGCAGACGCTCCGACAAGCTCATTTGCTTTTTCCCATTGCCAGTTGATAGCCGAATTTCGACAAACTGCCCGGATTCTTGCGCCAGTTCGCGAGCACTTTCACCCACAGATCGAGGTAGACCTTTTCGCCGACGAATGTCTCGATCTTCTTGCGGGCGGCTTCGCCGATGGTGCGTATTCGAGCACCCTTCGCCCCGATGATGATTGCTTTCTGACTGTCCCGCTCCACGTAAATTACTGCGCGGATGTAGAGAGGGGAGCGACCTTCGCGATATTCCTCCACCTGCACGGCGACGCTGTACGGCACTTCGTCGTGCAGCTGCTCGAGCACCGTCTCCCTCACCAGCTCAGCGACGAAGAATCGAACGGGCTGCGTGCTGATGTCCTCTTCCGGATAAAGGAAGGGACTTTCCGGGAGGTGCTCCGCCACGCGCGCCATCAGATCCGGAACTCCATCGCCGGTGAGCGCGGAAACGAGTACGAAGTTGTCACCCGACAAGAGCTCTTCGCGCCGCGATTGGTTGAGGGCGTCCGATTTGTTGAGAGCGATGATGACCGGCGCAGTCGGAGGGCTTGCCAGTCCCGCGGCCT
>DATCPG010000188.1:0-5541 GCA_036570225.1 Gemmatimonadaceae bacterium | reverse complement strand
CAGTGATCATAGAGCTTGTTGGGAAGCGGACCCTGATAATACGGACGGCCCCCAATGTCGACGGTTGCCTGGACGAGCGCGTCGTCCATCGGCACCGTGCGCGAGCCGTATCGCGCCGCGCCTGCTGGAACGCTGTCCTTGACGGCGCGGCCGAGCGTGAGCGCGACGTCCTCGATGAGGTGATGGCGAAGGTCGCCGCGGGCGGAGATGTCGAGGTCGAGTCCGGAATAGCGCGCCAGCGCCGTGAGCATGTGATCGAAAAACGGGAGCCCCGTCTCGATGTTGCCGGCGCCGGTTCCGGGTCGCAGCTCGACCCGGACAGAAGTTTCGGTGGTCTCTCTTATTGTGACGGTCATTCCGAAAATTCCTCGATGATGGCGCTCGTGTCGATTGCGCCTGTGTAGAGTGCCATTCCAACAATTGTTGCTGCGATTCCAGCGGTGGCGAGATCGCGGAGATCGTCGAGCGATCCAACTCCCCCCGAGGCCTGGAGCGGGAGGCGAGATACGGCCGATAGCTCGCGCATGAGAGTGACATCGGGGCCTTTCATCTGCCCCTCACCCTCGATGGCGGTGACGAGAATCGCGGTGAGGGGAAGCCGATTCAGCTCCTTCACGAACGTCGCGACGTCGATCGTGCTGCTTTTTGTCCATCCCCGTGTCGCGACTTTGCGTCCTTCTGTGTCCGCGGCGACGATGAGCTTGTTCGGGTAAAGCGATGTCGCTTGCTCGAGCCAGTCGCGATCCTCGATCGCCCTCGTGCCGAGGACGACTTCGGACGCTCCCGCGGCGAGCAGGTCCGCGATGGAGTCGAGATCCCGTACGCCGCCGCCGCACTGCATGCGCAAGCCATTCGCCGCAACCAGTTGCTTGACCGTTTGTCTATTCGTTCCGCGTCCGGTAGCAGCATCGAGATCCACCACGTGCAATCGCTTGAACCCCGCCTGCGCCCAGCCGGCGGCGACGCCGATTGGATCGGCGATGCGAACGCGCTCGTTCGCGTATGAGCCGCCCACCAGCTGCACGCAGGCGCCGTCGCGCAAGTCGATCGCAGGAATCACTTGCATTGCAGAAGCTGGTCGATGACACCGTTGACGAAGCTGCGTCCGGCGACGGAGCTTTTCTCGGGGTGAAACTGGACGCCGACGGTGTTCGCCGTGCGCACGACGGAGGCGAAACGTGCGTCCTGGTGGGATGTCCAGGCCAGCACTTTGGAACCGTCTTCCGGTTGACAGACATACGCGTTGGCGAAGTAGGCGGAGTCTAGATTCGATTGTGGGGAGACAAAACTGAACACTACAGGCGTCCCGCCAATCGCTTCCCGCGCTTCGCTTCCTGCTTTCGATCCGTTCGCTTTCCGATTCCCGCTTCCCGCTTCCCGCTTCCCGCTTCCCGCATCCCATTCGATCTCGTTCCAGCCCATGTGCGGCACCTTTGACGTATGGAGCCGCGTCACTCGTCCGGGGATGAGTCCGATTCCGGGGGCCAGTTTCGAGGCTTCCTCGCTTTCGTCGAAGAGCATCTGCATTCCCAGACAGATGCCCAGACACGGTTTTCCGTCGGCGAGCGCGTCGCGGACGTACCCCTGCGCGCCATGCATCGCCTCGACCGCGGATCCGAACGCTCCGACGCCAGGAAGGATCAGAATGTCGGCCTCGAGCGCGGAACGAATATCGGTGTCCACGGAAATACTGCGTCCGTCGCCCTGGATCGCCTTCAGCAGCGAGTGCAGGTTCCCCGCGCCGTAGTCGAAGATTCCAATCCAGGTCACGCGACGGTACCAAGCGCGGCGAGACACCGCTCCATCATATCCCACGGCCCAATTCCAATTCGCACCGCGTCGCCGATGCCCGGCAGCGCCGGTAAAGCGCGCACACCAACTCCCAGGCGACGCAGCCGTT
Organism: Gemmatimonadaceae bacterium; assembly: GCA_036570225.1. Classification (GTDB taxonomy): domain Bacteria; phylum Gemmatimonadota; class Gemmatimonadetes; order Gemmatimonadales; family Gemmatimonadaceae; genus UBA4720. Next base: position 3,641 of record DATCPG010000188.1, on the reverse strand, counting down.
CGGAAACGACAGCGCAATCATTCACCGGGAGAAGAACAAAATTCGCCGAGGATTGAAGCGACGTGATGCCGCGCTGCGCGAGCCCCTGACGAAAGCGTGCGCGGTTCGCGACGACGTCCGCGATGCGATCGGCCACCCAGCCGCGATCGCTCTCCAGAGCGGCGATCGCGGCACGCTCGCCGAGTGCGGTCACCTTATACGGACCGCGCGCCTTCATGATTTCGCCGACAATCTCCGGCGCGGCGATTCCGTAACCGACGCGAAGTCCGGCGAGGCCGAATGCCTTGGACAACGTTCGAGTCACCAGCACCGGGCGCCCGCTCGAGACGAGATCCGTGAAGCTTTCGCCCCCGAATTCGACGTACGCCTGGTCGATGATCACCAGTCCAGCTGCTCCCCAGACGATCCGTTCCACGGTCTCGCGGGAGAAGGCTACGCCGGTCGGATTATTTGGCGAGCACAGGTACGTGATCTGCGCTCCCGTCTCGAGCATCGTCGCTGCATCAGCGTCCATGCGATCCGTAAGCGGCACCTCGATCGGAGTGAGACCGTTTGTGCGGGCGAACACAGGGATCATGCTGAACGACGGCGCGGGCAGACACAGAACGTCTCTCGTCTCGCCGAATGCGCGAATCGCGGAATCGAGAACATCATCGGACCCGCAGCCAGTGACAATCATGTCAGCGGGCACGCCCGCATAATCCGCCAATGCTTCCCTGAGTGCCGGCTCGTACGCGGTGGGATAACGCGTCACGCACTCCTCTGCCGTCGCTTGTAAAGCGCGCAGGGCGGCAGGCGGCGCACCCCACAGATTGGTGTTGTCGCTGAGATCGATCTCCGAGCGCTCGAGCGGAGTCGAGTACAGAGGAATGTCTCGATAGCTCGCGCGCTTGAGCCCACCAACGGTCGTCGTCATGGCGCGCTCCAGGCGAGTGCTGCACGCGCGTGACCGGGCAGGCCTTCGGCGTCGGCGAGAATCGCGGTGTCGTTGGAAAGACGGCGAGCGGCGTCGCGACTGACCTTCTGATAGTACGTCCAGCGCACGAAATCGAGCGGCCCGAGTCCCGAGTGGCTCCGAGCGAGTCCGCCGGTGGGAAGAACGTGATTCCCACCCGTGATGTAATCGCCGAACACCACCGACGATTGCTCGCCGATGAACACACTGCCCGCGTTGCAGATCTGCGGGAGAACGCTCTCCGCGTCGCGCAACGCCAGCAACAGGTGCTCAGGGGCAAACTCGTTCGCGAAGGTCACGGCTTCACTGACCGAATCAGCGGAGAGCAAGGCCCCGTTCTGCTCCAGCGCCTTGCGCACGACTTCCGCCCGAGGACAGCCGGCAATTTCTCGCCCTAATGCATCGGTAATTCCGCCGAGTGCGTCGCGCGAAAGAGCGATCACAACCACGCACGCGTCGACATCGTGCTCGGCCTGCGCCACGATTTCCCGCACGATGACCTCGAGGTCCGAGCCGTCGTCGCAGATGATCAGCAGCTCAGTGGGACCAGCGGGCGAATCGATCCCCACTTCCCTGCTCACTTGGAGCTTTGCTTCAGCCACATACGCATTGCCGGGCCCGACGACTTTGTCGACGTGCGGTACTGTGTCGGTACCGAACGCCATCGCCGCTATCGCGCCGGCGCCTCCGACGGCGAAGACCCGATCCACACCCGCGATCTCACACGCCGCGAGCACGACCGGCGCGGGATAGCCATCGGCGCGCGGTGGAGAACAAAGGATGATCTCGGATACGCCGGCGACGCGCGCGGGAACCGCAGCCATCAGTACGCTGCTCGCGTAAGAGGCGCGACCACCGGGTGCGTAGATGCCGACGCGCTGCAGCGGATCAGGTCGTCGGCCGACGAGTACACCCGGTTCCGTCTCGACCTCGACTCGCTGCGGCGGGGACGCGGCGTGCACGGCGGCGATGTTGCGTGCCGCGCGCTCCAGCGCTGTTCGGACGTCGCGGTCGAGAGATGCGAGCGCTCGCTGCCTTGCCGCCTTCGTGACTTCCAGCTTGTCGAGCACGACACCGTCGTATTCGCGAGCCATGTCGATCAGCGCCCGATCACCGTCGACGCGAACGCGCCGAAGGATGTTCACCGTACGCTCTCGAACTTCGCCATCGAGCTTTTTCGTTCTTTGCAAAAGCGAGTTGCGATCCTGCTCTGGCAGATCGCTCAGCGCACACGCGTACCTGAACAGTGATTTCTCGGTCGCCAGCATCATGGCATCAGGCGCTCCACTCGCGTCACGAGAATTCCACTGGCATCGAGTGCCTTGAGCGCGCCGATAGTCTTGTAAACTGTTGCCGCATCCACCACCGCGTGCACGGCAACGCGATCCCCGCCGTTCATGATGTCGATCACGGTCGGCCCGTTGATGCCCGGGATGATCTTCTTTATGGCTTCGAGCGAGCGACGCGGGACGTTGGCCATGAGGTATCGCGTCCCCCGCGCGCGGACGACCGACTCCAGCGCTATGATGAGCATGTCCACCGCATCGCTCTTGGCCTGCGGCAAGATCGCGTCACATCTGGTGACGAGCTGCGCGCGTGAGGTGAGCAGCGTTCCCACCTCCCGAAGCCCGTTGACCTTGAGCGTCGAGCCGGTCGAAGTAATGTCGACGATGATGTCGGCGATACCAAGGAGCGGCGCGATTTCAGCGGCGCCGGATATCGTCACGATCTCCACGTTCTGATCGCGCGCCTGGAAGAAATCACGCGTGATGTTCGGGAACGACGTCGCGATCCGGGTGCCGGCGCCGATCTCGTCGAGACTCATGATGACGCTGTCCTCACGGGCGGCTGCGACGAGACGGCATTCACCGAAGCCGAGGTCGAGCCGCGCCTCCACTCGGCGGCCCGTTTCGCAGACGAGATCCCAGCCGGTGACACCGGCATCCGCGACTCCATCGGCGACGAACTCCGGTATGTCCTGCGCGCGAACAAACAGCGCCTCGAACTCGCCGCCGAGTGAGGCGGAGAGCGCGCGATCGCCCCTCGTGCGAACCGGAAGTCCGGCGTCACCGAAGAGCTCGCGCGTGTCGTCAGCGAGCCGTCCCTTGTTTGGTAATGCGATCTTGAGCATGAGATGAGTGGTAGAAACGAAAAAGCCCGGGCCAGGAAGGCACGGGCTGCGGAAGCTCTGTGGTGGAGTCTGACTAGTCGACTATAGTCTGACCTGCACGCGCAATAGCGCCCCGCGGCCCGTGAGGCCGTGATGCGTGTGCGCGTGGCGGATCGACGTGAATGTCATTGGATTCAATGCTAAATGATGTGCGGGTTGGGCGCAACTCTTTAACTGCAGGGGCCAACTGAACTGAACCAGGTGCCAGGTTCCAGGTTCCAACTGAACTGAACACGGTTGGAGGTGCCAGAGATGCACAGGTGCCTGGTACCGGGTGCCTACGCCGAGACCTCACTACTGGCGTGAGAGCGGAAGCAGGTCTCAGAACACCAGGTGCCTGGCACCTGAGTGCGATCAGATCGCCAATCGTAAAGTCTGGGCGTGCTAACCCGGTGCCTGGCACCTACGCTACTGGCACCTCCTACCGTGTTCAGTTCAGTTGGAACCTGCAGTTAAAGAGTTGCGCCCGACCCGCACATCATTTACCATTGAATCCAATGACGTTCACCACGATCA
>DATCPG010000187.1:0-4068 GCA_036570225.1 Gemmatimonadaceae bacterium | reverse complement strand
AGTCGCCGCCAGGTGAAACGGTCCATACGTAGACATCTCCCGACGTACTTCCTCCCACGACTCGGGTTCCGTCGCCGCTGATATCGACCGCTGCAATCGGCATGTTGACGCTGAAGGATTCGGGACCGCGCGGTCCGCTCTCTCTCTTGTCGACCAGCGCACGCAGCGGAACGTAAGAAAGCGAGTCACCGAGATTCCACAGCACTGCGCCTCCAGTGCTCTCCGCGCTGACGAGTCGCCGCCCGTCTCTCGCGAACGCGACGCCAAGCTGGCCCAGCGTGTTGGGCTTGTAGCGCGGCGTGAGATCGGCATAGTTCCAGACGCGAAGTGGCAGTCCGGTGGCCACCAGCGCTCCGTCGCGGGAGACGGCTAGCGACCACACCGCCGCGTCGGTGCGCAGTGTCCGACGCTCCGCCCCACTCGCGGGATTTATGAAATGGACGATGCCATCCTCGGTGCCAATGAGCAGCTCACCGCTGGGGCTGAACGTGACGGCGAGCGACCGGCGCGCTTCCCTGATCGATCGCATACGCTTCCCCGTTGCAACCTCCCAGACGACGATGACGCTGTCGCCACCGCTCGATACCAGGGTTTTACCGTCGGCGGAGAACGCGACCGCGTAGACCTCCGCGCCGTGGTGGAGCACTCGCAACCGCGTCCAATCGGCGGTTCGGCGAAGCTCGATGGCGCCGGTGAGATCAGCCGCGGCGAGCGTGCTGCCGTCGGGAGAGAATCGCACACTCGTTACACCAGCCGCATGGACCGCGATCACCCTGTTTGTAGCAGTACCGGTCTGTGACGAAAGGGCAATCGAGTGAATGGCACTCAGCGTTACGACGAGCGCGGCGCAGAACGTCTTTCTCATTTGGAGCTCACCGAAGAATCGGCGGCCAGAGCGACTCGCTTGCCATCGAGTGAAAGGAAGGTCCCTGACGGTCTCATTCCCATGATCGCAAAACCGCCGCGGCCATTGCTCAGACTGATGTGCGCCTCGCCCCGATCGTTGGTCCCAATGTGAACGGCGGCACGATTGATCTCATCGAGCGTGAGAGCGGCATTTCTGCTTTCGTCGGTGATGTAGCCACCGCGCTCATTGCCTTCGGAATCGTACAGCAGGATTCCCGAGACCGCCTCGCCACGCTCGAACCGCCGCCCTAGCATGATCGGGTCGGGTAGTGGTGCCGCAATGCGCACGCGCTCGACGCCGCGTGAATCGACGACGCTCAACGCCCGGACGACGAGGACGGAGTCTTTTGCCAGTGCAGGCCCGCGTTGCGTGACAGCGTTTGAGGCAAAAGCGCTGAGACCGACGACCGTCGCAGCAATGGTCAGCCCGATGACAATTCGGGTGAGCAAAGCGATGCGGGATTCAAGGAAGCGGATCCGAAGGAGTAGCGAATCCTGCGATTCAGGCTGGTGCATCTGATCCTCGCGGCTCGGGTGGCTTGTCAACGAAAAGACCAATGTATCCCGGAAAACAGACACGGCTGGGGACTGTTTCGTTCGGTGGGACATCGGGCTATCGTAACGAGGCCGGTCGCTGCTATGCTGTAAGACGTGAGCACGACACAGAGACAGGATTCATGCCTCGAAAGGTTGCCTGCTTCTGCTTGCGTTTCGCGCACGGACAAATAGATACGAGGTATGCCGCCTGTCAGAGTCTTGCTTGTCGCAGCGTCGCTGACGTGGCCGATCTCGGCTCTGGTCGCCCAAGGCGTCACCACCTCTGGTATCCGCGGAAGCGTCGTCGCAGAGGGCGCGGTCGCCGTCGAGGGTGCGCGCGTTCGGATCAGTAGTCCCACTACCGGATTTGCTGTCGAGGTCGAGGCACGGCACGCCCGCTTCCTGATTCAGGGCCTGGAGCCAGGCGGCCCGTATACCGTCACCGTTCGGCGACTCGGATTCATTGCCCAGCAGCGCGAGCACATCGTGCTCGAGCTTGGAGAATTGCTCGAGCTGAATTTCACGCTCCGACCGGTGGTCGCCGAGCTGGAATCTGTGAGCGTCGTCGCGGTCGACAAATCGAGCGATGGCCCCGCGTACGCTCATGGGGGAACGGTCACCACCATCAGCGAGTCGATGTTGCACGACCTGCCCACGCTCAATCGCGATCTCTACGAGTTTCTTCGCCTGGTGCCGCAGATCTCGACCAAAGTCGGAGTTGCAAACGCGGGGTTTTCCGCCGGTGGCGTCGGATTCCGCTTCAACAACTTTCTCATCAACGGTGTATCCGAGCGATCAATGTCCGGCAGCGTCTCCATCGCTTACCTGGGGGCGAAATCAATTCCACTCGACGCTGTGCAGGAATACCAGGTGCTGCTGGCGCCGTACGATGTCCGTTACGGCGACTTCGCTGGCGCTCTCATCAATGCGGTCACCAAATCCGGGACGAACTCCCTGCGCGGCTCGGTCTTCGCCGTTGGGAGAAACGATCAGCTCGCGCGACAAACCGCATCGGCGGGACCAACCGCCTACGACCGGGCTCAATACGGTTTCTCGCTCGGCGGTCCCATTGTGCGCGATCGATTGCATTTTTTCATCGGCACAGAGCTGCAGCAGTTCACGTATCCCGCGCCAGGCCCCTACGTCGGACAAGCGCTGAATGCCGACCGCGCAGTTCCCGTCAGCGAGACGGATCTGGCGCGACTCAAAGCGATCCTGCGAACTTCCGGTTTCGCCGCGGGCTCCGCCGGGCCGGTGGAAAACGGGAATCCGACAGGAAATGTTTTCTCGCGTCTCGACCTGTCGCTCCCGGCCTGGAACAGTCGTGTAGTCGCGTGGAACAACTATAGTACCAGCGACGATATCGGCTTTTCACGCGCCTCGCTCGACACATTTTCGCTCTCGACGTACCAGGTGACTCGGGTCTCGAAGTCCCAGCTGAGCGCAATCCAAATGCACACCACTTTGCCGCGCGCGGGCGGCGGACACAACGAGCTGCTGTTATCCGATCACACGATGAGCATGGTTCCCGTTGCCAGCGTTCATGAGCCGCTCGTCCGGGTGTCGGTTCCACGCACATCCGGTGGTAGCATAACGGTCAACGCGGGGACGCACGAGACGGCGCAAGACACCCGGGTTAGTTCTTCAGACATCGGCCTCAAGGACAATCTCACACTGCCAGTCGGGGCGTCACACGTCATCACCATCGGCGCGGAGCTCGATCATTTCGATATCCGGAGGGCAGGATTGCCCGGCTCATACGGGAGCTGGACATTCGGCAGTCTGGATAGCCTCGAGCTGGGCCTGGCCGATCGCTACGAACTGGCGCTGGACTTTGGAGGCGGGATCGTGCCACTCAGCGGAGGACAGTACGCCGCCTATCTGAGCGACCTGTGGGACGCGCATCCCCGTCTTTCCATTACGGCAGGCCTCAGAGCCGACATGCTCGCGCTCGATGGCCACGCGCCATACCACTCTGGTGTCGACTCTCTATTCGGTCGACGCACGGACCAAATGCCCCGACGCCGCGTCGAGCTCGCGCCGCGCCTTGGATTCATCTGGGATATCTCCGGCACTCGCCAGCAACGCATCCGCGGAGGCGCCGGCATTTTCACCGCCCGATACCCGCTCGGGTGGGCGCAGACCGCGCTCTCGAGTTACGGGTCAGGCGTCGGCTTGCTTCGCTGCGGTTTGTCACCGAGTGATCTCGGCCCGCCCCCGCCTTTCAGCCCCGACCCTCGCTCACCGCCCACGGCATGCGCCAACGGCTCCGCGACTACCGGAAACAGGCGCGCCGACGTGGACTTGCTCGATCGCAATCTGCGGATGATGCGGACCGTTCGCGGCTCGCTTGCCTATGATGGCAGCATGCCTGGCGGCCTGCGATTCACCGGTGAAGCACTCGTAACACGTGCGCTTTCGGATTTTCTTTTCGTCAATCTCAACTTGCGGGATCCCCTGACAACCGATCGAAACGGGCGAGTCATGTACGGCTCCATTAACCCTTTGGGCATTTCGGTGCCCAACCTCCGTTCCAACTTCTCCGAGGTGATCGATCTGAGGAATACGTCGGGGAGTCGCTCGTACCAGATCACGACACGAATAGAAAAGGAGCTGATGGACCGT
>DATCPG010000186.1:0-1893 GCA_036570225.1 Gemmatimonadaceae bacterium | reverse complement strand
ACTTTGCCGGGATCTGGAAAACGAACGTCGTCAACGGAAAGACTTACGGCATTCCCTGGTACGTCGACACGCGGCTGATCTTTTATCGCACCGATCTCCTCGCCAAGGCCGGCTACAAGACGTTCCCGACGACGTGGGCTGATTGGACAACTGCGATGAAGAAAATGAAATCGCAGATGTCAGCCAGACAGTTTCCGCTGCTGATGCCGACAAACGAGTGGCCGCAGCCGGTGGACTTCGCGCTCGAGGCAGGCTCTCCAATTCTCCGCGATGGTGGACGCTACGGCGCTTTCGAGCAACCGGCATTTCGAAAGGGATTCGACTACTACATCAGCTTCTATCGTCAGGGCCTCGCTTCACCCGTGAGCACCAGCCAGGTATCGAACCTCTACCAAGAGTTCGAGCGCGGCAACATCGCGATGTTCATCATGGGCCCGTGGTACATCGGGGAGCTGAAGAATCGTCTCGATTCGTCGGTGCAGAACAAATGGTCCACCGCTGCAATGCCAGGCATCAATGGTCCTGGCGTGTCGATGGCGGGAGGGTCGAGTCTCTCGCTCTTCGCCGCGTCACAGCACAAGGTGGAAGCGTGGAAGCTGATGGAGTACCTGTCGCGGCCGGCGCTACAGGTGGAGTTTTACAGGCTCACCGGAGATCTGCCGCCGAGGATAAGCGCCTGGCGAGATACAACCCTGGCGAACAACAAGTATGCGCGGGCATTTCGCGATCAGCTCGAGCACGTGATGCCGCTGCCGCAGGTGCCGGAGTGGGAGGAAATCGCGACGGCGATCTTCGAGCATGGGGAACAGGCGATACGCAATACGCAGACGGTGGATCAGATGCTGGCTTCGCTCGATCAGGATGTCAATGCAATGCTCGAGAAAAGACGCTATTTGTTGGCTCAGAGTAAAGCAAAATGATGGGTGCGAGCTTTGAGCTGACGACATCCAAGCATGGTGAGAGGTGCCAGGTTCACTGCGCTCCTTTGCGCGAGGATGCTCTGCAGTGAGTGCGGCGATTCCTCCGGACAGGACGCGCATGCCTTCCGATGTCGGGAAGGCCGCTTGGCTGTTTCTTGCACCGGCGCTCGTTCTCATTTTCATTTTCTTTTTCCTGCCCGTTCTCGCGTCGCTCGTACTCAGCGTCACCGACTTCGACATCTACGCGATCGCCAATCCGCCCAGCACGCGGTTCGTGGGCCTCGCGAATTACGTCAAGCTGCTGCACACGCCGGAGTTCTGGACCGCACTCAAGAATACGTTCTACTTCGCGATCGTCGGTGGACCGCTAACCATCGCCGTTTCGCTCGCGACGGCTCTCCTGTTGAACTCCAAGTTGGTGCGGTTCAAGAGCTTTTTCCGCACTCTCTACTTCACGCCCTTCGTCACCACGCTCGTCGCGGTTGCCATTGTTTGGCGCTACCTGTACCACACGCGCTACGGCTTGCTGAATTACACGCTCGGCCATTTCGGCATCGGACCCATTGACTGGCTCGGCAACCCACACTGGGCGATGCCGGCGATCATCCTGATGTCGGTGTGGAAGAACTTCGGCTACAACATGCTGATCTTCATCGCCGGACTGCAGGCGATACCGCAGGATCTCTACGACGCGGCCGAGATCGATGGCGCGGGGCCGATGCGCCGTTTCTTCAATGTCACTCTGCCGCTGCTGGGTCCTACGCTCCTGTTCGTCGGTGTCATCACGATGATCGGGTACTTCCAGCTCTTCTCAGAACCGTACGTGATGACGGGGGGCGGGCCGCTGCGCAGCACCACCAGCGTCGTGCTGATGATGTACGAGGAAGGGTTCAGGTGGTGGCGGATGGTGTACGCCGCTTCTATCGCTTTCGTTCTGTTCATCGTGATTTTGATTGCCACGCTCATCCAATTC
>DATCPG010000185.1:0-1742 GCA_036570225.1 Gemmatimonadaceae bacterium | reverse complement strand
CCATTGCGGTGTCGCCCATAGGTCGGCCTGGCTGAAGCCGCCTTCGAGGAGCTCATGACGGCAATGGGGCAGGTGTTCAATGCTCGAAGAAGTTGGGCGCGAGGCCATTAGCGCGCGCGGCGCCGAGGCTTTTGCTTTTCTGTCGTGGACGGAGCGATCGGCCAGGCGCGCATGCCGATACGGCCGATCTCCAGCAGCTTCTCGCGCGATGCGCCGTCGCGGGCTTGCACTGCAAGGCCTCGCGCCAAGGCGCTGTAGTAGGCGGCCAGCGCGTCGACATCGGTTTCCTTGGGCACGTCGCCGTCGGCAATGCCTTTTCGGATGCGCGCGGCAAACGCTGCCTCCGACCCCGCGCGATGCTCGGCCATCATTTTCCGCATGCTCGTGAGGTCCGGTGGAACGTGCGTGCCGGCCAGGGCGATCATGCATCCCAGCGGAAGGTCGTTGCGCGTGAACTCCCTTGCGGTGGCGGCGAAGAGACGCGCGAACGCCGTTCGCGTATCGATAGTTTCGTCGTTTACGTTGCCAAGAAACCAGCAGCCCGAAGATTGAAGATAAGCTTCCGTTGCTTCCCGGTAGAGCTCCTCCTTGTTCCCGAAGGAATTGTAAAAGCTCGATGCGCTGATGCCCATCGCCCCGATCAGCTCATCGAACGACGTGCCTTCGTAGCCGCGCTCCCAGAACAGCTTCATCGCCTCTTTGAGCGCTGCGGCACGATCGAACACCGCGGGCCGTCCGCGGCCACGTTTTACGGTTTCAGCTATTTTTGGTGCCATCGCTCCAATAATCCTTGACCCGCTCCTCGCCCTGTCTATATCTAATATAATTGGAGCTATTCCTCCAGATATAAAATCTACCTTCGGCGCGGCATCGAGCAGCCACGGAACCGCCCGGACGGAGAAGTCGGCTTTTGCGGGGTGAGTTCTTCTCCGAACGCGAATACAGGAACGTATGGACGGTCCCATGTATCAAATCAGCAATCGCTCGGAGATCGAAAGAACGCTCGGTTCCCCTACCACGCGGCCAACGTGGAAGTTCTCGGGCGCAGGCGCGGCACTCGTTGTTCTGGCGCTCGGTGACTTCGCGTTCTCCCATTACAAAGGTGGTCAGGCCGCCCCGCCGCAAGCGGGAGCACCGCCGGTAACGGTAAGTGAGCCCTTGCGGCGAGACGTCGATTCACGGCTCGGATTTCTTGGGCAGTTCTCCGCGATCGACCGGGTTGAGCTGCGAGCGCAGGTAGGCGGTACTCTGACAGAGATCCACTTCCGGGATGGCCGGATCGTCCACAAAGGCGACCTGCTTTTTGTGATCGATCCACGTCCATATGAAATCAAGCTCGCTCAAGCGAACGCCCAGCTAAAGACGGCGACGGCGCGCGTCGCGCTCGCGAACACGCAGCTCTCGCGCGCGCAATCGCTACGGCGGAATGAATTCGCAACTCAGGAGACCGTCGACCAGCGCACCTCTGATCAGGATACCTCACAGGCTGCGGTCGAGGATGCCAAAGCGCGCATACGAGACGCTCAGCTTGACCTCGAATATTGCCGCGTCACCGCTCCCTTTACCGGACGCATCGGCGCCCGCCAGGTTTCTGTCGGTAGCCTTGTTGCGGGTAGCCGTGCAGCCGTCAGCCCGACGACCCTGCTCGCAACGCTGGTTTCGCTCGATCCCATCTATCTCGACTTCGACATGAGCGAATCCGACTATCTGACCTTTTCGCGGGAACGCGCTCGTCTCGGCGG
>DATCPG010000184.1:0-18162 GCA_036570225.1 Gemmatimonadaceae bacterium | reverse complement strand
GATCTCACATCGTTACGGCGCCGCGGCGCTGTCGCTCGCCATTGTTGCGCTCGCGATCGCCGCCTGGGTCAACCGGCGCGAATCCGGAGTCGTTGGTCCTGGGGGTGTGCTTCGGCCGGCGGTTGTCGCTGTACTGCTCGTGGTCGTCGCAGCGCTATTTGGGGCCGTCACCGTGAAGATGCAGCTGAATCCAGTCGTCGTCGCCACGCACCTCGCGATTGCGATGGCGCTGCTCGCAGTGCTGGTTGTAGTCGTAGTCCGCGCCGGTGGATTCGGCTCGCCGAAAGCAGGCGCTGGCAGTCCGCGAACTTTTCGCGCCGCACGTGGCGCTGTCGGACTCACTTTTCTGGCGCTGGTATTTGGCGCGCTCACAGCAAACACACCCGGCGCCGCGGCCGCATGTCAGGGGTTTCCGTGGTGCACATCGATCGCAGAGGACGGTCTCCCGCTCTGGATACAGGTGACGCACCGGATCATAGCCTTGCTGCTACTCGGGCATCTGATAGGTATCAACATTGGAGTGCGGAAACGCTCTGAGCTCAAACCGATCCGCAATGCGGCCCGGGCCGCGCTTGGAGTGGTGATCCTGCAAGTTTTCGTCGCTGGGGCAATGGTGGGGATGCATTTCCCTCCTTCGCTGCGCTCTCTACACCAGGCTGTCGGCACCGCGCTCTGGATCGCCGTCGTAGCCCTTACGTCGCTCTCAGCGACATCGCGCGCGGCGGGCACGTCGGAGATCGTGCGAGAGTCTCCGTCTCGCGGAGAGTTCGCTACACCTGAAGGCGTGAGCACTTGATGGGGATCGCCGCGGGAGAGCGCGCGCAACCATCCCTGTTGCGCGATCTGGTGATGCTCACCAAGCCACGTATCATCTCGCTGCTGCTGGTTACGACCGTCGCGCCGATGTTCGTTGCCGGAAATCCGGGCTGGCTGCTCGTAGTGGTCGTGCTCGTTGGCGGATATCTGATGGCCGGCGGAGCCAATGCCGTGAACATGTACCTCGATCGCGACATCGACACCCAGATGTCGCGCACGAAGCTCCGCCCCATCCCGAGCGGCCGCATGGGGGCGCGAGCGGTTCTCGCCTTCGGTGTCGCGCTCGCGACCGCCGCGACCTTCCTGCTCGCGCGCTTCACCAACGTACTCGCGGCGCTGCTCGCACTGGGCGGATTTTATTTCTATGTGTTCGTGTATACGCGCTGGCTCAAGCGCACCACGCCGCAGAACATCGTCATCGGCGGCGCGGCGGGAGCGTTTCCCCCCCTGGTTGGCTGGGCCGCGATGACCGGGACAATCGACCTCACTGCTGTCTATCTGTTCCTGATCATTTTCTACTGGACGCCGCCGCACTTCTGGGCGCTTGCTCTGCTCAAGCAGCGCGATTATGGAAAGGCGGGCGTTCCGATGGCGCCCCTGGTTTGGGGTGAGCGCGAGACCATGCGGCAGATGGTGTCGTACAATGTGATTCTGATCGCGCTCACGCTGCTGCCAGCAACATTCGGTGCATTCGGGATCATCTATCTCATCTCCGCTCTCGTGCTCGGCGGGATTCTGCTGGCTGGCGTCGTTCGCGTCGCCAGGGCGAAGGATTGGACCAAGCCGGCGTGGCAAGTCTACAAGTTCTCGCTGCTCTATCTCGCGCTGCTCTTTCTGGCGATGGTGATCGACCGCAAGGTGCTGGGCTGATGGCCGGGCCTCAATTCGGAGTCTCGGCACAGCGGCCGACGCCCCGCGCACGTCCCGCAGTAACGTCGCCGCGTCCGCTTCGCCGATTGCTTCCGCGAATCCGGCCGTTTCTCACGCGTCTCGTCATCGCCTTTGTTTGTCTGGTGGGCAGCGCCGCGATCGCTCTGGCATTTCCGCAGATCGTCCGGCGTTTGCTCGACGCCGCATTCATAGCGGCAGACTCGAGGCTGCTCAACCGAATCGCCGTCGGCCTGCTGGTTTTATTCGCGATTCAGGCTCTGCTCAACTTCGTCCAGGTCTATCTTCTCACCTCGACGTCCGAGCTGGTGATCGCCCAGCTCCGAAAAGATCTGTTCGCCCGACTCATCCATCTCTCGCCGGGATTTTTCACGGAGCGGAGAACGGGCGAGCTCACGAGCCGCCTATCCGCTGACACGGCGGTTCTACAAACGGTTCTGAGCTACAACCTCTCGGAGTTCGCACGGCAGACGCTCTTCCTGATAGGTGGAATCGTTCTGCTCACGCTCACACACCCGCGACTGACAGCGACGACGCTTGCTGTCGTTCCGTTGGTCGTCGGCACCGCGATTCTGTTCGGGCGCGCATTGCGGCGCGCGAGCACTGGCGTCCAGGATCGCGTGGCCGAGGCCACGGGCACCGCCGACGAGGCGTTTTCGCAGATCAAAACCGTCCAGAGCTTCACGCGTGAAGCCGAGGAAGTGCGAAGGTACGGCGCGCACCTGGTGGAAGTAATCGCGGCGGCGATGCGTCGCGCAAAAATTCGCGGAATCTTTTTCGGGATTCTCACTTTTTGCGGTTTTGGAGGCGTGGTCGCGGTCCTGTGGCAGGGCGGCCGCCTGGTCCTCGAGGGAACTCTCACCGCCGGCGCCCTCGTTTCTTTCCTGCTCTACGCGCTTTATGTCGCGGGCGCGGTTGGGTCGCTCGCATCGTTGTTCGGTGCTTATCAGGAGGCGGTTGGCGCAGCCCGGCGAGTCTTCGACCTGCTCGAGTCGGAGTCATCCGTTAAGGATCCCGTCGCACCCCAGCGGCTTCCCCGCCCGTTGCGGGGCGAGATCTCGATGGACAACGTCTCGTTCCACTACAATCCAACTCTTCCCGAGGTGCTCCACGGAGTGTCGCTGAGAATCGGCGCTGGTGAAGTAATCGCGCTTGTCGGTCCAAGCGGCGCGGGCAAGACTACGATCGCGTCACTGCTGCCGAGGTTCTGGGATGTAACCGGCGGACGCATCACGTTCGACGGAATCGAGATCCGCGACCTGTCGCTCGCCGAGCTGCGCGACGCCATCGGCATCGTGCCCCAGGAGCCGACTCTGTTCAGCGGCACGATTCGGGAGAACATTGCGTACGCCGGAATCGGCGACGATGGATCACAGCCCACCGAAGACGCGGTTCACGCCGCCGCGAAAGCCGCCCACGCGGTCGAGTTCATCGAGCGCCTTCCGGACGGATTCGAGACGCGCGTCGGAGAGCGGGGCGTCAAGCTGTCGGGCGGACAGCGGCAGCGGATTGCGATCGCCAGAGTCTTTCTCAAGAATCCCGCGCTCGTGATTCTCGACGAGGCCACGTCGAGTCTCGACAGTGAGAGCGAGCGACTCGTGGAGCAGGCGATGGAGGATCTGCTCCGCGCGAGGTCGACGCTCATAATCGCGCATCGCCTGAGCACGGTGCTACGCGCCGACAGAGTGGTGGTGATCGATCGCGGCGTTATCGTCGAAGAAGGGCGACACCAGGATCTGCTCGCTTCGGAAGGTGTCTATTCGCGGTTGTATCGCGGGCAATTCCGGCCAGGTGACGCGCTCGTCGGATAGTGCAGACCAAACCTTTGAACCTGGATGCCAGCCCGAGCGGCAGTTCTATCTCGGCGGCGGCGGACCTTTCGGTGTGGTGAGAAGCGTGCTCGACGCGGCCGGGAGGATCGGTACTGCCGGCGTGCTCGAAGCCGCAGGCGATAATGATTCCGGGATGGCCTGAGTCGGAACAGCGGGACCGTTCGTAGCCGATGGCCGGATGCGGAATGCCACGCTAGTCTGCTGGCCGGCCGTTACGGTTACGCTGTCATCGGCGAAGCCCAGCGCCGGATGCCAGGCCCGTACGCGATATTTCCCCGGCGGCACTCCATCGATGCTGAACGTCCCGGCAGCAGTCGTCTGGGCAAAGTAGGGGTGATCGAGTACCGCGATCCAGGCGTGAGTCCAGGGATGTTCCTCGCATACCACTTCTATTTCGGCGGCTTCCTTGAACTTGTCGACGGGAACGACTTCGCCGTCGTCGTTGAACGGAGCGACCCCGACGATCTGACCCGTTCCTACGTTGATGAATCTGTTGGTGTGCAGTGTTCGGTCATCGTTGCTGACATTGAGTGTCGCGTTCGTCGAAATCGCCTGAACGTACGGATCCAGAGTACAAGCATCGTTCGTCAGCTCGAAGCGGCGCTCGACCGGGAATGGCTTTCCGGTTCGAATGTCGGTGATCCAGACCACTGCGCCACCTACGCGCGTCCCTGCAAGCGCTGTGTTCTTGACCATCACCGTCGTTCCGCAGGCGCTCTGATCCGACGTCGGGTGAACGACAGCCGCGACCGGAACCGTTCCCTCGAAGTCCACGCTTCCCGTAATCGTCCCGCCGACGGAAACGGCTTCGACACGATAGGGTTGGGACGACGGCGCGATCACGGACGGACGCGGAGCAACCCCGTCATCCGGAGAGCCCGTGGCGTTCCTGGTGTGAGCCGAAGCGGTGTCGTCGTGCGAGCAGGCGAGCACGACGGCGAAGACTATTGAAAAGCCGAAAAATCGGCGGGGCATTTGTGTAGAGCAGAAGTGAAGTTCGTTGGTTGGAAGGGCAAGCGATGTGCCGCGCTATTTCGCCTCGTAGACGCGCTTTCCGCCGATCCAGGTGGAAACTACCCGGGTGCCGAGGATCTCGGTGTCGGGGACGCGCATGATGTCGCGGTCGAGCACGACGAAATCAGCGTATTTGCCGGGCGCGAGCGAGCCAAGCACGGACTCCTGAAATCCGGCGTAGGCGGGCCAGATCGTGATCGACTGAAGAGCTTCTTCGCGGGTCATCTTCTGGTCGGGGTACCATCCGCCCACCGGTGAGTTCTGCGGATCCTGACGAGTGACAGCCGCGTGAAAGGTGAGGAGCGGATTCACTTCTTCAACGGGGAAATCGGTCCCGTTCGGAATCACGACACCGGTGTTGAGCAGCGACCGCCAGGCGTAGGCGCCGCGAATACGGTCAGGACCTAGACGCGACTCGGCCCAGCGCATATCGCTCGTCTGATGCGTGGCCTGCATCGATGGAATGACGCCGAGCTTTGCGAAGCGCGGGATGTCCTGCTGGCTCAATACCTGAGCGTGCTCGATGCGGAACCGGTGATCGGCTCTTGGCACTCTTCGCAATGCAGACTCAAACGCGTCGAGAGCGATTCGGTTGCCGCGATCCCCGATGGCGTGGACGTTTACCTGGAATCCGAGGCGAAGCGCAGTCTCTGCCCAGGCCTCGATGTGCGCTGGGGCGGAAACGAGAAGCCCGGAGTTGGTCGGATCATCACTGTACGGCCCGAGGAGCGCGGCACCGCGAGAGCCTAGCGCCCCGTCGGCGTAGAGCTTTATGGCGCGAATCCAGAGATGTCCGTCGTAGAGCGCACTCTGCGGTCCCCGCCTCAAGTAAGGATTGGAGAGCATCACCGCGGCTGTGGGCTCTCCGGGATCGCTGAGCATCACGTAATTGCGAAGATTGTACTTCCCCGCCTTCGCGAGATCCTCGTAGATCGCGATCGTCTTGGGATTCGCTCCGGGATCGTGAATTCCAGTGAGTCCCCAGCGGTTGCATTCGTCGATCGCCGCCAGAATCGCTTTTCGCGTCTGATCGGGCGTAGCGGCAGGTATCGCTCGATCGATGAGCTCCATGGCGTTGTCCAGGAAGACGCCGGACGGAGAGCCCGAGGCGAGCTTCAGGATCCGGCCCCCGGAGGGTTCCGCTGTGGCCGCGGTTATCTTCGCAAGCTCCATCGCTTTCGCGTTGGCGAGGACCGCGTGACCATCGATTCTTTCAAGCACCACCGGATTGTTCGGAAAGGCGCGAGACAGCAGCTCGTGCGTCGGAAATTCCTTGCTCGCCCAACGGGTCTGATCCCAGCCGCGGCCGAGGATCCATACGTCTGGCTTGACGTCTTTGGCGTGTGCCTTGACCCGGTCAATCACTTCCTGGTACGAGGCCGCGCCTGCGACATTTGCGCTCTGGAGCATTTGGCCGAGGCCGAGGAGGTGACCGTGGGCGTCGATGATCCCGGGAATGACGGTGGCGCCGTGCAGGTCGATGACGCGCGTTGTTGGGGCCGCAAGCACTTTCGCTTCGGCATCGGAACCGACGAAGAGGACGCGGCCACCGCGGACCGCGAGCGCTGTCACGAATGGTCGCGCGTTGTCTACGGTGTAGATGCGCCCATTGGTGAGAACGAGATCAGCGGCACCCTGCGCCCCGACCAGCATTGGTGCGAGCATGACCAACGCAACGTAGCTTGAGAGGTGTTTTTTCATGCTTCCGAGTTTGCTCACGGTGCCGCCCGCACACAAGGACAGCGCGCATGAATCGACGCGCATGGACGGGGTCCGTCGCGTGTCTCCTGGGGATCGCATGCGCCCACCTCCCCTCGGAGCCCAATGCCCCCGTCGACTATTGGGGGTTTACCGGCCCGTGGGACAAGCGCAGCGACGTGTCTGTCCAGGAGCACGGCGCCAGCCTCTCCAGAATCATCAGTGGATGGGTTGCGCTCGACACCACGAGCTTTCTGCCGGTGCAGGTCTATCCGGACAGTTTTCGCAACGACATCATGGTGGCGCCGCGCACGATGGCGCTCATCACGTCGTATTACGGAAGCCGTTTCCACCCGGAGATCATTCGGGGACTGGGCGGAAGTCCGCAGGCAGCGGGGCTCACAGCCGGCGCGATAGCGGCACTT
Organism: Gemmatimonadaceae bacterium; assembly: GCA_036570225.1. GTDB lineage: Bacteria > Gemmatimonadota > Gemmatimonadetes > Gemmatimonadales > Gemmatimonadaceae > UBA4720. Next base: position 11,489 of record DATCPG010000184.1, on the reverse strand, counting down.
ATCGATTCAACCTCATATCGCGGCGTCGTCATAGACTTCGAGGGCATGACGCCTCGGGATCTCGACGCGCTGCTCCTGGTCACGCGCGCGGTCGCCGACTCGGTGCGCGCGCATGGAGTGCATACCGTCGTTGTCGCGGTGCCCGCCGGGGACACAGCCGCCTATCCTTCGGCGCTTCTGCTCCAGTCTGCCGATCTCATCATGGCGATGCTGTACGACCAGCACTGGAGCGCTTCTCCGCCTGGCGCAATCGCTTCACCAGACTGGGTCGCGCGAAATCTGGGGACGCGAGTGGCGGAGGTTGGCGCAGCGAAAATCGTGGCAGCATTTCCCTTGTACGGATATCGCTGGAGGAAAGCCGCCGAGACCGAAGTGATCAGCTTCGAAGACGCGCGTCGCCTGACCACGATGACCAACACGCCACTGATTCGCGACCACTCGTCCGAGACGCTCCACGCCAGCTCGGCCGAAGGATGGGAGTTGTGGGTCAGCGACCGCGTGCTCCTCGACAGGCTCGTGCACGATGCGAGGCAGCTCGGAGTCAGAACCTTCGCGCTATGGAGACTTGGGCTGGAGGATGCCGCAGTGTGGGATTCGATCGCCCGCTAAACGACCAGAAGCTCCTTCTGGTAATCGGACGGGGTTATAAGCACCTCATTCACCCCGATGAAGCCGTTCACTTCGCTCCGCATCCCCACATCTCCGTCGAGATAAATCCCCGGCTCGATGGAAAATCCGACGCCGGGAATCAACTCCCGGTCTTCTCTCGTCTCGAGATTGTCGATGTGCGGCCCGGAGCCGTGCAGATCGCGCGCATCGATCGAGTGACCGGTGCGGTGGATGAAGTTGTCGCCGTATCCACGCTTGGTTATCACGGCGCGGGCGGCATCGTCCACCTCGCCGCCCCGAACCGCCTGCTGTTTACTGATGCGGTCGCGTAAGAGCGAGATGGCGGCATCACGCGCATCCCTCACCGCCTCCCAGATCGTGGTATCGCGAGCGCTCGGCGCGCCGAGTGAGCCCATCCAGGTTTGATCGGCGAACACCCCGTCTTTCTCCCGCGCCCACAAGTCGATGAGGAGGATGTCGCCTCGATTGATCGTCGCGGAGCTATCCGCGACCGGCTCGTAGTGCGGATTGGCGGCGTTGGGGCCGATCGCCACGATCGGTCCGTGGTCCGTCTCGAGCCCGCCACCCTCGAACCGTTCTCTTATCCAGTGGGCGAGCGCGTATTCGGTCAACGGCGACGCGCTGTCAGCACGACTGCCGGCGAGTCGGATCGCTTGCTGCCCGATAATGGAAACCGCGCGCGCGGCCCGCTCGTGTGACGCACGCTGGACGTCGGTCCAGACAGCATAGAAACTGGAGACCAGCTCCGCCGACGAAACGACGGTTGCCCCCGCGCTTCTCACCATCTCGATCACTCCCGCCGGGATGCGATCGAGATAGGGGACTGCGTCGCCCGGCGAATACTCCATCGCGACGCGTTTTCCCTTGACCAGATTGCCGAGCAGGGATTCGAGCGCGCGCCAGCTGCTGTACTTCTCCCTGGTCCACGTCGAGGGCCACCCGGTCCACGGGCCCTGCTCGATCGCATGGGTGATCGCAACCGGCGGTCCACGACTCGGGATGTAGACGAAGAAACGGCGCGTGGTCATGCCGGACAGCTCCAGCATTCCGACGGCCACGGGATTCAGCCCGTGAAAATCGTAGAGCAGCCAACCGTCCAGTTGTGCCCGCTCGAGGGCAGACTGAATGGCGGCCAGGGATTCAGGTTGAAGCACGCGAGTCCCTGGCTACTGCGTTCCCTTGACCGCACGCCATTCCGCGCGCCACTCACAGATGTCCTCGCCCCTTTCGCGACAATGGACGTGATCGATCATGCCGCCGCCGTTGACCAGCAGCTTGAGCAGCTCGCGGAGCGCGGATTCGTAGTAGAGGCAGCCGATACCCTTTGGCGCGGTCTCGAAGGTTACCGATTCCTTGACGCCGAGAACAATCGAAGCGCCGACGCGTCGAACCGATGCGCCGAGGTATTTCTCTCCAGCTCTTTTCACCTGACGAAAGGCGAGCGGTCGCGCGAGAAAGCCGGGCAGCAGGTGAATGATCTGCCGGGTCGTGGTCGAGATCATCTGGTAGATTCTGTTCGCCACAATGCTGCCCGCGCGTGTGAAGATGTTCTCCGCATCCGGACGCCGGCCAATGAGACGCGAAATTCCGCTCGCCTCGTGAATGGCGATTGGCTGATTGCGCTTCATCGCGTCCTTGTAGCGGCGAATCTGTGCAATCACAGTATCGCTCAATCCAAGACGCTTGTTGCGGTGCTCCTGCACGTATTCGACGTCGATATCCTCTCCTTCCGGGATGTCGACGGAGCGGACTGCTTCGAGGAGACTGAGCGGGACTATGGCGTTTACCGTGCCGGGCATTTAGTTGGTAGGCGGAGAGCGCAAGCTAACCGCCGCTCTAATCCCCTTCAAGCAGGAAACCACTCACTCAACCCGGAATTGTTTCCGGAACGAGGGAATCGCAGCTGACGGATCTGGTCATAAGAGTTATTGCCGGCGTGATTGGGGCCGGGATCTTCGCATTCGCCGCGCGACGGATGGGAGCGCTTTCCACGAGCGGAGCGCTCGCCGGCACGATGGTGGGAGCGATAGCGCTCGCCGCCGGGTGGAGCTGGGGACTTCTCCTCGTCGCGCACTTCATTTCCGCAAGCGCTCTCTCCAAGCTGGGCGAGAAAAGGAAAACGCAGCGCATCGGCGGCGTGGTCGAGAAGGGCGATCGCCGCGATGCGAAACAGGTCCTGGCCAACGGCGGCGTGTACGCGCTGTCGGCCATCGCTTTCATGATCACGCATCTGCACTCGTGGTACGCGGTTGGAATTGGAGCGCTGGCGGCGTCGGCGGCAGACACCTGGGCCACCGAGATCGGAACACTGTTGGGCCACAATCCCCGTTCGATCGTGTCCGGCCAGCCAGTTCCCGCCGGCACTTCCGGGGGTGTAAGCCTGATCGGAACAATCGGAAGCTTCGGCGGCGCGCTGTTCATCGCGGCTGGAGCGTCGATCGCACGTTGGCCCGTTGCATTCACCGCCGTGGTGCTGGGTGGGCTCGCGGGTGCAATGGCAGATTCCCTGCTTGGAGCAACTCTGCAGACACGGCGCTGGTGCGACGTATGCGCCAAGCCAACAGAACGGCCTGTGCACAGCTGCGGGAATCCTACTCGTCGCACCGGCGGGCTCCGCGGCTTCGACAACGATGCCGTAAACGCTGTCTGCTCCGGTGTGGGAGCCCTGGTAACTTTACTTCTATCGTGACGGAAAGTGCGTGCGGCGTAATGAGGGCCATGGAGCGAATGACTAAGCAGGCCCAGAGAAGCGGAGCGCGGGTTCTACTCGTGAGCACGAATCGCGAGCGCCAGCCCTATCCCGTGGTGCCGAATGGGCTCGCTTGCGTTGCCTCTGCGCTCGACGCCGCCGGGCACCGCGTCCGGTTTCTCGACCTGTGTTTCGCGTCCGACCCGGTCGCGACCGCACGGAAGGTCGCTGCGGAGTTCAAGCCCGACGTCATCGGCATCTCGGTCCGGAATATCGACAACAGCGATGCAATCGCGCTCCGCCACTACACACCCCAGGCGCGAAGTATTCTGCACGCGCTGCGGCAGGCGGCGCCGGGCGCGAAGGTCATAGCGGGCGGTGCTGCGTTTGGGGTTGCTCCCGAAGCACTGTTCCGCGATCTCGGTGTGGACTACGCTGTGGCCGGAGATGGCGAGCGCGCCAGCGTCTCCCTCGTAGATGCGCTGTCCTCCGGTGGGCCGATCGAAGCTTTGCCGGGACTCGTGCGCGAGCGCAACGGCACAGTCGTGTTCACACCGCCGGGGGAAGACGCGGATCTCGATTCCCTGCCCCATCCGGCTCTGCATCGCTGGATAGATCTCGCGCGGTACCAGCGCCACGGCGCGACGATACCGATTCAGACCAAGCGTGGGTGCGTCTACAAGTGCATCTACTGCACTTACAGAAACGTCGAAGGCTGGGGTTACAGAACGCGCGATCCGGAGCTCGTTGCAGACGAGATCGAGGAGCTCAGGATCAAGGCGGGCGTGCACCACTTCGACTTCGTCGATTCAACCTTCAATTCGCCGCCAGGCCACGCCATCCAGGTTTGCGAGGCAATCACACGCCGAAGACTCGACGTCCAGCTCGATACCACCAATTTCACACCGGCGACCGCAAGCGCGGAGCTGCTGGGCGCCATGAAGGCCGCCGGCTTCCGCTCGCTCGGAATTACGGCGGAGAGCGCGAGCGATCCAGTTCTGGAAAAACTCGAGAAGGGATTCGACGCGGCGAAGGTGCATGAAGTCGCGGAGCGAGTCGAGAAGTTCGGAATCAGGACGCTCTGGATTTTCCTGGTGGGCGGTCCAGGCGAGACCGCCGCAACCGTCGAGGAGACGCTCGCATTCGCGGCGTGGCGTCTCCGGCGGGGCGACGCGGTTTATCTAACTGTCGGACTGCGCATCTATCCCGGGACAACGTTGCACCGAATTGCGATCGCGGAGGGAGTGGTGCCGGCAGAGAGTACACTGCTCGATCCCACGTTTTATTTCTCGAGCGCAATCGAGTTCCGCGCAACCGTAGCTCGACTGAAGAAATTTGCCGCCGATCATCCCCGCTTCATGTTCTCGGCGGACTCGCGATCTGTCGTCCTGCCATACCTGACTCGGGCGGCGTCAATTCTTCGCCTGCCTCGCCCGCACTGGCAATACATGGGGCTGTTCCAGCGCGTAGCGCGCGCGATCGGATAACGGTTGGCCCGATTCGATGCAGAAGTGATAGTCGTCGGCGGAGGTCCGGCCGGCGCGTCGACTGCGCATTTCCTGGCCCGGGCAGGTTTGGACGTCCTATTGCTCGACCGAGCGAAGTTCCCGCGCGACAAAATTTGCGCCGAGTACCTGAGCCCGCAGGCGTCGCGCATCCTCTCGGAAATGGACGTGCTCGATGAGATCGAGGGGACGTGTCCCGCGCACCTGGCCGGCATGAGGGTGCGCGCGCCAGACGGACATTTCGTCGACGGAGAATTTGCATCGACCCACGGATTTCGACCCTTTCGCGACTATGGTCTGGCGATACGCCGAACCATTCTGGATTCGATCGTGCTCAACGGCGCGCGCGCCGCCGGCGCGCGCGTCGAAGAGCTGGTGCGCGTGACTGACGTCGTCAGAGATCAAGCCGGACGCGTCAGTGGCGTGAGCGTGATGCGGGCGGACGGAAAGCCGCACAATCTGACGAGCCAATTCGTCGTCGGCGCTGACGGGCTTCGCTCGGTCGTCGGGAAACGACTCGGCCTGACGCACACGAGTCGATTCTTTCCGCGGCGACTCGCACTGGTCACACACTACCGGAACGTTCGCGACGTCGGCGCGCTCGGGGAGATGCACGTCGACCATCAAGGGTATTTCGGCATCGTCGACGTTGGCGGCGGACTGATGAATGTCGCAGTCGTCGTCCCCATGTCGAGAGCGCGAGAGGTCGGCGAAGGACGCAATGAATTCCTGGAGCAGTGGATAGCGTCTCGTCCCCACCTCGCCGAGCGCTTCGTGGGCGCCGAGCGTGTGGAAGATGTGCGTGCGACGGGCCCATTTGCGACGGAATCTCGGCCCGCCTGGGCTTCCGGCGCTGCTCTGGTCGGCGACGCCGCGGATTTTTTTGATCCGTTCACCGGCGAAGGGATGTACGCCGCCCTTCGCGGGGGGGAGATGCTCGCACCTTTCATCGTCGAAGCGCTGCAGGGCGGCGCCCGGAACGAGAACAAATCCCTGGCCGCCTACGAGACGGCGCGGCGCAACGAATTCGGCGGAAAATGGAAGTTGGAGCGAATAGTAGGCATGGCCATAGCGTATCCTTACTTTCTCAACAACGCCGCGAAGGCTCTCTCTCGCCGGAAGGAGATGGCAGACCTGCTTGTGGGCGTGGCGGGAGATTTCATTCCGACGAGTGTCGTGCTGAACCCACGTTTTCTTTTCAACCTCTTCATCTCTCCGGCCTTCAGAACTTGAGCGTAACCCCAGACGAGTTCCGTAGCGTGCTCGGCCGATTTCCGTCGGGCGTAACCGTCGTAACCACGAAGGATAGCGACGGCTCCGACGACGGAATGACGGTTAGCGCGTTCTGCTCGGTGAGTCTCAATCCACCGCTCGTGCTCATCTGCATCGAGAAGAACGCCTCCGCTCATCAGGCGCTCACTACCGCGTCCGGATTCGTGGTGAACATTCTCTCCGCCACTCAGGAACAAGTCGCGCGACGCTTCGCGATCGTGGATATCGATCGCTTTGAGGGAGTCGGCTACAGCAGGTCACAGAAAGGTTTCGCGGTGCTCGACGATGTCCTGGGAGTAATCGAATGCGCTACCTCCGCAAAGCACGACGCTGGAGACCACACCATAATCGTTGGTGAGGTGGAAGCGGCGCGGGCGCAGAACGGCACTCCTTTACTCTATTACCGCGGCGGTTACGCGCAGCTGGAGCGGTGAATCATGCGCTCCATCCTCACCCCTCCACGAAAGCGCGGTGTGGAGATACTCGACGGCCCGGACGTCGATCCCGAGGTTGTTACACGGTCGATCGGTGATGTCGTTCGCGCCAACTCCCTGTTCGGAGGATTGAGCTCCGCGATCGATGAGCTGAAGGAATCGCTGAAAGATGTTCCGTCTGAAGCGACACTCCTCGACGTTGGAACGGGACTGGGCGACATCCCATCTCGAGCGCGGGAAGTTGCCCGGGAGATGGGAATCGAGCTGACGACGATGGGACTCGATTCGGCGCTCGAGCTCGCCCGCGCCAGCCGTCCGGTGCTTACGCTCACCGTCTGCGGTGATGCATTGCGACTTCCGTTCGCGGATCACAGCGTCGACATCGTAATGTGCTCTCAGCTTCTCCATCACTTCGCAGGCGCAGACGCGCTCGAGCTTCTGCGCGAGATGAACCGCGTCGCACGCATTAGAGTCATCGTCAGCGATCTCCGACGCAGCTGGATCGCGGCGGCTGGCCTCTGGCTTGTTTCATTTCCCCTTCGATTTCATGCCGTTAGCCGTCACGATGGCGTCGTCTCCGTGATGAGGGGGTTCACGCCGGAGGAGCTGGTGGATACAGTGCGGGAGGCAGTCGCGAGAAATACGGTCGTACATCGGCGTCGCGCATTCCGCGTGACGACGAGCTGGACACCTGTAGATCGATGACGGACCGCATCGGACGGGCGTTTGATCTCGGGCCGATGCCGTACGGTCGTTCGATGCGGACGGTCGACGAACAGATCGTGGGAGCGCCGTTGGCTACAATCTTCGAGCTGGCAAGCCAGGTGGAGCTGTGGCCGCGCTATCTCCCCCATTACCGGTACGTGCGGTTTCGCACACGCCGTTCGGACGGGGGAGGATTGGTGGAAATGTCGGCCAATCGACCATTCCAGGTTAAGACGCCGAGGGGACGGCTCCGGATCAACTGGCCAACGTGGTGGCTGTCCGAAATGGCGGTGGACAAAAAGCGGCCATCGATCCGATTCCGGCATGTGGGGGGTATCACGAAGGAGATGGACGTCGAATGGTCATTTTCACCTACATCCGGCGGCACGCACGTACGAATCGTGCATTTGTGGAACGGGCCGCGCCGATTGCCTGGAATTGGAAGACTGGCGGCTAACTATCTGATCGGACCCGTGTTTGTGCACGGAATCGCGTCACGCACGCTGGCGGGGCTCGCGGCGGTGGCGGAGCGCGAAGGGAAAAAACGGCAGCAATGAGGATGATGTGTTTCAGCTGAACAAACGCAGAGTCGTAATCACGGGTATCGGCCCCATAACGCCGATAGGCACGACACGCGACGAGTTGTGGTCCGGACTCCAGCGCCAACGCTCCGCGGTGCGATCGGTATCCCGATTCGATCCGTCGCAGTTCAGGAGTCATAACGCGGCGGAGGTCAACGACTTCGTGCCGGCCGACCATCTCGAGAACAGGCGCGCCAAGCGGCTGGATCGCTTTGCGCAGTTCTCCGTCGTCGGAGCTCAGATGGCCCTCGCCGACGCCGATCTCGATCTGTCGCGCGAGGACAAGGAACGGGTCGGCGCAAACATGGGGACGGCGCTAGGCGGAATCGGATACGCGGAAAGCCAGCTAGCTGTTTTTCTCCAGCGCGGGCTGCGGGAAGTAGACGCCGCGCTGGCCCTCTCGGTATTCGGGGGCGCGTCGAGCTGCAACATCGCAATCGAGCTCGGCGTGATGGGGCCAAACTCCACCAATGCGATGAGCTGCGCGTCGGGCACAATCGCGATCGGAGATGCATTCCGGCAAATCCGCGACGGTTACGCGGACGTGATGATTGCGGGCGGAGCCGAGGCGCCATTGGCTCCTCTCTGTTTCGGCGCGTTCTCGCTGATACGGGCGATGTCCACCCGCAACGAGGAGCCGGAGGTCGCGTCCCGCCCGTTCGACAAGGATCGCGACGGCTTCGTGATGGGTGAAGGAGCAGCCGTGCTCATTCTCGAGGAGTACGAGCGCGCCGAGGCGCGTGGGGCGAAGATCTATGCGGAGGTCGCCGGCTACGGAACGACCAACGACGCGCACCACATGACAGCGCCGCGCCCGGATGGCTCGCAGGCCGCAAGATCGATGCAGCTTGCACTCGACGATGCCAACGTTTCGGCGGAAGAGATCGGCTACATCAACACGCACGGCAGCTCGACGCCGCTCAACGACAGCACTGAAACAATGGCGATCAAGAAAGTGATGGGCGATCGCGCGTACAAAGTCCCAATGAGCGGGACCAAGGGCTACTACGGACATGCTCTCGGCGCGTCTGGAGCGATCGAGACGGCCATCTGCGCGCTCGCGCTGGAGCAGGAGTGGCTTCCGCCAACGGTCAATCTTCAGGTTGCGGACAAGGCGTGCGATCTTAATTTTCTGCCTGGCACCGGGCGGAAGGAGCGCGTTGAGCACATACTTACGAATTCCTTTGGCTTCGGCGGAATCAATGCCGCGCTGGTACTGCGTAGAGTGATCTAGCGATCTCGCGCGCCGCGGCCCCAACAATCATCACAGGGGCAGGACAATGCGGGACGCGTGGCGGCATTTCGTCGCCGAATTCATCGGCACATTCGCTCTGGTTTTCGTCGGCAGCGGCGCGATCATTCATGCGCGGGTAACCGGATCACCGACGGGCCTCATCGAGGTCGCGCTCGCGCACGGGTTGATTCTGGCGGTCATGGTGAGCGCGCTCATGCGCATTTCCGGTCACTTCAATCCGGCGGTGACGCTGAGTCTTCTCGCGACGAGAAGAATCGAAGCCATGATGGCGGCTCTTTATATCATCGCGCAGGTGTTGGGGGCAGTAGCCGCCGGCTACGCGCTCAAGCTCTCGGTCTCGGAAGCGACTTTCATCGCGACGAGGGGCGGGGGTCTCACCATCGCGCTGGATGTCACGTCGGGTCAGGCATTCCTCGTTGAGGCGATCGCGACGTTTTTCCTCGTCTTCGTCGTGTACGGAACTGCGGTGGACCTGCGCGGTCCGAAGATCGGCGGATTGGCGGTCGGGTTCGTCGTCGCTGCCGACATCCTCGCGATCGGGCCACTCACCGGAGCGTCGATGAACCCGGCCCGCTCGTTCGGACCTGCCGTCGCGAGCGGCATCTATGAGGCGCAGCTTCTCTACCTGTTCGCCCCGATCGTCGGCGCACTGGTAGCCGCGCTGCTTTACGAGTTCCTCTTCATGCGTCGGGGCCGAGAGCCCGTAGACCACGGGGGGCTGCGGCCGTAGGAATCAGGCAGAGCTGCGTCCGTTGACGCGCGGGCGCAGCTTGCTTGTCATCAACAGATAGAGGAGAGCGAGGAGCGCCTGGAGGAGCATCATCAGGCCCGCGAGAACGGGCGCCATTTCCATATCGGCGCTGTTCATGTTGTGGGCAATGCCCTGGACCAATCCTCCGGCTCCGACGACTGCGGAGAGTGCTTCGCCCGCAAAGAGCGCTCCGGTCGGCAGTTCTCCCCAACGGGCGAGGTCGCCGCGAAGGTAGAGAATCGTGTAAGCGCCCTGAATCAGCAGAGAGCCTCCGATCGCCAACACGATGATGGGAACTCGCTGCCACATGGCGGCCCACGTCGCAATCAGAACAAATCCGCCGGCTACGTTGGCGATCGAGGCCAGCATCAGAAGCAATTTCAGCACACCCGCCCCCGGGTAGAAGCTGGGTTCAAGTTACCGGGTTACTTTGCGGGGTCAAGTACTTTGTGACTGCCACTTTTTGCGGGAGAAAGGTTAACTGCAACTGATCCCTCCTATTTCCCCGACTCGACGGGTGCCCCTGCTTCCTGCCACGCTCGCCACCCTCCGGCCATCGACGCAACGTTCCGGTACCCCATTTTCTGCAGACTGTCCGCAGATAGTGCCGAACGAAATCCACCACCACAGTACAGGATGATCTCGGCATTCTTGTCGGGGACCCGCCCTTCGATGTCGCGCTCGATCACGCCCTTCCCCAGGTACGAAGCGCCTCGCGCATGGCCCGCGGCCCACTCGCTCTCCTCGCGCACATCTATCACCTGTGCCTTTCCTGTCTCGAGCTTGCGTCGTGTTTCCTCGACGCTCACTTCGCGAACGCGAGCCTTCGCGTCATCTACCAGCTTGAGAAATGCTGGCGAATGCTTCACAGATTCGCGGACGGTCGCTTGCCAGTGAGCCGTCTGAGGCCGAGATGAGCTCCGCGACGGGCCGCCAGCTCCACCGCGGCGATCGTGGCAGCAGAAATGGCCGTCCACGCCAGGGTCGCGGGCCAGCTACTCTTGCCGTGCGCTCCCAGGTCAGGCGGATCCTCGTGCCTGACCGCCCGCCATCCTTTCTCCAGTCCACGCTCGACCAATCTCCCCGCCACCATCGCGGCGCCGGCGCCGACGAGCAGCCAGGTCGTCTTCCGCGAATTCAATGTTTCCGTTTTTATGCGCACTCTGCACCACCTCTGAGTTGGATAAGCACAAGTGGCAAGCGCAGTGCCGCGAGTCGATGCCTGGCTATACGTGACAGCTGGCAAGCCCGCGCTTCTCGAGATAGCGCTGGTGGTAGTCTTCGGCCAGGTAAAATGTGGAAGCCGGAGTGACCTCGGTCACGATCGGCCTCCGGAACCTGCCGCTCGCCTCGAGCTTCTGTTTCGACTCCTCGGCGATGCGCTTCTGCTCGGGAGTGTGGTAGAAGATGGCGGAGCGGGCGCGTCCTTCACTCCCGGGGTGTTTCTGAATGTCACTTCCACGCCCCAGAAACATCCCGCTCCAGATGTCGCCAGCTCTGTCACCACCCCTCCCGCTTTCTCAATGATGTGATGTGTGCGACGTGGTGCCGCCCGTGCCAGGCGTAGAGGCCCAGCAACTGGCGCAATGTCGGCGCTCCGTCGCGTTCCGGATGACGGAATCCGCGGTTGAAATCGGCGCTGTCCATCGACCTGAGCAGCGCCACCC
>DATCPG010000183.1:0-5106 GCA_036570225.1 Gemmatimonadaceae bacterium | reverse complement strand
GTCGGCAACACGCCGGTGGGGCCGATCGACGTCGGCACCGTCCAGATGTGATTGTGCGACGTCGGGTCGGTGTACCCGCCTCCGTTCCAGCGGTACTGCGCGCGGGTGATGACACGGACGTCACTCACGTGCTTTTTCTGGGTCGAGTCGCCCGCTCCCTTCAGGGAATCGAGCTTCGCTTGCGCCGATGAAGACGAATCGGGCTTGGGGGAAGAGTTGAAGGCGATCGTGCGTCCATCGGGCGACCACACGGGAGACGAAGCGCCGTTGGGCGCGCTGGTCAGTGCACGCGCTTCTCCGCCATCCATCGAGATGAGATAGATCTGCGACGGCTGCGACTTGCCATCTATCGGCTCAGGCGTGCGGACGAAAGCGATCTCCCTCCCGCTCGGTGACCATCGTGGCGACCGGTCGTTGCGCCCCGAAGTCAGAGGCCTCGGCGCTGCGCTGCCATCAGATGGGACAACGAAGATCTGTGTCTCGTAACGGTCCTTGTCCTCGTTCACGTTCACGCGCACGAAGAGAACCTGCGACCCATTTGGGGAGATCTGTGGATCGGCGGCCCACACGAACTTGAAGAGATCGGTGTCGGTTATCGGCCGGCGATCCGCCGGCCGAGCGGCGGCGAGAAAAAGGATCGGAAGGGCGAGTGAGGACCAGCGCAGGCGGATCATTCGCATTTCAAAGGATGGTGAGTTGTGCTTGAGAAAACTGCAACTGAACACTACCAGCCCGGAACGGCGTGCTAGCCGACCACGGGCCGCGAGCGGCACGTGGATGCGTTCGAGGTCAGCCCGGAGCCCAAAGCCGGCTCGCCGAAAGCCCCCGGCCGGTCGTGTTCAGTTGCACTTAAAAGCTCGTCCCGTAGAGTCTACCCCTTTACGGGCACCATGATGTGCGCGTACGGCGTTCCCTTCCACATGACCCAGGGAGTGCCGCCGGTCGGCGCGCCGGGAAGCGCATTGAGCGACGCCGTGTTGGGCGTCGTCACCATGATGTGCGGACCAGCCACGACCCAATCCTGCGCATTCTTGGCGGCTTCGGCGGTTCTGGCGAATGGATCGGTGATGCTTGCTCCACGATCACCCTGGAGCATGTAGGCAACTCCGACTCCGGAAAGCTTCGGCGCTTTCTTGGTCATCCATGCGCCAGCCCACTTCTGAAATTCGCCATCAAGGCACATCGGATCCTGACCAACGGCAGTAGTCGCTGCCGGCGTTGACGGATAACACACCCAGCCATTCTTGCCCGCGCGGAGCTGAACAAACTTGCCGCCGTCAGTCGCCGGCCAGTCCATTATGGTCGCGCCTGATGCGACCGAGTCGGGCGCTGCACTCATCGCGTTCCGGATTTTCCCTTCGTTGGTGGTCAGGTCCGCCGAAGCAGTCGCTGCGGGGGTCGTGGTCGTCGTGGTGGTCGCAGTCGTCGACGCGGCCGTTGCAGTGTCTGCGGTGGAAGCCGCCGGCTTGCTGCACGCGGCAAGACTTCCGAGCGATAGGACTGCGGCGAGAGGCAGAAAGGTGCGCATGGTGCCCTCTGATTTGGGGGGGGTGTAAAACAACATACGGGCCCTTGCTATCGGTCGCCAGCACTCGGGCGCATCCGAGCAGTCGTCAAAACCATCGGCAGAGACGGCCAGAAAGTCATCAGTTTGCCACAGCGCGATGTTGAAACTTTCAACCAAATCCACCGATAGGGTATCCAATCACTGTTAAGAGCTAGCCATCGGTTTTTTTCCGCCCAGACTGGATCATTCAATGATTGGTTTTTCCGCGCTCCTCGCTCTCGCCCTCAACCTCCAGGTTCTCCAACAGGCGCCCGCCAGCGCCGATCGGGGATCACCCAAACCCTACAGTGTCGCCGCGCCCACAGATACCGGCGCTACCGCGGTCCGGGCTGAAGTTTCGCCCGTGATCGACGGCAGGGATGACGACCAGGTCTGGCGAGTCGCACCGCCCATCATGGCGTTCAAGGAGTGGCGTCCAACCGAAGACAAGCCTCCGCGCTTCAAGACCGAGGCAAAAATCGCTTACGACGCATCGAACCTGTACGTGTTCGTACGCGCGTTCGATCCTCACCCCGACAGCATCATCAAGCTGCTCGAGAGGCGCGACACGTTCACTTCCTCGGACATGATCTGGCTGTTCATCGACTCCTACCACGACCGGCGAACCGGGTACGAGTTCGGTGTCAATGCGGCCGGCGTCAAAATCGATCAGGCCATCTACGACGACGGCAACGAGGACCAGGCGTGGGACGCCGTGTGGGATGTCGCAACCCGCATCGATTCCCTCGGCTGGACGGCCGAGTTCCGGATACCGCTTTCTCAGATGCGCTACAGCAGCGACAGGAAGCACGTCTTCGGTATCTCGATCGATCGCGACATCTACAGGTATTCCGAGCGCGAGATCTGGCCGCTGCTCAGGCAATCGAAGCCTGGATTCGTGTCCCAGTTCGGAGCGCTCGACGGACTGGACGATCTGGAATCGCCGCGCAAGCTCGAGGCTGTGCCCTACGTCGTGACCAAGAACGCATCGCGAATCGTCAACAATGCCTTCGCCCAGAAATCGAACATGACGGTCGGTGGGGACTTCAAGTACCGGCTGGCTCCGAACCTGACGCTCGACGCAACGATCAACCCGGATTTCGGACAGGTCGAATCCGATCCGGCGGTGCTCAACCTTTCCGCCTATGAGTCGTTCTTCGACGAGCGGCGCCCCTTCTTCGTTGCGGGTCGAGGTCTCTTCAACTTCAGCGTGAACTGCAGCGCGGTGAACTGCAACGGGGAGAACCTATACTATAGTAGGCGCATCGGACGAACTCCCGAGCTCGCCGGAATCTACGGCGACACTGTCCCGCTCCAGCCGACGACGATAATCGGCGCGGCAAAACTGCTCGGTCGGTTCCCCCGCGGTCTGACGGTGGGCGTGCTGGACGCGGCGACGCAGCGAGCCGCGAGTCCCGGCGACACGACGTACGATCCGTTCACGAATTTCACGGTCGCGCGCGCGACACAGGATTTTCGGAAGGGCAGCAGCGCGATCGGTGCCATCGTCACGGCGGTGAACCGAAGGATGGACAAGTGGTCGTCGCCGTACCTCGCATCCGACGCGTACGCCGCCGCGTTTGATTTCCGGCATCGCTTTCTCAAGGACAGATACGAGATATTCGGAACGCTCGATGAGAGTCGCGTGCACGGGAGTCCAGCGGTCATAGCCGGCCTGCAGACCAATAGTGTGCACCAGTACCAGCGGCCCGACGCCAATCTTCCGCTCGACTCCAGCCGCACTGTGCTGAGCGGGGACGCTGAGGAAATCCATTTTGGCAAGGTCGGTGGAGAGCACGTCTTGTTCGAGTCAGCGTACCAGCGCCGGTCCCCGGGATTCGAGCTCAACGACCTTGGCTATCTTCGGCGGGCGGACCAGGTGTCGTGGAACACGTGGGTCGGATACTTCGACCGGAAGCAACGCCTCTTCTACAACCGGTTCCAGTGGAACAACAACTGGTGGCAATACTGGACGACCGACGGCTTGCCACTCGAAGCCGCCTACAACACCAACACCCACATCACGTTCAAGAACAACTGGGGTTGGCACATGGGTGGAACCATCGGTCAGCTGGGGTCGACATACGACGATCGCGCAGCGCGGGGTGGACCCGCGGTTAGGCAGGACCCTTACCTGTCGCCATGGCTATCCATCGGAGGCGACGATCGGAAAACGATCGTCCCGTACTTCAATCTCAACTATTTCAGGGGTGATGGCGGCCGGAACCACTCGATCAACCTGGGTCCGGAGATCGACTTCAAGGTGCTCGGCTCGTTCAGCTCCGCGCTGACCCTCAACTGGTCGCACAACGTCAGCGACAACCAGTGGTTCGGTCGATTCGACGATGCCGCGGGCACGCACTACGCGTTCGCGCACCTCGACCAGCACACGACCGGGGTGACGGTGCGCCTGAATTACACGCTGACCCCGGAGATGTCGTTCCAGGCGTACACGCAGCCGTTCGTGTCGAAGGGAACGTACAGCAACGTGCGCCAGCTCTCCGCGACGCCGCGAGCGGAAGCGTACGACGACCGATACGCCCTGTTCAACGACCTCGCGGTCACCAGCAATCCGGGCGGTTTCAACTTCAAGGCGTTCCAGTCCAACCTGGTCTACCGTTGGGAGTACCGGCCAGGCTCGACGCTCTTCGTGGTGTGGAACGAGGGGCGGCAAGGCTACGTTGGGGCCGAGGGAGAACAGAATTTTCAGGGGGATGTGCGGGATCTCATGCGGCTGCACCCGGCCAATACGTTCCTCGTTAAGGTGTCGTACTGGCTTAACCGGTGACTACTACACGTTCCAGCGGAACTGAACAGGGTGACAGGTTCCAACTGAACTGAACACGGTGAGAGGTGCCAGTGGCGTAGATGCCAAGCACCGGGTTAGCACGCCCAGACTTTACGATTGGAGTTCTGAGCGCACTCGGGTGCCAGACACCGAAGAATGCGTCGGGACCGACGGACATCCGTCGGTCCCGGCGCATTGCAAAATGCAATTCAGTTGCAAAACGCAAGCGTTAGGGGGATTCAGGATACCCATTGAGGAACTGCTGTAAGTCGCGTTACGCCAACGCCTTAGCGGCTACCGATGGTCTGTGGTTGGCCCCTTGCTTTTTTGCCAAGTTACTGGAGCTCGCTGTGTCCAGTCTTTGACATACTTGCCAGAGGCCCGGACAGCGGGCGGAGCTTCAACTCTACCAAAGGGAGTCCCCAAGTGAGCAACAAAAAGGGTTTTACACTCATTGAGCTTTTGATCGTGGTCGTCATCATCGGTATTCTTGCCGCGATTGCGATTCCGAAGTTCGCGAACACGAAGGACAAGGCGTATGTCGCCGCGATGAAGTCTGACCTTCGTAACCTCGCGACGTATGAAGAGCAGTATGCCGCCGACAACAACGGCGCGTATTTCTCGGGTGACGGTACCGCGCAGGGCTTCACGCCTTCGAAGGACGTTACCGTGACGGCGACCGCAGTCACTGGCCCGCCGCCTTCGTGGACCGCGACGGCTTCGCACGCTCTTTCCGCGAAAGCTTGCGATTCAGGTGTGACCACCCCCGGTG
>DATCPG010000182.1:0-5452 GCA_036570225.1 Gemmatimonadaceae bacterium | reverse complement strand
GCGTCGCTCTGCGCTTGCCGACGCCGCGCTCGCCGTGATCTGTGGCTTTGGAGCCTATGGTTACGAGCTTGCCCTGCGCGGATTGGTGAAGGCGCTTCCGGTGGCAGTGCGTGATTGATCGCCGTCCTGCGCGCATCGCCGCGCTGCGGGAGTCGCTCACCGCGGCGCACATCGA
Organism: Gemmatimonadaceae bacterium; assembly: GCA_036570225.1. Taxonomy (GTDB): domain Bacteria; phylum Gemmatimonadota; class Gemmatimonadetes; order Gemmatimonadales; family Gemmatimonadaceae; genus UBA4720. The sequence continues at coordinate 5,277 of DATCPG010000182.1, read as the reverse complement.
CGGCCTCGTGCTGACGAGCATGCCGAATGTGCGGTACCTCACCGGGTTCTCCGGCTCGAGCGCGCTCGTGCTCCTGACGCAGCGCGATCTCCATTTCATCACGGATTTCCGGTACGACACTCAGGTTCGCGACGAAGTCGGCAACACCGCGACCGTGCGCATCGAGCAACAGAGTCTGTGGACCGGACTGTGGGCGTTGGCCACGTCGCTGAGTGGGCTCGAGGTGATCGGATTCGAGTCAGCGAACCTGCTGCACCGCGACTTCCAGCGCCTGCTCACCGACGGCACGCGGTGGCAATGGCGACCGCAGCTGAATCTGGTGGAGGCGCTGCGAGAATCGAAGGACGCAGCCGAAGTTGCTCTCATTCGCCGCGCGGGCGCGATGGCGACCAGTGCGCTCAAGAAAACTCTCCAGGAAGTTCGGTCGGGGCTGACCGAGCTGAACGTCGCGGGGATCCTCGAGAAGGCGCTTCGTGACGAAGGGAGCGAGGATTTTCCGTTTGCCACGATAGTCGCTTCCGGTCCGCGCGCGGCACTTCCTCACGCGCGGGCATCGTCGCGCGTCATCGAGCGCGGCGATTTGCTGCTGCTCGACTTCGGCGCTCAGTACTGTGGGTATTGCTCCGACGTCACGCGCACCGTCGTGATCGGCAAAGCGTCGGACGAGCAGCGCGACATCTACGAGATCGTGCGGCACGCCAACGCCGTCGCGTCGAGCTCGGTGCGTGCGGGCATGAAGGGGCAGGATGCCGATGGTCTCGCCCGTCGCTACATTGAGGACCGTGGCTATGGCGACGCATTTGGACACAGCCTTGGTCACGGACTGGGACTCGAGGTGCACGAAGCCCCTCGTCTGGCCAAGACCGTCGAGACACTGCTCGGCGAAGGTGCAGTTGTGACGATAGAGCCGGGAATTTACCGTCCGGGTTGGGGAGGAGTCCGTATAGAGGACGACGTTCATCTCTCCCCGAGCGGACCCGAGATACTCACGGATTTCACTCGAGAGCTGCTCGAAGTTGCCTGAGCGGCGCTCTCCTGCTGGACCCATCAGACTCGAAATGACGACAATGATCGACCTCCGCTACGTGAAGAAACTGGTGGAAATGCTGGACGAGTCGAGTGTGGATTCGATCGAGATCTCCTCCGACAAGGGGATGAAGATCAGAATCTCCAAGACGCCCCAACAGCGCGGCGCTGTGCAGATGGCGCCCCAGATGGCCATGCCGGCGCTGCTGCCAGCGGCTGCTCCTGCGCCCGCGGCGGCCGAGGCGGGTACGGGAGTGGAAGTCCCAAGGGTCGAATCACCGAAGTCGAAGTACCTTGAAGTGAAGTCGCCGATGGTCGGCACCTACTACGGCGCTCCCGAGCCGGGAGCGAAGCCTTATCTCACCGTGGGCGACAGAATCGGCAAGGGCCAGATCGTCTGCATCATCGAGGCGATGAAAATCATGAACGAGATCGAGTCCGAGTTCGACGGAGTGGTGAAAGAGATTCTCGCGCAGAACGCGCATCCGGTCGAATACGGGCAGGTCCTCCTCCGCATAGATCCCAATGCCTGATGAAACTGAACCGTACGTAAAGCTCGAAGCCGCCGGCCCGAAGGCCGTGCCGAAGGGCACGCCAGCCGCGTCCGCTCCCGCCCCAGTGCCGCCGCGTGGCGCTGGAGGCTTCGACTACAAGTCGATTCTGCAAAACATGATTCAGCAGGGCGCATCCGACGTGCACCTCAAGGTCGGGCGTCCGCCGACGCTGCGCGTCGACGGTCACATGGTGTCGCTGGAGATGCCGCCGCTGACGCAGGACGATCTGCGCAGCCTCGCGGAGCAGATCATGGCGCCCAAGAACATCAAGGAGTTCTCGGAGAACAAGGAGTCGGACTTCGCGCTCGCCGTGCCCGGCGTCGGACGCTTTCGCGTCAACGCCTACCAGCAGCGGGGAACCATCGCCTACGCCATGAGAACCGTGCCATTCCAGGCGAAGACCGTGGCCGAGCTGAATCTGCCGGAGGTGTGCGAGCGGATCGCGCTCATGCCGCGCGGGTTGATCCTCGTGACGGGAATCACTGGCTCGGGAAAGTCGACCGCGCTCGCTTCGATGCTCCACTACATCAACCAGAACCGCCACGCGAACATCATCACGATCGAGGATCCGATCGAGTTCCTGCACCGCGACATCAAGAGCAGCATCAACCAGCGCGAAGTGGGAACGGATACGAACACCTTCTCTCAGGCGCTGCGGAGAGTGCTGCGGCAGGATCCCGACATCCTGCTCGTCGGTGAGATTCGAGATCTCGAAACGCTGGACACCGCGCTAAAAGCGGCCGAGACCGGCCACCTCGTTTTCTCGACGCTGCACACGACGGACGCCACGCAGACCATCAACCGCATCCTGTCATTCTACCCGCCGCACCAGCAGACCGAAGTACGCTACATGCTGTCGACCGCGCTCAAAGCGATCATCTCGCTGCGACTCGTGCGCCGCGCCGACAAGAAAGGGCGTGTGCCCGCAGTGGAGATTCTCGTCAACACGGAAGCGGTGCGCGACCAGATCCGCGACATGACCAAGTCTCTGAACATTCCGCAGCTGATCAAGGAAGGCGCGGTGCCCTACGGCATGCAGAGCTTCGATCAGTCGCTCATGAATTGGTACCACAAGGGTGTCATCTCTTACGACGACGCTCTGTTCGCTGCTTCGAATCCCGCGGAGTTCTCACTACGAGCGCAGGGCATCGCGGCTTCTTCCGACACATCGTGGGATACCGTCAAGCAGGAAGTCACCTGATAACTGCGGACTGAGGACTTCGGACTAGCGGCAGTGCCGTTGATTGGAAGTTCTCACTCCGCAGTGAAACTCAAGCGATGACTAATAAGCCCTAGTGTTCAAGAAAGTTCTGATAGCCAACCGCGGCGAAATCGCCCTCAGGGTCATCCGCGCCTGCCGTGAGCTAGGCATTCAGACGGTCGCTGTCTACTCAGAGGCTGATCGCGAATCCCTGCACGTCAGGTTCGCCGACGACGACGTGTGCATTGGGCCCGCCCCTGCCCGCGAATCGTATCTCAACATCCCGCGCATCATCGCTGCCGCGGAGATCGCCGGCGCCGACGCAATTCATCCCGGATATGGGTTCCTCGCCGAGAACGCTGAATTCGCCGAGATCTGCGTGGCGTCCAACATCAACTTCATCGGACCGACCGCGCAGCAGATCCGCGTCATGGGCGACAAGTCCGCCGCCCGCAAAGCGATGCAGGAAGTCGGCGTCCCGATCATTCCCGGCACCGCCGGTGGTGTCGAAGATCCCGACGAGGCGCTCAAGCTCGCCCGTGAGATCGGCTTCCCGGTGATCATAAAGGCGGCGGCCGGCGGTGGCGGGAAGGGGATGCGAGTGGCGACCGACCCTGAGGATTTTGCGCGCTCCTTTCAGCTTGCGCGTTCCGAAGCGCTGTCTGCGTTCGGCAACGGCGAGGTCTACATCGAGAAGTATCTGGAGCGCCCGCGGCACATCGAGTTCCAGATCATGGGCGACCGTCACGGCAACATCATCCACCTGGGCGAGCGCGATTGCTCGGTGCAGCGCCGGCACCAGAAGCTCATCGAGGAAGCGCCCAGCGTGGCGTTGACGCAGGATCTGCGCGAGCGGATGGGCAACGCCGCGGTCAAGGGCGCGAAGGCGATCGACTACGTCGGAGCTGGCACGATCGAGATGCTCCTCAACGAGGACAAGTCTTTCTACTTCATGGAAATGAACACCCGCATCCAGGTGGAGCATCCGGTGACGGAGATGTTGACCGGAGTGGATCTCGTGAAGGAGCAGATTCGGGTCGCGTCAGGAGCCAGGCTTTCGGTGAAGGCTCCCGTCGAGCGACGGGGGCACGTGATCGAGTGTCGTGTGAATGCCGAGGACCCGGCGCGAAACTTTCAGCCGTCGCCGGGTCGCATCGATGTCTTCCATCCGCCCGGCGGGCCAGGAGTTCGCCTGGACACCCACGTCTACTCAGGCTATACGGTGCCGCCGTTCTACGATTCGCTCCTTGCCAAGGTCATTTGTCAGGGAAGCGACCGGCAGGAAGCACTGCGGCGGATGCAGGTGGCGCTCGAAAGCTTCATCATCGAAGGCGTCACGACAACGATTCCATTCCTCGCGCGGGTCATGGCCAACAAGCATTTCCAGGAAGGTGCGGTGGACACGAAATTCCTCGAGAGAGAAAGCGATCTGATGAAGGAGCCACTGAATGCGGCTTGACGTTTATTTCACGCCTACGGAGCGCAACCCGACCGATACGGTCGGGCGGCTTGTCGTCATCGTGGACGTGCTCCGCGCTTCAACTACCGTCGCTACCGCTCTTGGAAACGGGGCGAAGACCGTGATCCCGCTTCTCGGTGCGGATGACGTGATAACCCGCTCGAAGGAATTCTCGCGCTCGGCCGTAACGCTGGCCGGCGAGCAGAACATGCACCCCATCGCCGGCTTCGATCTGGGGAACTCGCCGCAGGATTTCACCCCCAGCGCCGTAGAGGGGAAAACGATCCTCATTACGACCACCAACGGGACGCGGGCTCTCCTGGGGGTTCAGGGGGCGCGTGACATAGTTATAGCCTCGTACGTCAACTTTACGGCGGTACTGGCCATGATGAAGGTCGCGGCCAGCTCGAACACGGACATCGCAATAATCTGCGCCGGAGAAGAGGGTACTTTTACACTCGAAGACGCCGCCTGCGCGGGGCGTTACGTTCGCGCGATTCCCAAGCGCTCCGAATCAATCGTGCTCAACGATGCGGCATCCGCTTCAGTGCTGATCGAGAAGAAATATGGCGACAACATCGCGAAAGTCTTCAAAGAATCGTCCCACGGACAAGAGCTCGAAGCGGCAGGATTTGGTGACGACCTCACCGCCGCCGCGCAGGTGGACTCCTATTCTGTGGTCCCGATCTACCAGGACCGACAAATCACGAAGCTCGGGCCGGAACGGGCGCGATAGCTCCCCATCGGGATCCGCGCTCGCGCGCGAGATTCGCGGGATCGTCCTCCTTCTCTTCGCGATCTTCCTCGGCGGAGCACTCGTCGCCCAGGGCTACGCAACATTCGTCGGTGGCGGGAGCGCAGTAAAAGGCAATTTTGGCTGGATGGGCGCGCTCCTCGCGCACCCGATCGCGCTTTTCTTCGGCTGGCCGGCGGCAGCGCTCCTTCCTCTCGCTCCCGCCGCGCACGCGCTGCGACTCTTCGGGCGGCTCGGCGAGCGCAAGGACAGATCGTGGATGGTCTTCCTGAGCGGCATGGTG
>DATCPG010000181.1:0-4164 GCA_036570225.1 Gemmatimonadaceae bacterium | reverse complement strand
CTCTTATACGCTTCTGACAAGCAAGAGAAAGTGGCCCTGATCCTTTCAGGAAAAGCGTCCGGAGCGGTCACCTACGTCGGTACCGAGGCTCCGAGAGGCATGGTCGAGGCCCTTCTCAAGTTGTCCGGATTCGGAATCGCGATTGGTCTCGTGGTGCTGGCAGGTCACTGGGTATATGCTCGCGCGCGATCTGCCTAACGAACGTTGCAGCTGACAAGCACTTTTCGGATGCGGCTTCGCCGCGATGGTTGTACTGTGCTTGCTGCTGAACTAAGGCGTTAGGCTGATCACGGAGGGTCTATGAGCGCTACAGTTCGCCGAGGTGTGGCCATCTACGAAATCCTTATCGGTTTGATTGCATTCGTAAGCGCTGCTATTTCACGGACCGAGATCAGTTGGCTTCAACTTATGCTGGCCATCATAGGCGGAGCAGTCAGCGTGGCAGCGGGCGTACTCCTTTGGCGGGACAAACCAGTCGCTCGCAGGCTTTCGTTTATCGTTCAAGCCCTCCAAGTCCCGCAAGTTTCCATAAGTGGTATAGTGGAATACGGCATCGCTTTGGGCGCCACAGTTACTCCGAGTATTGGCTTTATTCCTCAATCATTTCAGCATTCCATCCACTCTTCACTTCGCTTTGGAAGTCAAGTCAGTGGGCTCTATGTCGGCATCAACGTGCTTGCTTTAATCGCTCTGGTTCTGGTTGCAAGGTGGAAGCACGAAAACTCGCGCAAATCGAATCACGTTGTGGCGACAGCCTAACAAACGTTGCAGCTGACAAGCACTTTTCGGATGCGGCTTCACCGCAATGGTTGTAACGTGCTTGCAGCTGAACTAAGGCGTTAGCCAGCCGAAGCCCTTCGTGCGTAAGACGGGGCGGCGTCTGGCCCCGGTCCGACGTCGGCGCTACGTTCTTCGCGCCGTTCCCCCTAGGAGAAGCGAATGATCAGGCATATCGCTCGCGTCGCTCGTTCGGTGTGTGCCGCATCGGCCGTCGTCGCGATCGCGTCATTCTCCCCAGCGCCCGCCGAGCAGATCGTCGTCAACGACAACAGGATTCCGTCGGGTACACTCGCCGGCGGCGTGCTGACCATTCATCTCGACGCGCGTGAAGGGGAATGGCATCCCGATGCCGACTCGAGCGCGGGCATCGTCGTGCGCGCGTTCGCAGGGGATGGGGGTCCGCTTCAGGTTCCGGGACCGCTCATTCGCGTTCCGCAGGGAACTGAGATTCACGCCTTCGTTCACAATTCTCTGAATCGGCGTCTCGTTGTTCACGGATTGAACGCGCGCGGTTCAGCGACTGGCGGTAGCGACACCTTGTCCGTCGGACCTGGCGGAGAACGCGAAATCCGATTTACCGCGAGCCAGGTGGGAACCTTTTACTACTGGGGCGCCGCGAGTCCGCCGCCAACCATCGACGGCCGAGCGCCGTTGGACACCGTGAATGCGGCGTCGATCATCTCCAACCGGTCAGGCCTGGACGACGAGCTCTCGGGAGCGTTCGTCGTCGACGCAGCCGGATCGCCGCCGCCGCCGGATCGCATCTTCCTCGTCGGCTTCTGGACGAAGATAGGCTCCATCGACACGATGGCCATCATCCGCGTGACGATCAACGGCAAGTCGTGGCCGCACACCGAGCGACTCAGCTATCACCTCGGCGACTCGGTCCGCATTCGCATGATCAACGCGGGTACCGGCGCGCATCCAATGCATCTGCACGGCTTTTACTATAGAGTCGACAGTCGCGGTGCGGAGCAGGTGAGCCAGGACCTGAGTCACGAGCCGTCTCCCACTATGGTCAACACCGAGCGCATGGCATCGGGTCAGACATTTTCGCTCACCTGGGTGCCGACGAGAGAAGGCAACTGGATCTTCCATTGTCACGATCCGTTTCACGTTCTTCCCGCCCGCCCGATCGACGGAAGTCCCCGTCCACCAATGTCGCACGCGCATGAGATGCTCGACATGGGCGGACCGGTCATGGGCATCAGCGTGCTACCGGCATCGGGTCGCAGTAGCGCGGTCGCCGAGGTTCGTGCGCGCCGTCGGTTACGCATGATCGCGAGTGCGGACGTCGGCAGCACCCCCGACTCGCCATCGTACAGCTACGTTCTCGACGACGGACGAAAGCCGGCCGCGCATCCGCACGTTGCGGGTCCGACCTTCGTGCTGAAACGCGGCGAGCCGGTGAGCATCACGGTGGTCAACCAGCTCGACGAGCCGACGTCCGTCCATTGGCACGGCATCGAGCTGGATAGCTACTACGATGGTGTCGCGGGATTCGGCGGCCACCCGGGACACATCTCACCGGAGATCGCGCCCAACGATTCGTTCGTCGCGCGTTTCACACCGCCGCGCTCCGGAACGTTCATGTATCACCCCCACGTCAATGAGTTCCGGCAGCAGCAGGCCGGACTTGATGGGGCATTGCTCGTTGTCGACGCGCCTGCCGTCCGTGATTCGACGACCGACATTGCGTGGCTCGTCACCACGCCGCGGCTGCAGAGCGAGGATGGAACGGTCTACGTGAACGGAAGCGCGACGCCGCCGGCGCAGAACCTCCGCGCCGGAGTGAGATATCGTATTCGACTGATGAACCTTCACAACTCACGTCCCGCACTGAACGTGAAGATTACCCGGGCTTCCATGCCGTTGACGTGGCGCGCGCTCGCCAAGGATGGAATGGACCTTCCACCAAGCCGCGCGACCGTGCGCCCATCCGTCCAGCTGCTGGCGAACGGTGAGACGTATGATTTCGAGTTCACGGCACCTGAAGCCGGTGAGTTGCGGCTCGAAATCGCCGCAAACCGCGGCGATCTTCTTTTCTCGATGCCGATAAAGGTGCGCTGATCGAACACGCTCGTTCTGCGGGCGTCTCTTATGATACTTCCATAGTTCAGCCGAGGTGTTGGATTGCTGACCACTGCGTCGCCGCGCACAGCGGGCATCGTTCTTGGCCATACTTTGTTCCGCGATGCGTAAGGGGACAGCCTAGGTGCGCCGGCTGTCTAACGAACGTTGCAGCAGACGAGCGCTCGCTTTAAGGAATTACATATGATCGCAATTACATCAGACTCGCTCGCAGCTGAACTTGGGCGTTAGGCCGCACTCGACCGATAGAACATGGAAAAGGAGAATGTCACTTTGAAAACCCGACCTTTGATCGACGCCTTGATTCTCTTTGTGCTTTTTGTGTCGCTCGCCGCGATGATGGATTTGACTCGGCAACGGTCGCTACCATGGTGGACGTGGGGGTTTCCAATCCTTGCTCTCGTCATTGCTTATCGTCTCGGCAAGGCGACGGGCCGAAGGGAGCGGTCGGAGGACTCAGCAACACGGAGCTAGCCCAACACCGCGCCCATGGGAGATCCTTCGTCTTCTGCTGGTCAGTTTTTGCGATATATCTTCTAGCTCGCTGCTTCTGCCCGTGCGCCCTAACGAACGTTGCAGCAGACAAGCACTTTTCGGATGCGGCTTCGCCGCAATGGTTGTAGTGTGCTTGCAGCTGAACTAAGGCGTTAGACAACCACGCATCAAGTATGAGACTAACCATCGCCATTCTTTCGACTGTACTGGGTTGCAGCAGCAGCAAGGTGGCACGCCCCACCTTACCGCCCGCAGGTCTCGCTCGCGTCGTTGCGCTTGGGGGCCCCGAGGAATTGGCGCCTGTCTTTGGCCGCCTGGATTCTAGTTTGTCGGCCGCACGGCGCGACACACTGCGGCGTACGCTGCCCGATAGTTCCGGACTCTATCACATGTCGATCGGGCTTTGGCTTCGGAATGAAGTAATTCGCGACGACACGACGCTGAGCCGTTTCATGAATCGTTACCGCATACGACAGCGCGACGACATGTCGGATCTCTTGCTTCAGGCGTATGGCGCATACTTGCGTGGTACACCGATTGATGTTCCCGCAATCATCGCGCGAATCCCACCGCCGCCAACCGGCTTCCGGCGGCTTCCAGCGCCGACACCTTGAGCATCACGACCTGTTGTCTAACAAACGTTGCAGCAGGCAAGCACTTTTCAGATGCGGCTTCGCCGCGATGGTTGTACTGTGCTTGCTGCTGAACTAAGGCGTTAGGCCGCACTCGACCGATAGAACATGGAAAAGGAGAATGTCACTTTGAAAACCCGACCTTTGATCGACGCCTTGATTCTCT
>DATCPG010000180.1:0-1860 GCA_036570225.1 Gemmatimonadaceae bacterium | reverse complement strand
CAGATCACCTTCGGGGACTTCGACGAAAGCGAGCCGGTGTGGTCGCCCGACGGATCGAAGCTCTATTTCACGTCGGACCGCAACCTGGAGCCCTATTACTCGACCACTGGGGCGGACATTTACGCCGTTCCGGCGAGCGGCGGCAGCATGGTCAAGATCGCGAGCATCGACGGAAACATCGGCACGATCGCTCTCTCACCCGACGGAAAACGAATCGCGTTCACGGGGGTGGCGAACGCCAAACCGGTTCGCTCCTACGACCAGCCCGACTTGTTCGTGACCGACGCGAGCGCCGGATCCACGCCGCGGAATCTTACGACGGGCTACGACTACGAGGTGGAAGGCGGCATCGGCTCCGACCAGCACCCGCCGCGCGCCGGCAATGGTGGCGGAGTTATCTGGGCCAACGATGGAAGAAGCGTAGTCGTGGTCACCGCCGAGAACGGCCGCGCGAATCTGAAACGCTTCTCCGTCGCCGATGGCAAGGTCGATTCAGTGACGACTGGCGATCATGAAGTCGTATCCTATTCCGCGAGCTCCGACGGATCTAAGCTAGTGACGCCCGTCTCCACGCCGGTGAACATCGGGGACCTGTACATCGTGGACGCGAGGTCTGCTCGGGTAGCGCCGCGGCAGATCACGCACGTGAACGACGCGCTGTTCGGCACGCTGGCGCTGAGCACGCCCGAAGAATTCTGGTACAAGAGCTTCGACGGCAAACGCATTGAAGGCTGGATTCTCAAGCCACCGCAATTCGACGCGTCGAAAAAATATCCGCTCATACTCGAGATCCACGGCGGGCCGCACACCGCCTACGGTTCGTCGTTCACTCACGAATTTCTGTGGATGGCGGCCAAGGGTTACGTCGTGCTCTACACGAATCCGCGCGGCAGCACGTCGTACGGTCAGGACTTCGGCAACATCATCCAGTTCCACTATCCCGGCGACGACTACAAGGATCTGATGGCTGGCGTCGACGAAGTTCTCAAGCGCGGATACGTGGATTCGACGCGTATGGGAGTGACGGGCGGAAGCGGCGGAGGAGTTCTCACCAACTGGACCATCACGCAGACGCATCGCTTTGCCGCGGCAGCGTCACAGCGCTCGATCGCCGACTGGGCCGGCTGGTGGTACTCGGCGGACTTCACGCTCTTCAACCCGACCTGGTTTCGCGCCGCGCCATGGGAGGACCCGAAGGATTACGCCGAGAGGTCGGCGATCACTCACATCGCGAACGTGACGACGCCGCTGATGCTGATCGAGGGCGAGGCAGACATGCGCACGCCGCCGGTGAACGGTGGGGAGGCGATGTTCCGCGCCCTCAAATACCTGCACAAGCCCACCGTGATGGTGCGATTCCCGGACGAGACGCACGAGCTGTCGCGATCGGGGAAGCCGTGGCACCGGGTCGAGCGGTTGCGGCACATTGTCGGGTGGTTCGACAAGTACCTTCTGGGTCGGGTCAGTACCGTGTACGACGTTCGGTGACTGATTTAACTGCAACTGAACACTACCTGCCGGGGGCTTTCGGCGGGCCGGCTTGGGGCTGCGGGCTACATCCGGGCGCGTTTCGAGATTAGCCCGTGGCCCAGAGCCGACCCGCACACCGCCCCCGGCCGGTAGTGTTCAGTTGCATTGTTCAGTTGCAGTTTCACCAATTAGCTACGCAACGCAACGTCCACCGTGTATCCATCCTTCGCGAGCAGCAGCCGCAGCAGCTCGCTCGCACTTTCGTTTGCGTGACGAATCAGCTCCAGCTGCGCGCCAGCCGCGGTGAGCTGCGCTCTCGCCTGGCGTTGAATCGCATCTCTGTCTTCGCGCGTGAATGGATTCCACAATCCTCCGCTCTCGTCGTATGTC
>DATCPG010000179.1:0-3121 GCA_036570225.1 Gemmatimonadaceae bacterium | reverse complement strand
ACATCAACCTGCCGTTCATCACGGCCGACCAGTCGGGGCCCAAGCACCTCAACCTGCCGCTCACGCGAGCCAAGTTCGAGCAACTGGTCGACGACCTGATCCAGCGCACGATGCCCCCGATGTAGCAGGCGCTCAAGGACGCGGGCATCAAGCCAAACGAGATCGACGAGGTTCTGCTCGTCGGTGGCTCGACGCGCATTCCGAAGATCCAGGAGATCGTCAAGAAATTCTTCGGCAAGGATCCGAACAAAGGTGTGAACCCGGACGAAGTCGTGGCGATCGGAGCCGCGGTCCAGGGCGCAGTTCTGACCGGCGAGCAGAAGGATGTTCTGCTGCTCGACGTGACGCCGCTTTCGCTCGGTATCGAGACGCTCGGTGGAGTCACCACGGTGCTCATCCCGCGCAACACCACGATCCCGACCAAGAAGAGCGAGACCTTCTCGACGGCTGACGACAATCAGACGACGGTGGAGATCCACGTTCTACAGGGCGAGCGCGAGCTGGCGACGTACAACAAGACCATCGGCAAGTTCCAGCTGACCGGAATTCCGCCCGCACCGCGAGGCATGCCGCAGGTGGAAGTCACGTTCGACATCGACGCCAATGGAATCCTGCATGTGACCGCGAAGGACAAGGCCACGGGCAAGGAGCAGAAAATCCGCATTGAGGCTTCGAGCGGACTCTCCGACGCCGAGATCGATCGCATGGTCAAGGACGCGGAGAAGAACGCCGCCGAGGACAAGAAAGCGAGAGAGGCGATCGACGCAAGAAATCGTCTGGACTCGATGACGTACGAAGTCGAGAAGAACGTGAAGGAGTGGGGCGACAAAGTCACTCCCGACACGAAGACGAAAATCGACGCAGCGATCGAGCGTGCGCGCAAGGCGCTCCGCGGCGACGACATGAACGAGATCCGCGCCGCGCAGGAAGAGCTGACGAAGGTGTTCAGCGAGGCCGGTCAGGCGTTCTACCAGAAGCAGGGCCAGGACGCTCAGCCGGAGGCCGGACAGCCCGCTGGTGCGAGTGCTGGGGCGGAGGGCGGAGCCAAGCCTGCCGACGACGTGGTTGAAGCGGACTACGAGATCGTGGACGACAAGAAGTAGGATTCCACGCTGAGAAAAAAAGAGGAAGCGCGACTGGCATCAGTCGCGCCTCCTCTTTTACTGAACACTACCCGCGACGACGCTCCAGTCTGCGAGATTGGCCCACCACGCGTCCGGTCTGAGACCCACCACGCGGATACGTTTGCTGATGCCGCGCGCGTTCCGCACCTCGTAAAGCCACATGGCGGGAGCATCGTCGGTGAGCGTCCGATATGCTCGCCGGTAAAGGGCAGCGCTGCGCACCGGATCCATTTCTTTCACGGCAGTGTCGATCACAGCGTCGAAGCTGTGATTTCTGTACGACGTCGCGTTGTACCCGCCTTTCTTGATTTCCGAGCTCGCCCATTCTTCTCTCACGGAAGATGGCGTCGGATCGATGTGCCAGGCATTCAACAGCGACTCGAACTTTCTTGACTCCATTCGGGATCCGAACGTGTTCACCTCCAGCGGCTCGATGCGCACTGTCGCGCCCGCCCTTCTCCACTGCTCCTGAAGCAGCACCGCGAATTTCATCCGGATCGCGCTCGAGCCGGGCACCATCAGCGAAAACGCGAGGGGCTTGCCGTTCCGGGCACGGCTCCCATCGGCGCCGCGCTTCCAGCCGAGCGAGTCGAGCGTGCGCGACGCCTGATCAGGATCGTACGGAAGTCCAATGGTCGTATCGCTGGTCGCCATGATTCGCGTTGCTGGCCCGTGCGCCACCATGCCGAGCGTGTCGAATACGCTGCGCACAAGCGCGGTCCGGTCGACGGCCATCACCAGGGCCCGGCGCGTTTCTCTATCGCCGAGGACCGGATGGGGTCCGGTGTTGTTCGCATTTCGAAGATTGAAGGCGACATATCCGTAGTCGAGGCTTCCCGCTGATGCGACGACATCTGCGCCCTTTGCTTTTACCTGAGCTACCAGCTCAGGCTTGACTACTTCGAGAAAATCCGCGGTGCCGCCGAGGAACCTCACGGCAGCCGCCGCGTAATCCGCTGAGACGAGCCAGATCACGCGATCTGCATTGGGGCGACCGCGATAATTCGGGCTGTCAGCCTGAAGAACGATTCGAGCGTTGCGCTCCCAGGCCGCGAAGCGGAACCTTCCGCTTCCGACGGGTGCGCGGGCGAACGCGCTCTCTCTCAACATCGCCGGAGACGTCTTGTTCAGCAGATGCGAAGGGAGGATTGCAACCGGACTGGCGGCCTTGAAGAACTCGTCGGGTGTCCGCTCATGGAACCAAACCTGCGCCGTCAGCGAATCCACTACTGAAACCGAATCGATGTTGTCCAGATTCGAGGCGAGCGGTGACGCGAGCGCCGTGTCCTTCACCAGCCGGAAAGTGTAGCGCACGTCCTCGGCGCTCACGGCAACTCCGTCGTGCCACCGCGCGCGGGGATTGATGTGGAACGCGATCGAGAGCGAGTCCGGCGCCCATTTCCAGTGATCGGACAGACGAGGGGTGAAGCCCGCATCACCGACAGTGTTGAGCGAGGTACCGATATCCGCCAGGTTGTCGAAGATCTGATCGACGACCTGCCTTCCCTGCACCGTGAGCGTCAGCGGCGGGAACAGGATGTCTGCATCGGCCGCGGTGGAGAGGACGATTGTTCCACCGATGACTCCTTTGGTGGCGCTCGGTGACCCGCCTTCTGGCGAGCAAGCGACGAGAACGGCGATGGCAAGGAGAAGTCCGGGGATATGAGCGCGGTTCATACGTGCACGTCGGGTCGTGGGATCTTGTCCATCGTGAGAATCGCGTTCCGCTGGGGCGTTACCCGTGGCCGAACATCGGCAGAATCGGCCCAGCTGAGAAACGCTTCCAGAAGCGCGGGATCGAATTGTCCGTGAGATGCGCGCATTTCCTGCGCTGCGCGCGCGTGCGACATGCTGTCGCGATAAGAACGAGCCGTCGTTAGCGCGTCGTATACATCGGCCACGCAAAGAATTCGCGCGGCGAACGGGATCTCTTCGCCGCCCAGACCGTCGGGATACCCCGTACCGTCCCAGCGCTCGTGATGATTCCTGATGACAGC
>DATCPG010000178.1:0-2841 GCA_036570225.1 Gemmatimonadaceae bacterium | reverse complement strand
CTCCGTGACACACGGAGCAGTTGATCTGGAAATACTTCCTGCCGTTCGCCAGGGACGAGTCGCTGACCGGCGTTGGGTTTTTGATACCCGCCATCGAATCGATCGTCGCCGGAAAGGCGCCGTATGAAACCTGAAATCCGGCGACGGCCGTGCCTGTCGTCGGCACCGACTGCTGTGGATTTCCACGCGATGGAGTGATGGTGTCCCTCACTGCTTCCCACGTCGAGATCGATGGCTGGCGCTTGAAGTCGGTGAACCACTCACACGCCGTGAGCATCGCCGGAAGCACGAGGATGAGCGCGCGCGTTCTAGCGTTCAAGCCGCACCTCCACCGCACCGTGCTCGCGCAGAAGCTCTTCGGCACTGCGAGCCTTGTCGGGCGGGCACTCGACCCAGATGCCGTAATCGCCATGACTGAAACGAGGATCGTAGCCGACCATCATCGTCAGTCGGGGAACGCGCGCATTGATGAAGAGGCCGGCCACGGTCGAAAGGCCGCCGATCAGCACCATCACCTCGAATCCGAAGATTGTGTAGGGCACCCACGATGCGATTGGCTTGCCGCCAACGACGAGCGGCCAATAATCCGACACCCAGATCGCGATCCAGTATCCGAATGTCACACCCAGCAATCCGCCGATGAGCGTGAATTTCCGAACACCACTCGGGCCCCGCTCCAAAGCGTGTTCGAGCTCATGGCGTGGTGTGGGCGTAAAGACTTGCACCGCGCCCAGCTTGGCCTTCTTCAGGGCTTCGACCGCGCTGACCGCAGCGTCCAGCTCGCGAAAGGCTCCGAGGACTCCGCGCATCAGTCGTGTTCTCCCGGAGTATCAGCTTCGAAGTCGAAATGCTCTCCCGAAGAAGTGATTCCATGCGTGTGCGCCAATCGCAGCCTGGGCGGCACGATTTCCTTCACTTCCGCGATCGCGATCACCGGGAGCTGCTTGATGAACAGCATGAACCACATCGAGAACCAGCCGAAGCTTCCACAGAGAATGGCGTAATCGACCCAGGTTGGCCGATAGCTCGTCCACTGCCAAGGCTCGAACTCGTGCGACAGCGATGGCACCACGATCACGAACCGCTCGAACCACATCCCGATGTTCACTGTGAACGAGATGATGAACAGCCACGCCGGGTTTCGCCTGAGCTTTTGCGAAAACAAGGTCAGCGGCAGCACCATGTTGCAGGTGTAAAGAATCGCCGACGCCCACCACCACTGGCCCCAGATCCGGTTGGCGAAGAATGCCTTCTCGAATTCATTGCCGCTGAACCACGCCACGAACCACTCGGTCATGTACGCGCAGCCGACCACGAGCGACGTGAACAGACACAGCTTCGCCGCGGCGTCGAGGTGGTTGATGGTCACGTAGTGCTTCAGCCCGAAGAACTTCCTCAGCGGGATGATGATCGTGAACACCATTCCGATGCCGGAGAAAATCGCGCCGGCGACGAAGTAGGGCGGGAAGATCGTCGTGTGCCACCCGGGCGTCAGCGCCATCGCGAAGTCGAAGGACACGACCGAGTGTACCGAGAGCACCAGCGGTGTGGAGAACGCCGCGAGGAACAGATACGCGCGGGCAAAGTGGCGCCATTCGTTGTCAGTGTTCCGCCAGCCCAGCGACAGGGTGCTGAAGATCCGCTTTCTGATTGGACTGATGTTCTCGCGGTCACGGAGGACCGCGATGTCCGGAATCAATCCTATGTACAGTAACGTGCTCGATATCGTGAGGTACGTGAGGATCGCGAACACGTCCCATACCAGCGGGCTCTTGAATTGCGGCCAGATGTAGCGCCAGTTGGGGTACGGGATGAGCCAGAAGAATTTCCACGGCCGGCCGAGGTGCAGAATCGGAAATAGTCCGGCGGTCATGACCGCGAACACGGTCATCGCTTCTGCACACCGGTAGATCGTCGTGCGGAATCCCGCTCGGAACAGATAGAGAATCGCCGAGATCAGTGTACCGGCGTGGCCGATACCGACCCAGAAGACGAACGTGATGATGTACACGCCCCACATCACAGGCGGGTTGTAGCCCGCCACGCCGAGGCCGTTGTAGATCTGGTACATCCACGCCGCGATTCCGATCAGAAGGAACGTCACGGCGACGCCGAGCCCGATGAACCACGCGACCGTCGGGTGCAGCGTTCCGACAATTTCGCGATCTACCTGCTCGTAGTCCCTTACCGCGGGCAGCTGAACGTCGGCGCTCGCGATGTTCGGACGGCGCGGCTCGTCGCGCGCAGGAATTGGCTGACTGAGCGTCGCCATCGTCAGGCCGGCCCCGCTGCCGCGGGCGTGGGATGAGTCACTTTCTTCAGGTAGACTACCGCGGTGAAGGTGTTGAGCTCCTCGAACACGTGATAGGCTCTCGCGTCTTTTGCCATCTGCGTCACAGTCCACTTTTCATCGGCGGCGTCGCCGAACACGATTGCTCGCGACGGACACCCAGCCGCGCAGGCCGTGGTGAACTCGTCGGGCTTGAGCGCGCGCTTCTCCGCCGTCGCGCGATTCTCGGCTTCCCGAATCCGCTGAACGCAGAAGCTGCATTTCTCCATCACACCCTTGCCCCGCACAGTCACGTCGGGATTGAGCTGCCAGTTGAGCGGCTCGGGGAAAGCGTACTGCGACCTCGCCGGCTCTCCGTAACCGAACCAGTTGAAGTAGCGAACCTTGTATGGGCAGTTGTTGGAGCAGTAGCGCGTCCCGACGCACCGGTTGTAGACCTGCACGTTCAATCCGTCGGGCGAATGGTAGGTGGCGTACACCGGACAGACCGGCTCGCACGGCGCGTTGCCGCAGTGCTGACACATCATCGGAATGAATCGCGTATCGAAGTC
>DATCPG010000177.1:0-7456 GCA_036570225.1 Gemmatimonadaceae bacterium | reverse complement strand
ACGCCTGGCAGCGCGTCACCGCCGGATCGCTGAACGCGATGCGCGACCAGCTCGCAGAGCTGTCGCGTCTCGTCGGCGTGGTGCTGGAGACGCCGGTGAAGCCCGCGCGTGCTCCCAAGGGCGTTGCTCGGGGGAAACGGCGACCCGTCTCAACAAGGACGAAGCGCAAGCGCTGAGTTACTGAGCGGAAGACGGGACTCGAACCCGCGACCCCAACCTTGGCAAGGTTGTGCTCTACCAACTGAGCTATTCCCGCGAACAAACATCAGTTCCAGTCGCCACTCTCGCCATGGAGGTGAGGGGAATCGAACCCCTGACCTCTTGAATGCCATTCAAGCGCTCTCCCAACTGAGCTACACCCCCGGCATTACCCTGCCGGCAGTCTGCACCCGACAGGAACCGCGAAGGATATCCAAGGGTATGATCGAAGTCAAGAAATTTGCTATGGCTAAAAGAGCAACGGCCGGTATCTTGCAGCGCTTCTACAACCTGGATTTTCGATTGCTCAACAGCGCGTTTGGTTTCGCGCTCCCAGGTCGTCGAAGACAACAATAATCCGCTCGCATTGCTGGCCTCTAAAAAGGCTGCATTCGCATAGGCTTTCACAGCAGTAACAAGAGGTATGCACCAATGGCTGAAGTAAAGCGTCGCCGTAAAACGGCCGTCGCCGGAATCGCTCCGAGTGAGCCCGAGAGGGACATTCTCGATCAGTACCTGTATGAGGTCAGCACCTATCCGCTGCTCAAAGGTACCGAGGAGATCGAGGTTGCCCGTCGGATCAGGGCCGGAGACCCAGATGCACTACAGGAGCTCGTGCAGCGCAACCTGCGCTTCGTGATCTCCGTTGCAAAGAAGTACCAGAACCGCGGCATGCCTCTCATCGATCTCATCGGCGAAGGCAACGTCGGGTTGCTGACGGCTGCGCGCAAATTCGATCCAGATCAGGGCGTGAAGTTCATCTCGTACGCAGTGTGGTGGATTCGCCAGGCGATTCTGTCATCGCTGGCGCGTCAGGGCCGCACCGTGCGCGTGCCGCTCAACCGCACCGCGGATCTCTCGCGCATCATCAAGGCGTCGGAGATTCTTCGTCAGAAGATGCGGCGTGAGCCGACACCCGAGGAGCTTTCGCAGCTCACCGGTCTGTCCGTCGACGTCGTCCAGTCTCTGGCCGCGCTCAACACCGGAGACGTGCGTCTGGATGCCCCGATGGATCCGGAGGGCGATCGCTCGCTCATCGAGCGATTCGTAGCCGACGAGATGCCCGACACGGAAGAGGAGGCAATGAACCGCTTCCTCAACGACGAGATCGAGACGGCGCTTTCGACTCTGCCTCCGCGCGATGCAAAGGTCCTCCGCCTGTACTTCGGGCTCGAGGGCGGGCGCGAGCACACGCTCGAAGAGATTGGATCGCTGCTCGGCGTCACTCGTGAGCGGGTGCGCCAGCTTCGTGACCGCGCGTTGAAGCGGCTGCGGGAAGGGGATGTTGGCCGCGCGCTTGGGAGTTTCGCGGCGTAGGCGTTTAGTTGGGCAGAAGGGGACGAGCCAAAAGCTCGTCCTTTTTTTTGCTGGCACCGTAAGGTGCCAGGTTCCAACTGAACTGAACACGGTGGGAGGTGCCAGAGGTGCGTAGGTTCCAGGCGCCGGGTTAGCACGCCCAGACTTTACGTTTGGCGATCTGATCGCACTCAGGTGCCAGGCACCTGGCGGCGTTCTGAAACCTCCCTCCGCCATCACGCCAGTAGTAAAAGTCCCGGCGTAGGCACCCGGTGCCTGTCACCTTTGGTCGCTGGCACCTCCTACCGTGTTCAGTTCGGTTGGAACCTGTTTCCCCCCTTCCGTCTCTGAGGGTTGTGTCCATCTTTGTGACGTGATCAAGCTGATCGACGTCCACAAATCCTTCGGCTCCCGCAAAGTCCTCGAAGGCTTTTCGCTCGAAGTCAACGAAGCCGAGACGATGATCCTGATCGGTTACTCTGGGACGGGGAAATCGGTCGCGATCAAGCACATCGTCGGGCTGCTCGAGCCCGACAGCGGCACCGTCATCGTCGACGGCGAGGAAGTTCCGAAGCTCCCTCGCGGCGAGCTGTACGCGCTGCGATCCCACATCGGCTACGTCTTTCAGTTCGCTGCGCTCTTCGATTCGCTCACGATCGGTGACAACGTCGCCATGGGCCTCCGCAAGGAGGGCCGGCTCTCCGAGCCCGACATCCTCAAGCGCGTCGCCGAAGCGCTGGATCTGGTCGATCTTCCCGGTGTCGAATCCAAGTACCCCGCCGAGCTCTCCGGCGGAATGCGGAAGCGCGTCGGCATCGCGCGCGCGATCGCGCGACAGCCGAAGTACATCCTTTACGACGAGCCGACCACCGGACTCGATCCTGTCACCAGCGCGATCATCGACCAGCTCATGATTCGCATGCGGGAGAAGCTCGGCGTCACGAGCATCGTTGTGACCCACGACATGCGGAGCGCGTACACCGTCGGATCGCGGATAGCCATGCTCTTCGAAGGAAAAGTTCGGCAGGTCGGCACGGTCGACGAGATTCAGCACACGCACGATCCCGTAGTCCGGCAATTCATCGAAGGCCGGCCGGACCTCGATTCAGTGGACGCCGGAGTTTAGCTGTGTCTGCGACCGATACCGCAGCGATGCCGACGCTCGTCGTCCATTTGGAGCGCGAGCGCGCTCGGGCTCTCGTCCGCTCGGCGTTTCCGAGGCGCCGCTGGAAGATCATCTCCACCCGATCCGCAGAAGAGCTGGAGTCGGTGTTCCGCCGAGTTCTCGTCGATGCGGTACTCATCGACCTCGGCACGCCCGATGAGGATGTGTGGAAGGCGGCCGCATTTGCGGCGGAGTTTCCGAGCGCGCCGTTCTTTGGAATCCTGCCGCTCCGTCCTTCCGACGCGCCGGCCGTCGCGAGGTGCGCGGCCCTCGGATTCATCGACGTCATCGTCGACGGAATAGACGACAACGCAGCGCGGGATCTCGTGCTGCCGCACGCGTTCTCAACCCGGTTCCGCCAGGCGTTGGGCGAGCCTCCTCAGAGTCTCGGACTGACGACCCAGCTGCAGCGCACCGCGTGGGAAGTGGTGGTGGCGCATTCGGGCCGGCCGGTGACGACGACCGCATTGGCAAAAGCGGTCGGTCTGAGTCGCGAGCACCTTAGCCGCAATTTCGCAAAGCCGGGCGCACCCAATCTGAAAAGGGTGATCGATCTCGTGCGCCTCGTCGCGGCGGCGGAGCTGGCCAAGAATCCGGGGCACGACATCAGAGACATCGCCCGCATTCTCGACTTCGCATCTTCGTCGCACTTGGCCGTGACGGCGCAAAGGATCTTCGGAACGCGGCCGGCGTCGCTTGCGCGGCTGAGAACTACGGATCTTATCGATCGATTTGCGCAGGGGAGGACCCGGAGCCGGTCATAATCGGCGTCGAGATCCTGGCGCTGGGTAGGCGTCCACAAACTGAAGCAGGGGGCTCTTGGCTTTGCAGCTTAAGCTCTGGGCTGTTCTGTCGGCGTCTGGATCTTGAGGCGAGGCGTTCTGTAGAGTCTGGAACTCTCTCCGAAACGTGTGGTCTGACTTCCCCCCCTCTCTATTGTGGAGGCCCAAGGCTTCAGCTTATAGGCCGACAGCTCCGTGCTTTGGTTTGTAGACGCTTAGCTGGACAGCGTTCCCAGCGCGGCGGCCTACATTTTCCAGAGCCTCCATTGTTGCCTCATAAAGGAGCTTGTGATAAATTTCACAAGCTAAGCCAACCCCTCCGGCGAGCGCCTAAAAGGCTCCCGCCCAGCCCAGGTTCAGAGCACAAAGATCATGGCCACTGAGACGATCCTTCGCCCAGGCGAAATCAAGGACATACTCCTCCGCGAGATCGAGGCGGCGGACCTTCACGAGCTGGATGTCGAGGAAGTCGGGACCGTCCTGGAGGTCAAGGACGGCATCGCCCGCATCTACGGACTCGGCAAGGCCATGGCAGGCGAGATGCTCGAGGTCACTTCGTCGGAGACCGGTGAGAAGATCACCGCGCTGGCCTTGAACCTCGAGGAAGACAACATCGGCTCGGTCGTGCTCGGCGATTACCTCCAGCTGAAGGAAGGCGACGAAGTCCGTCGCACCGGACGAGTCCTCGAGGTGCCCGTCGGACAGGAGCTGGTTGGCCGAGTCGTCGATCCACTCGGCCGTCCGCTCGACGACGCCGGTCCGATCAACGCCAAGCACGCCCGAAAAGTCGAATCCGAAGCGCCGGGCATCATCGTCCGGCAGCCGGTGAAGGAGCCGCTACAGACGGGAATCAAGGCGATCGATTCCATGATTCCGATCGGTCGCGGACAGCGCGAGCTGATCATCGGCGACAGAGGAACCGGCAAGACCGCGATCGCGATCGACACGATCATCAATCAGAAGGGAACCGGTGTCATCTGCGTCTACGTCGCGATCGGGCAGAAGAATTCCACCGTCGCTTCCGTTGTCGAAAGGCTCCGCCAAGCGGGCGCGATGGAGTACACCATCGTGGTCGTCGCCGGCGCGTCGGATCCGGCGCCGATGCAATACATCGCGCCCTACTCCGGCTGCGCGATGGCCGAGTACTTCATGTACAACGAAGGAAAGCCGACGCTCTGCGTTTACGACGATCTGTCGAAGCAAGCCGCCGCGTACCGGCAGCTCTCCCTCGTTCTCCGCAGACCGCCGGGGCGCGAAGCATTTCCCGGTGACGTCTTCTATCTCCACTCACGTCTGCTCGAGAGAGCCGCGAAGCTGAGTGAAGACGCGTCGGTTGTCGACGGCACCAACATTCGCAAGCCGGGTGGCTCGCTGACCGCGCTTCCGATCATCGAGACGCAGGCGGGCGACGTGTCCGCTTACATTCCGACAAATGTGATCTCGATCACCGACGGTCAGATCTTCCTCGAGGCCGATCTGTTCTTCGCCGGTGTTCGCCCTGCCGTGAACGTCGGCATCTCGGTGTCACGCGTCGGTGGCTCGGCGCAGGTAAAGGCGATGCGCTCGGTGGCCGGCAGACTCCGCCTGGACCTCGCGCAGTACCGCGAGCTCGAAGCGTTCTCCTCGTTTGCGTCGGATCTGGATGCCGCCACCAAGAAGCAGCTCGAGCGCGGCGCTCGCACGGTCGAAATCCTCAAGCAGCCGCAGTACCGCCCGATGTCCGTCGAGAATCAGGTGATGGTCATCTTCGCCGTGACGAACGGCTTCCTCGATCAGGTTGCCGTCGCCGACATCAAGGAGTGGGAGCGCGGCTTCCTGGAGTTCATGGAGAAGCAGTTCCCTCAGGTGCCGCAGAAGATCCGCTCCGAGAAGGTGCTGTCGAAGGAAACAGAGGCCGACCTGAGGCGCGGGATCGAGGGCTTCAACCAGTCACGCACCCCGAAAAAGCCGTAATCAATGGCCAAGGGACGCGAGCTAAAGGGACGGATCAAGAGCGTAGAGAACACGCGGAAGATCACGCGCACGATGGAGATGGTCGCCACCTCCAAGATGAAGCGCGCGCAGGATCGCGTCGTCGCCGCGCGCCCGTTCGCAAACTCGCTGACCGAAGTCATCGCGAACCTGTACACACCGGAGCTGGCCGAGCGCTTTCCGTTGCTGCGCCAGCCGGCCGAGGTAAGGAAGGCGGCGGTGATAGTGCTCACGAGCAATCGTGGACTTGCCGGGGCGTTCAACGCCAATCTGCTCAAGGAAGCGCGCGCTCTGCTCGCGCGCCTGAAGGAGCAGAATGTCGAGCCCGAGCTGCACGTCATCGGCAAGAAAGGGCTTGGATACTTCCGCTACGTTGGACGAGCGGTCGCCTCGAGCCGCATCGACGTCACCGATCGCCCGACGGCGGAGAATGCCGCTGAGATCGTGGACGAGCTGATCCAGCGTTTCGCGTCAGCGGAGATCGACGCAGTGTACGTCGTGTACGCGAAGTTTCAGTCGGCGCTCTCGACGCCGCCGGCGACGCAGATGATTCTGCCGGTGACTCCTCCGGAGCGTAAGGGACCACAACCGGACTACATTCTTCTGCCGTCGGCGGAAGTGATTCTCACCCAGCTCCTCCCTTCGTACGTGCGCAACTCGGTTTATCGCGCGCTGGTCGAGACGGCAGCGGGCGAGCAGGGTGCCCGCCGCACGGCGATGAAGAACGCAACAGACAACGCGGGCGAGATGCTCAACGTTTTGCGCCGCACATTCAACCGCGCCCGCCAGGCGCAGATCACGCAGGAGATCGCCGAGATCGTCGGCGGTTCCGCTGCGCTAGAGGGGTAATCATGGCCACTGCCGTCCGTTCCGAGAAAAAGAAAGCCACACAGGCCAACGCCGAGAAGAAGCAGCACAACATCGGCAGGGTCGTGCAGGTCATAGGTCCCGTGCTCGACGTCGCTTTCGAGTCGGAGCACCTTCCGGAGCTTTACAACGCGCTCCGCATTCGCGGCAAGACCGACGCGGGCGTCGACATCGATGTCATCGTCGAGGTCCAGCAGCACATTGGGCGCAACCAGGTCCGTGCTGTCGCGATGTCGTCGACCGATGCGGTAGTGCGCGGAATGGACGTCGAAGACACTGGCGGCCCGATCACGGTGCCGGTTGGCAACGCGGCGCTCGGCAGAATCCTCAACGTCATCGGAAATCCCGTGGACAACGGTCCGCCCATTCCCGCCGACGTCGAGCGCTGGCCCATCCACCGTCCGTCTCCGGAGTTCGCGAACCTCGAGCCCAAGACGGAAGTGTTCGAGACCGGCATCAAGGTCATCGACCTGATCGCACCGTTCGTGAAGGGTGGAAAGATCGGACTGTTCGGCGGCGCCGGCGTCGGAAAGACCGTCGTCATCATGGAGCTGATCAACAACGTGCAGAAGGGGCACGGCGGAAAGTCGGTGTTCTGCGGGGTCGGTGAGCGCACGCGCGAAGGGAACGATCTCTACCTGGAGATGAAGGAGTCGGGCGTATTGAACTCCACGGCGCTGATCTACGGTCAGATGAACGAGCCGCCGGGTGCGCGTCTGCGCGTTGGCCTGACTGGCCTCACGGTAGCGGAATACTTCCGCGACGTCGAGAACGCCGATGTTCTGGTCTTCATCGACAACATCTTCCGCTTCACGCAGGCGGGCTCCGAGGTGTCGGCGCTTCTCGGACGCATGCCGAGCGCGGTGGGTTATCAGCCGACGCTGGCGACGGAGATGGGTGACCTGCAGGAGAGAATCACGTCGACCAAGAACGGATCGATCACGTCGGTGCAGGCGATCTACGTTCCCGCCGACGACATCACCGACCCCGCGCCGGCGACTGCCTTCGCCCACCTCGACGCGACCGTCGTGTTGTCGCGCGCGATCACGGAGCTCGGCATTTATCCCGCCGTCGATCCGCTCGCGTCGTCGTCACGAATTCTCGACGCGCAGTTCATCGGCGACCGTCACTACAAGGTTGCGACGGACGTGCAAAGGATTCTGCAGCGGTATAAGGA